>CATZEP010000015.1 GCA_958418185.1 uncultured Collinsella sp.
TTTCCGGACACCAGGACGCCGTCTGGCGTTGCGACCACCACGGAAGCAGGGAGCCGTGCGATCACCACGGGAAGGCCGAGCGCATGGATGGCATGAACATCAGAGCAACTGTCTTCGTCAATGGAAACCCGTCCGCTTACAGATTCGCCCATCTCCTCGGTAAGCGTGTTCCAAGTACCAAGGTCCTTCCAAGATCCAGCATACGGAATAACGGCAACGGATTCCGCCGTCTCCACCACCTCGTAATCGAACGAGTTCTTTGGAAGCTCAGCATAACGCGACCGAAGGTCCTCATAGCTTGCATACGATCCATACTGAGACAGGATTTCGAGAACATAACCAAGGCGGAATCCAAAGACGCCACAGTTCCAAAGAGCCCCGCGACCTATGAGCTCGCTCGCCTTGACCTCATTGGGTTTCTCGGTAAAGCGCTCCACCATCCGCGGAGAGCCCTGCGATTCAGAGGGAACGATATAACCGTACTTCTCGCTCGGGTAAACAGGTTCAACGCCCAGCAGCACGATGTCTGCTGTATTCGCCTCGATTGCCGATGCGACATCTGCAACCTTTTGGAAGTAGGTATCCTCGACATAGGAATCGATGGGCATCACAATAACCGGGTCGGCAAGACCCGCACCCTGCTCTGCCAGTAGGTGCTCGCACGCAAGCATGATTGCAGGAGCGGTATCACGACGCTCAGGCTCCACGACCTCAGCATAGTGACCCTTAACTTGCATCTCGAGAGCACGAACCTGTGTCGCACAGGTTGCCACAGTTACATCCGCGCCGGGAACCACGCGTTCAATCTGGTCGAAGGTTCTCTGCACCATCGATACATGGTTGCCATTAGCATCGCGCAACACTTTAAGAAACTGTTTTGATCGCGCATCATTCGAAAGGGGCCAGAGCCGAGAACCTGAACCACCTGATAGCAAAATGATGTGAATAGCTTGGCGCATCAGCACGCACCATCCCCGGTAAACACCTCAAGCACGGTGAGGCAGATGATTTTAAGATCCAACAGGACACCCCTCTTTGCTATATATTCCAGGTCGCGGCGAACCATGCCATCGAACCCGGTGCTGTTGCGCTCTGTCACCTGCCAGAGGCCCGTGATGCCGGGCTTGACGGCAAGGCGCTGCAGGTCGAATTCTGTATACTCGGCGACCTCGTTGGGCAGAGGCGGGCGCGGGCCCACGACGGACATCTGGCCCAGGAACACGTTGACGAACTGCGGGAACTCGTCGATGGAGTGCTTGCGAATGAACTTGCCGATCCTGGTGACGCGCGGGTCGTCCTTCATCTTGAACATGGCGCCGGCGATCTCGTTCTGCCCCTTGAGCTCAGCGAGGCGCTCGTCAGCGTCTTTATACATGCTGCGGAACTTCCACATGCGGAAGGTGGACAGGCTGCCGTCGTGGTGGGTCTGGCCCACGCGCACCTGGCTGTAGAACGGGTTGCCCTCGCTCTCCAGGCGGATGGCCGCGGCCAGCACCAGGCCGGGAACGGCGATGACGGCAAGCACGCAGCCGCTGAACACGATGTCGAATGCGCGCTTCACGGCGCGGTAGCCCAGGCGCGTGCGATCCCAGTCCTTCACGGCCTGCACGGCCTTGTAGCGGCCGGCAACATTGCGCCGATCCATAGCCTCTGCAATCAATGCAGCACCCGCTGGTGCAGCTCCCTTTGTTACTTCTCTATCAGTCAAGTTCAAATCCACGCCCTTGTTCCCAGGGATCCCCAAATCGATGAATTCAAAAAGCGAATAAATTGCCGGTGCAACGTCCCCTTACGTCTTACTGGGTACGTCCAACGGAAGCAGCTCCCTAAAAGCGGAGTCGCCTTCGCCCACGTCTACCAGGCACCAGCGCTTATGACGGTCGATCTTTTTCACCCGGGCCTCTTGTCCCACCAGCGGGCCCTGCTCAATGTGCAGCACACCGTCTTCTATGCGGGC
Source organism: uncultured Collinsella sp. (assembly GCA_958418185.1). Classification (GTDB taxonomy): domain Bacteria; phylum Actinomycetota; class Coriobacteriia; order Coriobacteriales; family Coriobacteriaceae; genus Collinsella. The sequence goes on from CATZEP010000015.1 coordinate 1,958, forward strand.
TACGCTATTGCGAACCACACCGTCGTCGTCGAGCACGCTGCGGTACCAGTCCTGCGCATCGTCAGGCATGGGCGCATAGGCCCGCTCCCTGCTGCCGGCAATGCGGCAGCCAAAGCTCAACTGAGCCAAAGCCTTATCGAGCAGGGCGGCATCGCGCGTGGCGACGAAGAAGTATTCCTTGTACATAGGTTTGGTTTGGAGCGACCAGGCACCGTCCCGCTTAAACCAGAACTCCTTTTGCATCACAAAAGCGTCCTGCATCAGCTCGTGCGGGATAATGCGGCGGACCTTTTCGCAGGTCTCGCGCTCTTTACCGTTGGGGGTGTGGACCAGATACCAGCGGACACGGCCATGCTGGCTGTTGTTAATGGCGCCGTTAAAAGCACCGGGCAGCTGCTCTTGGCGCCGCATTGTCTGTTCCATCTCTCGCCCCCTTAACTTGAATCCGCGACACACGCGGATGCAGGGTCGTTAAGAACAGGCTTCTCGCTCGCAGCTAGGCGCAGTCGCAAAAGTACAGGTTTTTGTATCTTTCGTCGAAGCTCATTATACAAGCAAACTGTTCGCGTTTTCCCAGATTGCACAAAATGCGCCGCGAATGGGTGCATCTCCATACGCCTCTATAAAAACCTGTACCTTTTTGCACAACAAAAAAGCCGCTCTAACCAGCGGCTTTTCTTCTATAGACAACAAAAAAGGCGATCGCCCGCGAGGACGATCGCCTTTGTTAATTCTTGTATTGTTTGTGCTAGGCGCGAGTCTTAATCTCCTCGAGTACCTTGGCCACAAACTCGTCAACGGTCATCTGAACGGTCTCGTTGGAGCGATCGCGGACGGAGATGTTGCCGGCCTCGACCTCCTTCTCGCCCAGGATGAGCATGTAGGGCACGCGATCGATGCTGCGGGCCTCGCGGATCTTGTAGCCGATCTTCTCGTCGCGGTCGTCGCAGACCACGCGAATGCCGGCCTCCTCCAGCTTGGCGCACACCTCGTGAGCGTAGTCGCGGCTCTTCTCGGAGACGGGAAGCGCCTTGACCTGCACGGGAGCCAGCCAGGTGGGGAACTTGCCCGCAAAGTGCTCAATCAGAATACCGATGAAGCGCTCGATGGAGCCAAAGCATACGCGGTGCAGCATGATGGGGCGCTTCTTGGTGCCGTCGGCGTCCACGTACTCCAGATCAAAGTTGAGCGGCATCTGGAAGTCGAGCTGGACAGTGCCGCACTGCCAGGTACGGCCGAGCGAGTCCTCCAGGTGGAAGTCGATCTTGGGGCCGTAGAAGGCGCCGTCGCCCTCGTTGACCTCGTAGTCCATGCCCAGCTTCTCCAGAGCGGTGCGCAGGCCCTCCTCGGCGCGAGCCCAGTCCTCGTCCGAACCCATGGAGTCCTCGGGGCGGGTGGAAAGCTCAACGTGATACTTAAAGCCAAACTTTTGGTACACGGAGTCGATGAGGTTGACCACGCCCACGATCTCGTCGGTCAGCTGGTCGGGGCGCACAAACAGGTGGGCGTCGTCCTGGTTAAAGCAGCGCACGCGGAACAAGCCGTGCAGGGCGCCGCGCAGCTCGTGGCGGTGCACCAGGCCAATCTCGCCGGCGCGAATGGGCAGCTCGCGATAGGAGTGCGGCTTGGAGGCGTACACCAGCACGCCGCCCGGGCAGTTCATGGGCTTAATGCAGTACTCTTCGTCGTCAATGACGGTGGAGTACATGTTGTCCTTGTAGTGGTCCCAGTGGCCCGAGGTCTTCCACAGCTGCTTGTTCATGATGAGCGGCGTGGAGATCTCCACGTAGCCGGCCTTGCGGTGAATCTCGCGCCAATAGTCCAGCAGCGTGTTCTTAAGGATCATGCCGTTGGGCAGGAAGAACGGGAAACCGGGGGCCTCGTCACGCATCATAAAGAGGTCCATCTCGCGGCCGATCTTGCGGTGGTCGCGCTTCTTGGCCTCCTCCAGCATGTGCATGTGCTCGTCGAGCTCTTCCTTGGTGGCAAAGGCGACGCCGTTGATGCGGGTGAGCATCTTGTTGTCCTTGTCGCCCTTCCAGTAGGCGCCCGAGACGCCGGTGAGCTTAAAGGCCTTGAGGGCCTTGGTGTAGCAGATGTGGGGGCCGACGCACATGTCGATGTAGTCGCCCTGCTGGTAGAAGGTGATGCGGGCGTCGTCGTCCAGGTCGCCGATGTGCTCGACCTTGTACTTCTCGCCGCGCTCCTCCATAAGGGCGATGGCCTCGGCGCGGGGCTTCTCGTACACGGTGAACTTGAGGTTCTCTTTGACGATCTTTTTCATCTCGGCCTCGATCGCGGGGAAGTCGTCCTCGCTGATCTTGACGCCCTCGGGTAGGTCGACGTCGTAGTAAAAACCGTTGTCGGTCGCGGGGCCGTAGGCAAAATCGGCCTCGGGATAGAGACGCTTGATGGCCTGCGCCATGATGTGCGCAGCAGAGTGGCGGATGACGTGCGTGACCTCGTCCTGCGGGAGCTCGGCCACCGAACCGTCATTGTAGAGTGCCTTCATGGGTATGTTTTCTCCTCTCGGATGCCTGATGCAAGTGTGTGCGATGCGCTCGGCGTTTTTGACTTGCATCATTATAGGCAGGTTGCCTTGGTATACAAGCGCCCGCCGCACCTTAATGGCACGGCGGGCGATTTTCTACGCATGCTTCATCGTGTGGGGGCGGGGCTGCGGGGCGCGCGTGCGGCTTGCGCGGGACGCGCGGTGCCCGTGGCCTGCGGCCGGCCCGGCGATGGATGCGTTACTGGATGCGAGTTCGGCAGTAGGGGCAGACCTTCCAGTGCGCATCGAGCGGGCGATGGCAGCTGGGGCACACGTTGCGAACCTGGGTATCGCACACGGGGCAGACCACAAAGTCCCTCTCGATGGGCGCGCCGCACTGCGGGCAGGTGCCGTACTGGGCAAGCTGGCGCTCGCGCAGGGCCATGTCCAGCTCCTGCTCCTCGCGGTCGGCCGCGTAGGAATGCGGACGCAGGACCAGATAGGCGATGAGGCCCACAAACGGGATGAGGGCGATGATGCCCCATGCCACGTAGGCGCTGGCGCCGCGGCGGCGAGCGTCGATGAACACATAAACGACCGACAGCACGTACAGGGCGATGATAAAGCCAACAAAGGCATAGATGACGCCCATAAGCTGCGGCGACATGAGCTCGGAGATGTACTTGGACATTGGGGTGTACCTTTCGGAATATTTACAGTCCGGTCAAGTTTACCACGGGGTTTGTTTATATGGGACTACGGTTGGGTACGGGACTGGTGCAGACACAAACATCTCAATCTGTAACAGATACTCGGCAAATAAGGGTCTAGTTGTTACAGATCGAGACGAACGGAAGGGCCGCCGAGCAAACGTCTCGATCTATAACTAATGGGACCAAATTTCCCATCTTGCTGTTACAGATTGAGACACAGGGCCCCTCCCCGACTTAAATCTCGATCTGTAACATCTTGGGCCCCAAAACCCCTCTTACTGTTACAGAACGAGACATTCAAAATCCGTCGGAAGGTTTGTCTCGATCTGTAACATCTGCAACCCAAATCATCGGCTAACTGTTACAGATTGAGACAAAAGAAAACGTCCAGGCCGAATGTCTCAATCTGTAACAGTTACTCGGCAAAGACAGTCCCAGATGTTACAGATTTAGACAAACTATTCTTTCCCCAACTTAAATCTCGATCTGTAACAACAACTCGGCAAAAACAGGTCTAACCGTTACAGATTTAGACATTCGAAACCGACTGATAGGTTCATCTAAATCTGTAACATCTAGACCCCAAAATGGTCCCTAGATGTTACAGATCAAGACAGAAGAATCTTTCCCTGACTTTACATCTCAATCTGTAACACATAGGACCGATTTCCCCCTCTTACTGTTACAAATCAAGACAAACGGAGGGTCTGTCTGGCAAACGTCTCGATCTGTAACATCTGGAACCCAGTTCTTCTGCTTGCTGTTGCAGAACGAGACAAACCTCTGACACCAGGGGCGGCAGACGAGGTCACCGATGGTCCCGAGTCTCCCCCCGCCTGCCGTTGGCGGATGCAGCGGGGCTGTTCGCCGCATTGCCGCTGCACTGGGGGTGTGCAGACCGTAGGATAGTCCTATTGACAGCCTGTCAACTTGTCTGGGAGGCACCGTGGCAGAAACGTTTGATATCGCAATTGTGGGCGCGGGCATTACCGGGTGCGCCATCGCGCGGCAACTCGCGCGTTTTGACATATCCATTTGTGTGGTCGAGGCGGCCAACGATATCGCGCTGGGCGCGTCGAAGGCCAACGGCGGCCTGGTGCACGCAGGCTACGATCCGGCTCCAGGCACGGTAAAGGCGCAGGTCAACGCCCGCGGTTGCGAGCTATATGGCACGTGGGCCCAGGAGCTGGGATTTTTGTTTTGCCGCACCGGTTCGATGGTGCTGGGTTTCAACGACGAAGACCGCACGCACCTGGAGAAGCTGCGCCAGAATGGCCTGGCCAACGGCGTGCCCGAGCTGTCGATTATCGGCCCCGAGCGCCTCCACGAGCTGGAGCCGCGTGCCAGCGCCGACGCAACGAGCGCGCTGTGGTGCCCTTCGACCGGTTACGTCGACCCGTTTGAAGTGGCCATCGCCGCGCTGGAGAACGCGGTCGCCAACGGCGTGACGTTTATGCACTCCGCACCGGTGGAGGCGATTGAGGTTGCTAGCTCGGGCGACGATGCGCGCTTTACGCTGGTGACGCCTGCCGGCGATGTGCGCTGCCGCTATCTGATCAACGCCGCGGGCAACGGTGCCGCGGACATCTCGCATATGGCCGGCGCCGAAGAGTTTCAGATGGTCTGGCGCCAGGGAAACATCGTGGTGCTGGACAAGGAGCCGCGCGCGCTCATGCCGCTCTACCCCGTGCCCACGCCGGTGTCCAAGGGCGTTATCGTCACAGGTACAGTGCACGGCAACACCGTGATCACCGCGACCGCTGCCGTGCGCGAGCCGGGCGACACGCAGACCTATGCAGGCGATGTGAACGCGCTGCTGACGGGAGCGCGTAAGCTGGTTCCCGATCTGGACACGCGCCGCGTGGTGCGCGCGTTTGCCGGCGGACGTCCGGTCATCAAGGGAACAAACGACTTCTTTATTGGGCAGTCGGCCGTGGTGCCGGGGCTGTTTCAGGCGGCGGGCATTCAGTCGCCAGGCGTGGCGAGCGCACCGGCCATTGCTGAGCGCATGGAGCACGTGATGCGCGAAGCGGGCGTTGCTTTGCGCGAGCGGGCCGACTGGGATCAGATTCGCCGCGCACCGGACGACTTTGACCTCGCACCGCTTGCGCGCAAGGAGGAGCTCATTGAGTCCGACCCTGCATGGGGGCAGATCGTCTGCCGCTGTGAGACAGTGCCCGAGGCCGAGATTGTTGCCGCGATCCGACGCCGCCCGGGTGCGGTTTCGGTCGAGGGCGTCAAACGCCGCTGCCGCGCGGGTATGGGCCGCTGCCAAAGTGGCTTTTGCCAGAGCCGCGTGGTGGCGATTCTGGCCCGTGAGCTGGGGTGTTACCCCAGCGAGGTGCTGCTGGAGGACACTGGCTCGTGGCTCGTTGAGGGACCTTTGAAGGTGGTGCGCTAAGATGGCGAGCTTTGAAGTGAATGCCACAATCGCGGCGGACGGCGCCGACGAGGCAGTGCCAACGCAGGCGTTCGACGTGGTCGTTATCGGCGGTGGACCCGCTGGCATGGCTGCCGCGCTTGCCGCGCATAAGGCCGGCACGCGCGTGGCTATCGTGGAGCGCGAGCAACACTTGGGCGGCATCCTGCGCCAGTGCATTCACCCGGGTTTTGGCCTTTCGCACTTTAAGCAGGAGCTCACCGGCCCCGAGTACGCGCAGCGCTTTATCGATCAGGTGCGAGGGACCGACATTGCGCTGTTCTTGGACAGCATGGTGCTTGGGATTGATCCGGGCGAGTCCACGGAAGACGCCGCGGTCCACACCGTCACGCTCATGAGCCCCGCCGGTATGCTGCAGCTCACTGGGCGTGCGGTCGTCCTTGCCATGGGTTGCCGCGAGCGCACCCGCAGCGAGATCAAGATTCCCGGCAGCCGACCTGCCGGCGTGTTTACGGCCGGTCTGGCGCAGCGATACATCAATATCGAGAACCTCAAACCCGGCTCGCGCGCCGTCATTTTGGGCTCGGGCGACATTGGGCTCATCATGGCGCGCCGCTGCACGCTCGAGGGGATTTCGGTCGAGGGCGTGTACGAGCTCATGCCCTACGCCAACGGCTTGCGCCGCAACGTCAAGAACTGCCTGGACGATTTTGGCATTCCGCTGCACCTGTCCACCACCGTCACGCGCGTAATCGGTCACGATCGCGTGGAAGCCGTCGAGGTAAGTCAAGTCGACGAGCACCTGGCACCCATTCCGGGGACTGAGCGCGTTGTTCCTTGCGACACGCTACTGCTTTCAGTGGGCCTGATTCCCGAGAACGAGCTTTCGGTTGCCGCGGGCGTGGAGCTGGATCCCCGCACGCGCGGTGCCGTGGTGGACCAGAACCTGCAGACAGGCGTTCCTGGCATCTTTGCCTGTGGCAACGTGCTGCACGTGCACGACCTGGCAGACAACGTAACGACCGAGTCCGAGCGCACCGGTGCGGCTGCGGCGGTGTACGCACTGAGCCGTGGTGCTGGGGGCCGATGCGGGTACCCCGTGCACAAGCTGCGCTGCGGGCACGGGTTGCCAGCTCACGGTCTCCCCCGCCGGCATCGCAGGCTACGCACTGCCGGGACGCATTACGACCGTCGGGCTCACTAAGCTCAACTTCCGCGTGCGCCGGCCGGTCGATGCTGCCCGCGTGCGCATTCTCGCAAATGACGAGGAACTGTTTGCAGGCAAGATCCGCCCGTTTAAACCGAGCGTCATGGAAAGCTACCCGCTGCCGGCAAAGGTGATTCAGCGCGCACTCGACCTGGGTGTCAGCGAGATTGTCCTGTCCGTTGACCCTATTGAGGAGGCGTAGGGTCATGAGCACAAACGCGATTGAAACGCTGCAGTTCAACTGCACCACCTGCCCATCCGAGTGCCTCCTGACCGTGGAGGTCGAGCGCAGCGCAGACGGCGCCGTGGTAGAGGTTCGCTCCGTAACCGGCAACAGTTGCCCGCGTGGTGATAAGTTCGCGCATCAGGAGCTCACCTGCCCCATGCGCGTGCTCACCACCACCGTGGCTGTATCCAGCGGCGATGAGGCGCTGCTGCCCGTGCGCACGGCCGAAGCCATCCCGCTGGCACTCCACGCCCAAGCCATGGACCTCATCCGCGGCCTGGTCGTCGACGCGCCCATCCGTATGGGCGACATCGTGCTGGAAGACCTTCTCAGCACCAACATCAACCTCATCGCCAGCATGGACATCGACTCTGCATAGGCAGCTAATTTAGGACGGGGCTCTTTTAGCTACCCCGCCAACCACCCCGCCCCTCCTCATTTGCGGTGAAATAGTTCCTGATTTCCGCCAAAACCCCAGCATCCAGGAACTATTCCACCGCAACTTTCCATGGAATCGGCATTTAGCTTGTGCCTACTTTAGTGCCATTTCAAAACTATGCCGGATTACGGGGTTGATTCGGAGACCCCCATCCATACCGGCAATTTTCGATTGTTAATAAGCCCTCTACCTGCGGTTTTAATTTCGCGATTTTTCCCATGGTCAAGTAATACAGGTCCAGCCCCGTAATCCACCATACTTTTGAAAGCAGCTAATTCGGGACGAGACTGTATTGACTACTTTTACCTATCAGCCCGCCCCAGAGAAATCATTCCGCATGTTTGACGCAGCTAAAATAGCCCCGTCCCAAATTGACTACCCTGGCATTGGGGATACCATGGTGGCAACCTAGCGAAAGGACGACGTATGGCACATGTCGATGACCAGCGTGCAGCGCGCGTGCTCGATGCGCTCGAGGCTCAGCACCCCGGCGCGCAACTGCTTGTGAATGACCCGTGGTCGATCTACTATCTGACCGGCTTTTATGCCGATATGTTCGAACGTTTTTGTGGCGTGCTGCTCACGCGCGATGCCGAGCCGGTGATCTTGGTCAACGCCCTGCATCAGCTGCCCGAGTACGACAATGCCTGCGTCGCCTACCACACCGATACCGACGTCGTGGCCGACGCCATCGCACGCGAAGTCGATCCGACCAAGCCCCTCGGCATCGATACCGTCATGCGCTCCGGCTTTTTAATGCCCCTTATGGAGCGCCACGCCGCCAACGAGTTTTTCCTGGGCGATTTTGCCGTTACCGCCGCACGCACCCACAAGGACGAAGCCGAGCAGGAGCTCATGCGCGTGTCCTCGGCCGCCAACGACGCCGTGATGGCCGACGCCATCAAGCTCGTTCACGAGGGCGTGACGGAGCGCGAAATTGCCGACCAGATGCTCGGCCTGTACCGCAAACACGACTGCGAGGGCTTTAGCTTTCCGCCCATCGTGAGCTTTGGCGCCAACGCCGGAGACCCGCATCACGAGCCCGACGGCACTGTACTCAAGCGCGGCGATGTGGTGCTGTTCGACATTGGCGGACGTCATCGCAACTACTGCTCGGATATGACGCGCACGTTCTTTTGGGGCGAGCCGGACGAGGAGACGGCGCGCATCTACGACATCGTGCGCCGCGCCAACGAGGCTGCCGAGTCGCTCATCGCACCGGGCGTGCGCATGTGCGACCTAGACCGCACCGCGCGCGACGTAATTGAAGACGCTGGCTACGGCAAGTACTTCACGCATCGCCTGGGCCACTCGATCGGTCTGCAGGACCACGAGCCAGGCGACGTCTCGCTCGTCAACGAGCAGGTTATCGAGCCGGGCATGACCTTCTCCATCGAGCCGGGCATCTACCTCCCCGGCCGCACCGGCGTCCGCATCGAAGACCTGGCCCTGGTCACCGAGTCCGGCGTCGAGATCCTCAACGCCTACCCCCACGATCCGACGCGCCTAGACTAGCCAATGTGACAAAGGGACTGTCCCTTTGTCACATCCCGCTAACGCCGCGCCACGAAAACAGCCTATCTACTACGTTTAACCCGCATGAGCCGACCATGCGGGTCTTTTTTTAAATTGGCAAGCCTTCTACCTGCGGTTTTAATTTTGCAATTCTCGGCATGGTTGAGGGCTACCGGTCAAACGTAGTAGATAGGCCCATTTCGTGGCGAGCAGATCACTCTAAGACGCAGGGCAGCCAAACGAAAGGCCTCCCGGTCCTCGTGGCTTACGAGGACCGGGAGGCCTTCTTGTGCCCTAGGGCCCTATGCGCTCTGCGCTACTCAGCGCGATGGCGCAGCTTTTCGATTGCGGCGACGATTAGCGCCAACAGGCCGGTTCCGCCAAGTGCGGCGACAGTCACAGCCGTGTTGTCACCCGTCTGGGCCAGGCTTCCAGCAGCAGCCTTCTTGCCGTCCTTCTTCGCATCCGAAGCCGGTTTGGCATCAGACTTGCCACCGTTGTCCTTGCCGTCCGTCGGTTTCTGCTCAACGACCGGCTCAACAACCTCAACGGTCACCGAAGCGGTGAACTGCTGAACTGCCGGCGCCTCAGCGACGCCACCTTCGTCAGCCAGCGAAATCGCCACAGCCCCGCCGTTAACATCCATCGTCGCCGTAATGACAACGGTGCCGTTCTTGAGGGCCTTGACTTTGCCGTTCTCGACCGTCGCGATCGTCGGATCGGACGAGGTCCACGTCACGGGACCGCGAGCATTGCGCCCTTGTCCGCATTGCTCGCCGCGGCAGCCAGGTCGATCTCCTTGCCGCGCTCGACCCTGAGCGTGGTCTCGGCGGTCGTGGGCTTGCCGTTCCGATCGACAATCACCATATCCTCTGCAGAAGGACGCGGCTTAACGACCACATCGCAACTGACCGTCAGCTCCGTGCCGTGCACCTTACCGGTCACGGTCGCATCGTCGGCACCCCAGCCAAGCGCGGGCACGTTCTCCCAGTCGATGCCGTAGTCCTTCTGGCTGCCGTCCTTCATGGTTACAGCGACCTTCTTGGGCAGAGCCTTCAGTACCTCATCGGGCGAGCTAAACTCAAAGACCTCAACGGCGTCGAGCGCACCGGGCGTCACGGGAATGTTCGAGTCCTTCTCGGACACGGCAACGGTGACCGTCACCGTGGCAGAACCGGTCTCGTCCTTGACGGTGCCCGTAACGATAATGTCGCCGAGCTCGCCGAGCGCCTTCTGGGTCAGCGCGCTCGTATCCCACGAAATATCCAGGTCCTTGGCAGTGCCATCAGAATACATCGCGCTCGCCTGCTTGGGCAGATGGGCCACGACGTCGGCAACCTTGTCGTCGCGCTTGGCGGCAATGGCACCAGCGCCTTCGGCAAGCGACGCGCTCTTAATGACCGGCTTAACCGAAACGGTCGCCGTCACCGCAAAGCCGCCCTGCTCGGTGGTGCCGCGCACCGTGAGGGTCTTGCCCGTCGTGGCGATATCGGCATCGGGGACATCAGTCCACGTGATGTCAGATTCGGCTTCGGTCTTATCATCGGCCATCACCACAGTCGCCTTAAGGCCTGCGAGTGCCTTGGTAATGCCCTCGGAAGAGGCCCCGTCAAGTACCGGCTGGTCAAGCGTCAGGCTGCCATTCTTCACGTGATGGGGAATCTCGCGCTTAGGCGTCTCGACGACCAGCTTGCAGGTCGCCTTGAGCGTCGTGCCCTCGACGGAGCCCTCGAGCGTGTGCTCGCCGACAGCGGCAAGCTGCTTGTCCAGGTCATCCGTATTCCACGTGACCGCGGCCTCGTCCGTGTGACCATCGGAATAGGTCACGGTGACCTTCTTGGGCAGCTGCCCCGTCACGGTATCGGCCTTGTCATCGCGCTCAACCGTAATCTGCGGCACCTTGGCTACCGTATTGATTGTCGTCGTAGAGGTAACGACGACCTCGACCGGCAGGCTGCCGTTCACCGTCACGCCCTTGGCGACAACGGTGTTGCCATAGGTGGCGGCAGCGGCAGGGACCTCGGTCCACGTGACCTCGGACTCCGCCGTGGTCTTACCGTCCTTCATGAGCACAGTGGCCTTGACGCCCTTGAGCGCCTCGCGCACGGCATCGGCAGACGAGCCCTCGGGTACGCTAACGCCCGCGACAGGCTTAACGGACACCGGTATCTCGGCGTCGCTCTTCACAACCGTGACGGTGCACTTGGCCTTGACCGACGTGCCCTCGACTGCGCCCTCAAGCGCGATGTCACCCAGCTTGCTCAGAGCATCCGCCGTGAGCGGAGCCTTATCCCACGTAACGTTCGCGGTTTTCTTCGAGCCGTCGGACATGTTAAGGGTCACCTGGACAGGCAGCGGAATGCCGTCGGCAGCCGTATTGCGAGCAACCGAAAGCTGAACGTCGACGACGCTCTTAACGACCGGCACCAGATTGACCGTAGCATTGACCTCAAAGTTGCCAACCGCCGTCTTGCCCGTAATGACAACGCTCGTGCTGCCGCCCTTAATGGTGAGGGCCTCTTTGGGGGCGGTCCAGTCGATCTTCGAGTCGACCTCGGAGCCGTCCTTCATGGCGACCTTCACGGTCTTGGGCAGCGCCGCCACAACCGCATCGGGCTTCGCGCCGTCGTCGACCGTCACGGCGTCAACGGTACCAGCAAGGTGGTCGGGAATCTCGCGCAGCGGCTTGACGACCTTAATGGTGCACTCTGCCTTCTGGTCCGTGCCGGCGACCGTGCCCTTAACGGTAACCTTGCCCTCCTTGGCAAAGTCCTTGTCGCCCAGGTCCCCGGTGTCCCACGTCACGTCGACCGCGGACTCAGAGCCGTCAGAATAGACAGCCGCAACCTTTTCGGGCAGCTTCTTCAGAACGTCCGCCGCCTTCGTATCGCGCTCGACCTCAATGCCCTTGGCAGGATCCAGGCTCACGATACGCGCGGTCACCTTGACCTTGACCGTCACGGTCATGCCGTTGTCCGTCAGGCCCGTGACCTCAAACTCGTTGCCGGCGCGACCCAGGCTATCGACCTGAGACCACTTAACGGGCGTCTCGTTCTTAGTCTTGCCGTCCTTCATGACCACCGTCACCGTGGACGGCAGCATGTCCATCAGGTCCGCGACCTTGGCGTTGTCCACAATCTGGATGTCGGGAATTGACTCAACGTGGTCGGGCGTCTCGGCATCCTGATCCACCACAGTCACATTGCAGGTCACCTTGGCGCCGTTGAGCTTAACCGTGCCCGTGATCTGCACCGTGCTAGTTCCGTTGAGCACCTCATCCGTGACGTTGGACAGGTCCCACGTGTCAATGTCGAGCAAGTCGGTCGAGCCATCTGAATAGGTCGCCACTACCTGCTTGGGCATCTGGGCGTACAGGGCCTGCTTGGACGTACCCTTGGCAACGCTAAACGACTTGGCCTCGAGCTTGGTGATGGTCCGCGGCGCCTCGGAGACGTTGACGTACACGATAGCGTTGACGTTGTCGACATCCTTGAGCTTGCCGACGAGTTTGTACGTACCCTTCTTGGCGAGCGGCTTGGAAAGATCGAGGCCATCGGTGTCGGTCCACTTTTCGATTTCGGTGCCACCGTATTGGCTATGCGCCGTAAAGGTGCCGTCGGAGTAATTAATATTCACGCACTCGGGCAGCTCCAGCATTGATCCGACCGTGGTGTTGACTACAACGGCCTCAGGCTGCAACGCAACCTTCTTCGCCTTCTTGTCGGCAACCGTCACCTTAGCAGTAACGTTGCCGTTCTCATCAACGCCGACCTTTTGGCCGTCATCGTCAAGCAGCGCCATAACAGCAGCGGCATCAAAGCCGACCACGTGGCCCGTCGCATAGAACGTACCAGGCTGCTCGTACTTCTCGGGCGCAATCGGGTCCCAATCAATAGCGGCTGTCGAAACGGAGCCGTCGCTCATCTCGACCGCCATCTTGGATGGCATGGTCGGAGCGGTACCGGCCTTGGTGGTCACTGCGGTCTCGCCGTTATCGATTGCCTTCTCAACGCCTTGGATAACGATCTTGGTCTGAACAGTGAGGCCGGTGTTGATGCCGACGCCGTATCCGTTGAGGTCGCTTGTAAACAGCGCGCCAGACACTGTCGTGACCTGACCCGGCTCTCCGGTATAAACCGAGGGGCGAATGTCACCCCACTCAACGTGGGCATTGTGCGTTTTGCCATCACTCGTGGCAACCGAAACATTCCACGGCAGCTCGGGAACGACGCCATTGGCCGTGGTAATGCGCTCAGGAACGGCAAAAGAGGTGACAGAGCAGACGTCTACAGTGATTGTCGCCTCGGCACCACCTTGGAGCTTGCCCTTCACCTTAAACGAACCGTCCTTGGCATAAGCGTCTTCGGCAACGCGGTCCCATGTGACCTTTTCGCGCTGGGGCTCAGAAGACACATCGTTGTCGTATCGAACCTCAAGGTATTCCGGCAGCATCGGCTTGGTGCCGGGAACGGTCCATATGGTTCCGCCCTGCACCGAGGTCGCCTTGCTCGCAATCTTAACGGTGGCAGTAATCGGAACGTCGACCGTCTGCATGCCGTTCCCCGTGCCAAAGCTAATTGTTGCAGTGCCGCGGACCACGCCGCCCTGGGTCCAATCGAAGCCCTTCGTGTTCCACTTGGCCTCGGCGTATTTGTTCGAATACCCCGGTTGATCAGTCGCATCGGGGCTTACAAGTTCGACATGGCTGGGAAGCATGGCGGTACCGTCGCTGCCCTTGAGCACCGTAATGGTTTGCGGCTGAGCCTCCCAGTTTTTAGTCACGATGACATGGACCTTCACGGGGATATTCGTTCCGACGACCGTTCCAGTTATCGTGCAGTCCTTCTGGGGGCACCTATCGTAGGCATCCCAGTTGACGCCGAGACTGTCAAAAGTCGTTCCGTCCTGCAATGCGCCAGAAACAGTGAGATAGTCCAGATTGACTTCCTCACCGGGGTAGATGACACGCCAGTCCTCGTACGAGCGTCCAAGCGTCACGCCGTTATCGCTGTAGTTGTTGACACCCTTGACCTCGCCGCACACCGCAGTCGCATGGATCTTTGCCAGCGAGCCGGAGACCGTACCGGTAATTTCGTACTCGCCCGGTTTGCCGTCCAGCAGCTCTTGAGGAAACTCATCCCAGCTATAAGGCTGCCCCGAGGAATACCTGGGGTAGAAGGAGCTGCCGTCAGACAAATACAGATCGGACAGATAGCGCGGAGCCAAGAGCCCGACGCCGGGAACATAAGCGATCTTGCCAATGTTGCTGTCCTTGAGATCGCAGACGTTGACCGTCGCCGTGACCGGAATGTTGGAACCAGTGAAGTATCCGTTGACAGTAATCTGGCCAAGGTTCTTTAGGGCGTCCTGACTAATTGTCGACCATTGTACGGGAAAACTGCCTCGCGAACCATTCCACATCGTAGCCTCGATTGAACCCGGCATATTGGGCTGGCAACCGATAAGCGTGCTTGTCGAAGTCGAAGAAGGCATCTGAAGGGCGCGGACGGAGATGGTCGCCGTGGCTCGGTTGCTGTCACCCAGTTCCACCTGACTAGACGACGAAGATGAGGTATTGGCCCAATATGACAGTGAACCAGATACCGTAAAGGTACCCTCGCGGGCAACCTGGGAATCCAGAATGGTATCCCAGTTAACGGAGCAAGGCTGCTTGGTGCCGTCGGTAAACGTAACCATGACAATGCCGGGAAGGCCGCTCTCCGCAGTCGGACGAACGTTGACGGGCGTATTCACCGGAGCAATTTTCTCGATGGATGCGACCTCTTTAACTAAGACCTTTGCACTTACCTTAAGGCCGTTAACGGAAGACGCGCTATTAGACCGAAGCGTACCGGTAACGGTATACGTGCCGGCCTTCTGGAACTGAGACGCATCGGCGTTGTCCCAGTCAACCTGGTAGCTTCGATAATACGAGCCTGTGCCTGTCTGGGTCATCAGGAAATTAGCATAGTTGCTAAGCGGCGTGGCGTCTCCCGCAATGCGCTCGTACGTCACCGAATTAAGGTCCAATACATCCTTGGCATCTTTTACCGTCACCGTGCAGGTAACATCTCGGTTGTCGAAACCGTTGAGCTTGCCATTGACCACAAACGTGCCGGGCTTTGAGTACTGGGAGCTCTCCACGTTGTCCCATGTAATAGGAATTGACTCAACGACACCGTTCTCGAAGGTAACCTGAGCAGAATACGGCAGGCCCGGCCATTCGCCGGCAATCGTAGTGCACGTAAGCTCGGTCTCAACGCTTTTGACCGCACGAACATTCACGGTGCAATGCACGAGCATGGAGGGACAGTCCTTTATATGGCCCTCAACAATAAACGTGCCCGCTTTCTGGTACTGGTCCTCGGAAATGTTATTCCACACAACCGGGCACATCCGGGACTCACCGTTGGAGTAGTAAACGGACACGTTCGAAGCCAGAGTGGGCGCAAAACCCGCTGCGGTCCAAGTGGACCACTGAGTGCCGCCCGTGGTGCGGGGAGCGTAGACTTTGAGAACACCGGTCACATCGAACGGCTCAGCGAGCGAGTACCATTGACCGTTAGCGGACGCACCGAAAATCTGGCCCGTGATGGCGATTTCGGACTCTTCAGTTGCAGAGGCAAAGGTCGCCTTTGACTTTTCATCCCACTGCACATAGGCAGAGCCCTCGGTGCCGTCAGACAGTTTAACCTTCAATGCAGGGGTCGGCACAAAGTCGCCGCTATCGAAGCCGACGTACTTCTCGATAATGGGGTTGGATTCGATCGAGACAACCGTGATGCCACTTTCGCTGGACGGCACGGCGGCGCTTGCAGCGTTAACTGCGGCCGGATCCGCTGCGGCGGCCTCGATAACCACGCGCTGCTTGACCGTCTGGGTGGCGCCATCGACGGTACCCTCAAACTCATACGAGCCGGCTGGCAGCTGCGCCAAGGTTGCCGGAGCATCGGCGCCGTTCAGCTTCCAGGTAACGTTTTCCTGCTTAGTGGCGCCGCTCTCGTAAGTCGCCGCCACGGTTTGAGGAAGCGTTGCGTCGGAGCCCTCGGCAACATGCAAGTCGGTTTGCTCGGCAAGCGAGGCGATCTTGTCGACCGCCTGATCTTCCGAGGTTGTCTGGCCGGTGTCCGCGGATGTGGCGGCAGTTCCCGTCGCATCGCTTTGCTCGACGACGACCTGGGTAGTATCGCCCTGCATCATCTCGGCAAACGCCTGCGGTGGCACCGAACCGACCGTCATGGTAAGGGCTAGGCCCGCGGTGATTGCCGCGTTGACATGCCTTCTATTCATAGTTCCTCCCGACTGGCTCAACGGGCCACAGCACTGGTCCGGATTGCAAGTTAGGCTGAGCGTACCCCTCCCCAGCGTGACAACGCAATATGAGATAGGTCAAGCGGCATAAAAGATTTCGCAAGCGGGAGGACACATTACAAGTACTTGACTGTTTTTGAGTTGCGGTGGAATAGTTCCTGGATGGGCTGCTAGAACCCAAAAACAGGAACTATTTCACCGCAACTGATGAGGGGATGGGTTAACGGAGCAGCCCCGCTACTTCGCCGGCTAGGGTGATGGTGCCGGCTGCTACGAAGGGCTCGCCAGCGGCATCGAGGGCTGCGAGAGCCTCGGATACACTGGGATACACGCCTGCGAGCTTATCGGCGTCCACCAGGGCAGCAAGCTCCTCCGCCGGCAGGGCGCGGTCGGAATCGGTCTGCGTCACGACCACACGGGGGAACGCCGGAACAAGCACATCGACGATGCCCGCCACGTCCTTGTCTGCCAGCGCTGCGCACAGCAGCGTGGGGCGATTCTCTACGCACGGATCGATCTCGTCCAGCGCGCTCACAAAGTTCTCGCAGCTCTGGGGGTTATGGCAGGCGTCAATCAGCTTGAGCGGATCGGTTCCCAGCACATCAAAGCGACCCGGTGTGGGGCAGCCCATAAGCGAAGCGTCGAGCGCCTCATGGTCGAGCTCGCGACCCAAATAGCCCTCGCACAGCATAATCGCGCACGCGGCATTCTGCGGCTGATAGGCCGGCTTGACCATGCTCGACGTATAGATCGCACGCGGCGTGGTGCAGCTAAACTCCACCGTATCGCCCACGTGTGCCGGAAGTTTGGTCGTCGTATGGCTCACCACGAGCGGAACAACGCCGCACTCCCGGCAACGGGCATCCATCACACGCTGAACGCTCGCCTCATGCGTGCCCTCGCCCAAAACAACCAAACGCCCAGGCTTAATAACCGCAGCCTTCTCCCCCGCAACGGCCTCAAGCGT
>CATZEP010000016.1 GCA_958418185.1 uncultured Collinsella sp.
AACAGCCGACTGGCCGATTCCGATAGCCCAGTTCCCTTGCAACGCAACAAGGCCCGAATGGTTCTAATGAACCTTTCGGGCCTTGTTCGTTATTAGAAATGCGCGCTAGGCCAGCTTGCGGGCGAGCTCTCGCACCTCTTCCAACTTGGGCGACGACACCATGCTGTCGCGCTCGGTCATGCCGCTGATGGCGACAATGCCCTGGTCCTCCCACTTGCAGTACGCGCAGGTTGACTTGTACATGGCGATCGCCGCATCATAGACGCCCTCGCTGTGGCTATCGAGCAAAAGGGCCGTCTTGGTGAACGGGAAGCCCGTAGCACCAAAGGCGTACAGGCGGTCGATGGCGGCCTTCTCCTGCGCAGTGATATCAAACCAGTAGATAGGCGATGCGAAGACAACCATGTCGGCGCCTTTCAGCGACTCGATCACACCGGCCATGTCATCCTTCTGCACGCAGACGCCCTCATGGGCGAAGCAGTACTGGCATCCCAAGCAGCCGGCAATCTTTTTGCTGGCAACGCGGACGACCTCGACCGTATTGCCGCCCTCACGCGCAGTCTCGGCAAACGCCTCGACCATGGTATCGGTATTGGCGCCCTTACGCGGGCTGCCGCTCAATACAACGATATTCATAAGAATCTCCCTTCTTCATGCCGCAGGCGCGCGGCACACATTTCGTTGTAACCAAAACAGATGGAGCTATTCAGTCGTCCGCAGACCACATCTCTTGTTCGTGCTCTCTAGACACAATCTCATTGCCTGACAACTCCTCAACTGTCTTGATTCTCTCTCCGAGAATTGAACAGTAAATCGTTGGCCGCAGAGTGTCGACTGTGGGAAATTAACTAGAGCTTTCTCCTGCTCGCGTGAGCGTTCGCGTGTATGAGCCTGACCGAATCGGGCAGGCACAATATAGATCCACGGAAACCGGCCTACGAACAAGGAGCGCCTTATGTATGGACAGCATGTTGCGCCGCAAACCCATAACAAACGCACTGACCTGTCTATCCGCAACGTCAAGCTTCATGCAGGCGCCAGAGTCGTCGCCTTCGGAGTTAGCATTCTTATGGCAGGGCAGCTTTTGCTACCCTGTGCAGCACTGGCGACCGAAATACCCGAACCCGATGTCGCAGCACCCATCACCTGCGACGAAGTCAACGCGGAAGGCAGCCTCACAGCAACCACCTCCATCGATCATTACTACGATTTGGAGCTACCCCCTGCTTTCGAGTTGGTCCAGAACGAGGCTCTTGTATACGATTTTCCCGACAAACCCGAGGACTTCATCTACTGGCTTAACGGCACCGTCCATCTCTTCAAGATCGACACCGATACCGAAAGCCTTATAAAAACCGAGAACCCCAAAGAGGCCAGCGTCTCTATTGCCCTGACCATGATTGACAATCACGTTAGAGCAACCGTAGTCTTTACAGGCAGTTACGCCGACGACCAAATCCCCTACAGGCTGGACCTCAACAGCTCAACCTACCTTGGCACACACGTTGACCGTGACTTCGACAGCGGGCAGGGGATTATGCACGAAACGCGGCACGATTACTACATCCGTCACGTCTTCGACAGTGACGTGCACTTGATTGCAACCGATACGAGCGGTTCCAAACCCGAACCGGAAACCAAGCCCGAGCCCACACCGCAGCCCAATGCAAAAAAGCCCACGGCAAATCCCGTTTCCACCAAGGCAGTAGCGGCGGTTAAACCAGCCGGGGCCACCCTACCCGCGACGGGCGACAACGGTGCGATGGCAGCCGCCCTGAGTGCTGCCGGTGCTATAGTTGCGGCAGTTGGCATTTCTGCAACAAGGCGTCGCAACCACTAGCAAGCATTTCGTACCCCGCAGACAAAGCTCTATCCCCGCTCCGATGAGCTTTACTCACCGAGAAGTTTCTTCCCCACGGAAATGAGTTTCTTTCCAACGGCCGCCTTCACGCCAATCATTACAACCACGTGGGCAGTGCGGGCTTCGAGGTCCGCAGCGAGGACGTCCCCCGATGCCCGTACTGCGGCTGGCAACTT
This sequence comes from uncultured Collinsella sp., assembly GCA_958418185.1. Lineage (GTDB taxonomy): Bacteria > Actinomycetota > Coriobacteriia > Coriobacteriales > Coriobacteriaceae > Collinsella. The sequence continues at coordinate 2,038 of CATZEP010000016.1, forward strand.
GTACCGTGGGTGCGCGACGACACGTTTCTGCAGGGTGCGGCTTGGCGCGAGGGCCTCGGACGATACGAGCGCTTCGTGCGCGAGCGCGGCGATGGCCGCGTGCTGTTGCTGGAGCTCGGCGTGGGCGAGATGACCCCCGGCATCATCACGCTCCCATTCTGGAGCATGACTGCGAAGCTACCGGATGCGCACCTTTTGAGCGTAAACATCTCGGGCGACTCGGCTCCGCTGCAGCTCGGGAACAAGGCGGAGGCAATCCAGGCAGATTTGGGCGCACTGCTCTCGGCGGCGCGGGCAGGCGACGAGTAACGCGGCGAGGCGTCTTACCGCAAACCGTCCTCGATAAATGCATGACCGTTAATAAGTAAAAAGCAAGGTTCGTCTTATTTCAAATACTCCTCAAAGAACGCTTTCAGCTTTCCAAACGGAATGATGTCCATCCGATCGTAAAGGTCGGTGTGGTTGGCACCAGGGATAATGAGTAGTTCCTTGTTGTCCCCGGTCAGCTTGCCGTACGCGGTTTCGCTGAAATAACGTGAGTGCGCCTTCTCGCCGTGCACCAGCAGCACGGCGGAGCGGATCTCGCCGGCGTACTGCAAGATCGGCATATTCAAAAACGACAGCGAAGACGTCACATTCCAGCCGTCATTGGAGCCCAGGCTGCGGGGATGGTAGCCTCGCGGAGTCTTGTAGTAGGCGTAATAGTCCGCCACAAACTGCGGCGCGTCATCGGGCAGCGGATCGACCACGCCGCCCGCCAACGCATAGCTGTCATTTTTATAGTCCTCGGTGCGCTGCGCGTTCAGCGCTTTCCGCTTTTCGAAGCGCGCCTGCTCGGAATCCTCGGCGTCAAAGTAGCCGTTTGCGGTCACGCGGGTCATGTCGTACATCGTCATGGCCGCGGTAGCCTTGATGCGGGTGTCAATGGCTGCAGCATTGATTGCCATGCCGCCCCAACCGCAGATGCCGATGATGCCGATGCGTTCCGGGTCAACGCCTTCCTGCACAGAGAGGAAATCCACCGCTGCGCAGAAATCCTCGGTGTTGATATCCGGCGATGCCACATAGCGGGGCGTACCGCCGCTCTCGCCGGTATAGGACGGGTCGAAGGCAATCGCGAAAAAGCCCAGCTCCGCCATTTTCTGCGCATAAAGGCCGGACGTTTGCTCCTTCACCGCGCCAAACGGACCGCTGACGGCGATGGCAGGCAGCTTGCCCTCCGCGTTCTTTGGCACGTAGACGTCGGCCGCCAGCGTGATGCCGTATCGGTTGTGGAAAGTCGCCTTGCTGTGCTCGACCTTGTCGCTTTTGGGGAACACCTTGTCCCATTCCTGCGTCAGATTCAACTGTTCCATTTTCAAGCCTCCTTGCTAGTCGCTTTAAGGTATTCCTTGTCGTCCACAGGCTCCAACCACTCGTTGGAGGCCTCCTCGCCCGGAACCTCCAGCGCGAGATGAGAGAACCAGCTGTCGGGCGCGGCTCCGTGCCAATGCTTTACGCCCGCGGGAATATTTACTACATCGCCAGGGCACAGCTCCTGTGCCGGTTTGCCCCATTCCTGGTAAAGCCCTCGACCAGCCACGCAGACGAGGATCTGTCCGCCACCGCTTTTGGCGTGATGGATGTGCCAGTTGTTGCGGCAGCCGAGTTCGAACGTCACGTTGTAGACGCCGACCTGCTTGGTGGAAAGGGGCGCGAGGTAGCTTTGCCCGATAAAGTACTTCGCAAATGCGTCGTTGGGGGCACCGATGGGAAAGGCCATCTCGTTTTGATGCTTGGTTCTTGCGTCGGCGGCATCGTTATCCGCCCAGACCTCCTTCGCCATACGAAAGGCCGCCCACGCCTTGGGCCATCCCGCGTAAAACGCCGCATGCGTAAGGATTTCCGCTATTTCCGCCCTGGTCACGCCATTGTTCTTTGCGGACATCAGATGATATTGAAACGAAGAGTCCGTCAGGCCCTGCGCCATTAGGGCAACCACCGTCACTATGCTGCGATCTCGAAGGGAAAGCCCGTCTTCTCGACTCGATACCGCGCCGAACAGCACATCGTCATTGAGCTGTGCGAATTTGGGGGCAAAGTCCCCCAGGGCATCTCTGCCTGCCGTCTGTTTAATTGCCATGATCTTTTTCCTCCCGTTGATAGTTCTGGACATGGATCTGTCTTCGCGCGGCCAAGCGGCCCGCCTAGATTCCCATGCCCATTCGTCGCGCCTGCTCAAGAGCAGGGTGCCCGGCGATTACGGAACACCCCTTGCGCTCCCGATTTGTATTGACGAGAATGAAGGTAATACTTAAACCTGACTTTAGGTCAAGGAATGAATTCGAGATTTATTCGGAGGGGCCATGTACACAATCGGACAGGTGGCGGAGATGTTCGGCTTGCCCGCCTCAACGCTGCGTTATTACGACAAGCAGGGATTGTTCCCGGAATTGGAGCGGACGTCCGGCATTCGTCGATTCGGCGATACGGAACTCGAGGCGCTTCGGGTCATCGAATGCTTAAAGAAGGCAGGAATGGAAATCAAAGACATCCGGCTGTTCATGGAATGGTGCGCGGAGGGCCCATCGACATATCCCAAGCGCAAGGCCATGTTCGAGGAGCGAAAGGCCCACATGGAGTCGGAGATCGCGAACATGAACCGTGCGCTGGATATGTTGAAGTTCAAATGCTGGTACTACGAGCAGGCGATCAAAGATGGCAACGAGGATAGAGTGAAGGCTCTGATTCCCGACAATTTGCCGGAAGAGATCAAAGGCGCCTACGAGAACGCGCACGCTCGCTAAAGCCGTTCGCTACCCATGGGACTCCGACAAGGAGCTCTTTCCGCGCAGAACGAAAAAGAAAGCCTCCGAACCAGAGGGTCCGGAGGCTGTTATTCCCGCTACTTTGCCGGTGGCTTTGCCTTGCGACGACGAACAGTATCAGGCGTTACTCGGCAACACCAGTACGTGAGTTCAGAAGCCAGTTCCTGCTATTCCCACTCGGTAATAGGAGCCACTGGTCAAAAGCTTGTCAACATCAAAACAAGTTCTCAATCTACCGATTCTACGTGAGGCAATGGTCCTCATTTGATACCCGCGCTGTTTGCGCACTAGGGAGCAAAGGAATCTGGCCGCTGCTCAAATAAGATCACCGCCATCTTGCATAAACGACGCCATGTTAAGGTGCCTGACGCCATCCCTTTCCTGCAATAGAGGATCAAGCGTGAACAAGTAGCGCGGATATCCGTCCCTGATGTAGCCGAACGGCCTGTACTCACGCTCTTCCACGTCCCTATCGGCGATTGTCATTGAAACCTGAATGTAGGCGTAGGCGTTGCGTTTACGCGCGATGAAGTCGCACTCCAGCTTCCCGATGCGGCCTACGGATAGCTTATATCCCCTCGAGCGGAGATAGATGTACAAGGCGTTTTCCAGCGAGGGCCCGTAGTTCAACCGAACATCGACGTTGCGCGCAAAATAGATACCCGGATCCGCAAGGTAGTATTTCTCCTCGCCGCGTAACGATTTGCGGGACTTAAGGTCGAATCTCTCGCATCTGTAGAGCACTTTGGCATCGATGAGCATCTGGATATAGGCGGCGATCGTCCGCCGCTCGACGGCGATACGCTCCGTCTTGGTGAAATAGTCGTGGAGGCTGGTGAGACTCGTCGGCGCACCGTAGTTGTTGATGACATAGGTCATGACACGGTTGAACGTATCAATGTTCCGGATCTTGTTGCGAGTCCTGATGTCCTTGTCGACGATCTGCCCAACGACATCCTCGATGTAGCGAGCCTTCGCCTCGGGATCGTCGTATTCCAGAGACCGGGGAAACCCGCCATACCGCAGATATTCGTCAAACTCGATTCGCGCGTCACCGACCTCCTTGCCCATGAACCTCTTCATGTCGAGGAACTCGGAAAAGGATAGGGTGAACATCTCGAACTCCACGTATCGACCCGTGAGCTTGGTCATCAGCTCGCCAGACAGCAAATACGAGTTGGAGCCAGTGATGAAGATCGAGAAGCCGCCATCCGAGTTATAGGCGTTCACGACTTCCTCGTAGTCTTGGACGTTCTGCACCTCATCGATGAAGAGGTATTTGAAGTCGTTGTCAGCCAGAAGCGACTCGATTTTTTCCTCCAGCTGATCAGGCGTCTTAATTGAGCGGTTGCCGCGCTTGTCGAGGTCGAGGTAGATGATGTCCTTGTCTTCGACACCACGGTTTCTCAGTTCCTCGGCAATCGTCGACATGAGGCACGATTTGCCGCAGCGGCGGATACCCGTGATCACCTTGATCAGGTCGTCATCGTAGAACGGTCGAATCTTCTTCAAGTATTGCTCGCGATGATACAGTTTCATGGAATTCGCCTCCCCTGCTTAGCTTATCAGAGATGATGATAATCCTCAGTTAAGGCACCTATTTTTTCGATTTTACAGAAATTGGTTTCTTAAACCGTATTCCAGCTCTTCCATGCTCGCTTGATATCGCGTCATAGATGAAAACACAGTCTACATCGGGTAGTCGTGGGCGTGCGGGAGTCCGCATCAGTAACCTGCCTCCTTGGTTGTCCCTTCTCTGCAGGGTCGTCTACATAAAGGAGGAACCAGCCAGGCAGATCAGCGTGTCGTCCACCCTGACCGTATATCACGACGGCCAATTCTGGGTCGGGCTGGCGGAGCACGTCGAGGACGGCAGATACGGCGCCGCCCGCATCGTCTTCGGCGCGGAGCCGCCCGATGCTCAAGGGGCTTTGGCAAGGAGTCGTTTAGGCAGACATGCAAAAAGAAAGCCTCCGAACCAGAAGGTTCGGAGGCTGTTATTCCCGTTATTTCGCTGATGGCTTTGCTCTATGGCGACGCCGAAACAGTATCAGGCGGTACTCAACGGTATCAAAACGCGAGTTCAGAAGCCAGTTCCCGTTATTCCCATAGGCATAAGCGCATCTGTTCGCGATTGCCTATCGATGCTCTGCCTCGAGCGCGGCAGACACCGCATCGAGGAACTCCCGCACATGGTCTGCGGGGTGCGACGAATGAAGCAGCCCGTAAGACACGAGACAGTCCCAATCGGTAGGGACGGTTTTGAGCATGGGGTGGACGTTGGCCCACAACGGCAGCGTCGCAAGCGCGAGGTCCTCGTTCGCGCCGCGATTGAACACCTCCGCCCGATATTGCGGGAAGTCTACGAGCGCGATTTGAGGATGATGCAAGAGTATCTCGTCGCGCACGCGGTCGATTTCGGCGTTCCAGCCCCGGCGTATAAGCATAAGACTGTGATTGTGGAGGTCGTCGAATGTGACGATGTCGCGTTTGGCGAGTTCGTTGTCGACGGGGACGGCGCACCAGAGCGGCTCGCGCGAAAGCTCGAGGCCCAGGCACCCGCGCTCTTTAAGAAAGGCATCGTCGAAAATCCCCGCCACGATATCCATGTCTTGCCCGAGGTTCGCCAAACCGCGTGCCGCCGAGGGTGTGTTTTCAAACGTGACCACCTGAAGGCTCATGCCAGGGCAACGTTCCTTCACCTTCGGCCACAGCTTCGTGAGCGGCGTGCTGGGCGTCATGAGCGACACTCCCACGCGGATGATGCGCTTCTCTCCACGCTCGGCGACGCGGGCGCGTGCGATTGATTCTTGAGAGTACTGCACGATATGGCGGGCGTCGGCGAGCAGCGACCTGCCTGCTCGCGTAAGCGAAAGCCCCTGATGCGATCGGTGGAACAGCGTAAGGCCTAGCCGCGACTCCAGCAGGTTCATCTGCTTGATGACGGCCGTGGGCGTGATGAAGGACTCTTGTGCCGCCTTGGAGAAGCTGCCCGCCTCCGCCACGCGGATGAAAGTGTCAAGCTGTGGGTTGTACATCGATCCTCCTGTCACGCATTATGTGCCGTATATACCCCATGGTTATATCCATCATTCCAACGTGAACTTCTCGCACGTCAGCAAACGCCGTAGCATTGCATTCGAAAAGTCACCATTAAGGAGGAGACCATGGAGTATCTGAAGCTCAATAACGACGTAGAGATGCCCATCGAAGGTTTGGGCACCTTCCTCATGACCCCGGTCGAGGCCGAGGCGGCCGCAACCGCCGCGCTCGCGGCCGGCTACGAGCACATCGACACCGCCAACGCCTACATGAACGAGCGCGCCGTGGGCCGTGCCATCGCCAAGAGCGGCATCGCGCGCGACAAGATCTTCGTCTCCACCAAGCTCTGGCCGAGCGTCTACGACGCAGGCATGCCGGCGGTGGACGCCACGCTCCAGCGCCTGGGGCTCGACTACGTCGACATGCTCATCCTGCACCAGCCGGTAGGCGACTACCTGGCCGCGTGGCGCACGATGGAGGAGGCGTACCGCGCGGGCAAGGTGCGCGCCCTCGGCCTCTCCAACTTCCCGCAAGACAAGATCACCGAGGTCATCGAGGTCGCCGACATCATGCCGCAGCTCGTGACCGTTGAGTGCCACCCCTATCACGCCCAGCGCGACCCGCGCGCCTACCTCGCGCCATACGGCACGGTGATCGAGGCGTGGTACCCGCTCGGCCACGGCGACAAAGGTCTTCTGGAGGAGCCCATCTTCGTCTCTCTCGCCGAGAAGTACGGCAAGACCCCGGCCCAGGTGATCCTGCGCTGGCACGTGCAGATGGGCACCTCCATCATCCCCGGCTCCAAGAACCCCGCCCACATCGCCGACAACGCGAACATCTTCGACTTCTCCCTCACCGAAGACGAGATGGCCGAGATTGCCAAGCTCGACGGGACCATGACCTACTACACCGCCACTGAGGAAGCACTCGCGGGCTACCTGGCCATACACCCCGATTTCGACGCGCAGGAGTAGCGCTCAGACGATAACGGACCAACCAAGCCGACGAAGGAGATGCCCCATGACCGCAAACCCGACCGTGACCAGAAGAAACTTCCTGCTCGGAGCCGCGCTGTGCGCAACGATGCTCTCCGGTTGCAGCCAGGGAGACGGCGACCAAGCCGCCGCCGAGGACCAGCCCGCCGCCGCGCCCGCTGCAGGCGGCAACGTCCTCGTGGCCTACTACTCGGCACAGGGCCACACCGCTGCCGTAGCTCAGACCATCGCCGACGAGCTCGGCGCCGATCTCTTTGAAGTGACGCCTGCGGAGCCCTACTCCGACGATGACCTCGACTGGACCGACGACAGTAGCCGCGTGACCCGAGAGCACGAGGACGAGAGCCTGCGCGACGTCGAGCTTACGCAGGTCACGCCGAACGGCTGGGAGAACTACGACACCGTGCTCGTGGGGTACCCCATCTGGTGGGGCATCGCGGCCTGGCCCATCGACAACTTCATCTCAGGCAACGACTGGGACGGCAAGACGGTGGTCCCGTTCTGCACCTCTTCCTCCTCGGGTCTTGGCCGGAGCGGCGAGCTACTCGCCGAGGCCGCGGGCAGCGGGGAGTGGCAGGAGGGCCAGCGCTTCTCGTCCAGTGCGGACGAGTCCGGGGTTCGTGATTGGGTCGCCGGTCTCGGCCTGGCATAAGCAATTAGAGATGGCAGACCGCTGACAATCTGGGAGTTTCGAATGATCCTATACTTCACCGGGACGGGCAACTGCCTCTACGTGGCGCGTGAGCTGGCCGCGGAGGGCGAGAAGGTCCTGAGCATCCCGCAGGAGCTGCGCCGCGAGGGCGAGCTCGCCTACGCGGACGATGCGATTGGCATCGTGTACCCCATCTATGGGCACATGATGCCCGACATGGTGAAGACGTTCCTCGAGCGCGCGACGCTCGACACGCCCTACCTCTACTTCGTTTGCACCTACGGCAACCGGCACGCCAACGCAGTCGAGCTGTGCCTGGAGGATGCGCGGGCGGCGGGACTCAACTCCGCCTACGTGACCACGCTCCTCATGGTAGACAACTGGCTGCCCAACTTCGACATGGACGAGCAACGCGCCCGCATCCCCGAGAAGAAGATAGGCGAGAATCTCGAGCGCATCCGCGCGGCCGTGTCCACGCGCCGCCGCTGGATCGAGCCGGTGACCGACGAGGACCGCGCGGCGCACGAGCAGTTCATGAGCCGGGGCTTGCGCTTCGAGCCGGCGGCGCTGGGCGGATTCCTGACCGTTGATTCCGAGAAGTGCATGGGATGCGGGGCGTGCGCAAAGGTGTGCCCGGCTGGCTGCATCGCGCTCGAGGGCGGTAAGGCCGTCCGTAACGCGCAGGCGGGCTTTGGCTGCAACGCCTGCCTCGCCTGCATGCACGCCTGCCCCGCGCACGCCATCACCTGCGCGGCGGGCGACAAGAACCCCGCGGCGCGCTTCCGCAACGAACACGTGACCCTTGCCGAGCTGCAAGAGGCCAACAGCGGCCGCTGATGCGCTTCTCGCCAAGCCGAAAGCCTGCGGCTTCGGCTTGGTTCATTCAGAAAGAGGAGCTATGCACGTGAGCCATCTTTCACGCAGGTCCTTTATCGAGGCTGCCGCGCTCGCTGCGGGCGGGCTGGTACTCGGGGAAGGCCTGGTCGGCTGCGCGGATGTCCGTGAGCTTGGCGGCTACGTCCTCACGGAGGGGTCGCAGACAGACCGCGGCTTCGTCGTTGACGACGCCCTGCAGACGCCATCGGGCAGGACGCTGCACTTCTCGCTCCATGTGCCGGACTCCTACAACGGGTCCGTGCCCTATGCGCTCTACGTGGCCTGCCCCGGCTGGGAGGGGCTCTACTTCCAGTGCGTGGGGGCGAATCTTCGGGAGGACTACCCCTTCGTGGCGAACGACTACATCGCCGACATGATCGTGGCCTCGCCCCAGCTCGACGACTGGGACGAGCAATCGGCGTCAGACGTGGTGGAGCTCACCGAATGGCTGCTCGGCGCCTACAACATCGATGCGGACCACGTGTACCTGAGCGGATGCTCGGGCGGCGGCGAGACCATCTCCATCGTCTTGGGAACACGCCCCGAGCTCTACCGACGCGCGCTTCACACCATCTCGCGCTGGGACGGCGACATCGAGACGCTCGCCGCAGCCGAGGTTCCCGTGTATATGGCTATCGGCGAGAACGACGACTATTACGGCTCCGGGCCCGCGCGCGAGGCGTACGAGGAGATTCGCGCCGCCTATCGAGCTCGTGGGCTTTCCGAGGAGCGCATCAGCGAGCTGGTCGTGCTCGATGTCAAGCCCACGAGCTACTTCACCGAGCGGGGCTTTGCTGCGGACGCGGGCCAGCACGGGGCGGGCGGCTACCTCTTTGCCCATGACGAGGACATCATGGGATGGCTTTTCGCACTTCTGGGTGCCCTGCTCATGCGGGTAGTCGTCCGCAGCGCCCGTCCGATCATACGCTAGGCGAACGAAAAGGGGCGGTGGGCCTCCGTCTTCACGGGCCCACCGCCGCCGAACTGGGTTACGCAAGTCGGGACTACGCGAGCTTCTTCGAGAGCGCCCTTGCCTCGTGCGTGTTGTCGACCATGCCGCCGTAGGTCATGCCGTAGAGCGCGGCGAAGCGCTTCATGGTGTACTCGCCCCAATCGAGCATCTCGCGCGTGGGCGCGCCACCTTGGAACACGAAATAGAGCGTCTTGCCGCTCATACTGCCCTCGCGCACCGGACCGTAGAAGCGGTCGAGCAGGTTGCGCAGCATGCCGGAGAGGCTGTGCCAGTAGACGGGCGACCCCACAACCAGGGTGTCCGCCGCCTCGATGCGCGCGAGCACGTCCTCGAAGTCATCGTCGCCGTAGCTCTGGCCGTAGCCGTAGACCTTGTGCTCGGCAAGATTCAGCTGCTCGTACGGGCGATCGCCGATGAGCTCGCGCGCCAGGCGTGCCGTGTTGCCATCCTTGTTGGGGCTTCCGTTGATGAAGAGAATCATACGTCTCACTCCTTACGTATTGTCTGATACCGCCTTTACCATAGGCGTGAAAAGATCCGGCGAGAAGTTCCTGCTCGTAGGCAGCTTATAACCGTGGGGTGTGTACGTCTTGTCATCCTCATCGCTGCGCCTTCCAAAACGCGAGGGCATCGTCGATCCAGCCCTCTGCCACGGTGTCGACGCCCAGGCCAAAGCCGTGGCTCAGGCCTTCGTAAACATGAAACTCCGTGGGCACGCCCGTTGCTGAGAGCGCTTCGAGACGCGCCTGCATGGTGCGCCAGCTCGCGATGCCGTCGCGATCACCCACGCAGGCGTAGGTCGCGGGGTCGGCACCCGTCAGTTCGCTCATGCCGGTGTACTGCATGATGGCCGCCGCGGGCTGGGGCGTTCCTGCCGGCGCGCCAAAGGCGGCCGGGCCGTAGCCGCCGACCCATGCCGCCATGCGCGCACCGGCCGAGCCGCCCCACAGCGAATAGCCCGACGTGTCCACGCTGAGCTCGTCGGCGTGCTCGAAGATGAAGGAGACGGCGCGGGCCAAGTCCTCGCAGGCGAGCTGCGCGTCCGGCCGGTAGATGACCGCGAACCCGTTGACGCCGGAACGGGCCAGGTGCAGGCAGTGCGGGAAGGAGTCGTGCATGGCAGCGACGTAGGCGAATCCGCCGCCCGCGCTTACCATGGCAAACGGTGCAGACGCGCCGCCCACTCCCTCGGCAGTGAAGCGGAAGAGCCCCGTGTTCGCGAGCGAGGGGTCGGCGGCCTTCTCGGCATCCGTGTAGATGTCGTAGAAGACCGTCCGTTCCGCTGCGCGCTCTGACAGCAGATAGCTGACGACATCGACCGTGGTGCTCGTATGGATCTCCGAGTACCACGGCAGGCAAGCGGAAAGGTCGTCGAGCGCCATATCCTCCGTCGGCGGATGGAGCGTTGTGGGGAAGAGCAGCCGCCCGTAGCCATCGAACAAAGGGTTGTTGATGACGTCGTAGATGGGAGTGTCCGCCGTGACCGTGCCCGGAGCGGAGCCGCGCGCGACCCCGGCGGTCCCGTCCGACGAGCAGCCGGCAAGGCTGCCCGCAGCGGCCAACCACGCGGCAGCCTCCAGAAACGAACGGCGCGACATCATCGCTGCACTCGATAGACGAGGTGGAGGCCATCGCCGGCAAGGCGCTCGACGCGCTCGAGCGAGAATGCGTGCGAACCGCCGGCTGAGCGAGGCATCTCGTCGAAGACGGAAGCCGTTTCGGGCTCCCCCGAGACCGTCGGGGAGAGAACGAGGCTCAGCTCGTCAAGCACGCCCGCGGCAAGAAACGACATGTCCGTCTTTCCGCCGCCGCACACGAGCAGGCGCTCGATGCCAAAAAGCTCGCGCAGCTTGCGCAGGGCAAGCGGGAGGTCTAGCCCGCGCGAGCCGGCAAGCACATATGAGACGCCGCGCTCTCGCAGATAGTCGCGATACGCCGGCGATGCCGCCTCGGTGAGGACCTCGATGACGTGCGCGTCCGCACGGCCGGTACGACGATAGGTCGCTGACTCCCATGCAATATCCCCGGCGGGGTCGACGGAGACGTAGAACGATCGTTCGTCATGAGGCGCCACGAAGTCCCCCTTGGGCGCGCTCCCGTGGGTATCGAGCGCAAGGGGGCGCGACCCGACGAAGCCCTTCGTGGTCACGGCCCCGTACGCCACGACGTCCGCCCCGAACTCGACCTGCATGCGAGAGTACGCGGCGCGTGCGGGCGAGGCAGCGGGATTGAGCATGTACGCGCCGTCGATACGCCCGTTGAGCCCGGCAAAGACGTGACAGACGACATAGGGTCTAATGTTCATGGCTCCCTACCTTACCGTGTGCCCGCCGAAGACCATGAGGTCGAGTCCGTTGAGCAGCCCGTCGATCTTGGCAACTTCATCGTCGGTGAGCCCGACCTCGGCGGCGCCGAAGTTCTCGAGCAGTCGTTCGGGCTTGCGACTGCCCGGGATGGGGATGATATAGGGCTTCTTCTCGAGCATCCAGGAAAGGGAGACCTGTGCGGGCGTCGCCGCGTGCAGCTCAGCCAGCTCGCGAACGAACCGCATGATGGGCTCGGCGCGCCTTTCGCCTTCCTCCGTGTACTGCGGCATGCCATCGCGGTAGTCCTGGGCGCCCTCAAATCTGGTGTTGTGGCTGTACGCGCCCGTCAGAAAGCCGTTTGCCATGGGAGAGAAGGCCACGAAGGCCACGTTCAGCTCCTCGAGCACGGGGAACAGGGATTCGTTCCAGCGCGCCATCATGGAGTAGCGGTTCTGGACGGCGGAGACGGGGCACACCGCATCGGCGCGACGCAGGTACTCCTCCGTCGCCTCGGAGATTCCCCAGGCGCGGATCTTACCTTCCTTGATGAGGTCTGCCATGGTGCCTGCAACGACCTCGGGCTCGACCTTTGGGTCGATTCGGTGCTGGTAGTAGAGGTCGATGTGGTCGGTGCGCAGCCGGCGCAGACTCTTCTCCACCGAGATACGGATAACCTCGGGGCGCGAGTCCACGAGGATGGTCTTGTCCGGGGCGTGCGTGACGCCGAACTTGGTGGCAATGACAACCTCGTCGCGCACGGGCGCGAGCGCCTTGCCCACCACGTCCTCGTTGTGCGCCTCGGTCCCGTCGGCGCACGTGCCAACGTAGCACTCCGCCGTGTCAAAGAAGGTATAGCCCATCTCGTGGGCCTGACGGACGACGCTCACGGCCTCGTCGTCGGGCATCGGGTCTCCGCTCGCGTGCGTGATTCCCATGCAGCCCATGCCGAGCGGGCTGACTTCGATGCCGCTCTTTCCCAAAACGCGCTTGTCCATTCCTGTTCTCCCTGTCTATGATATCCGTCATTTGTTTGCGACGCCCACGTCCGCCCGTTCATCTGACTCCGTTAGGCACATCCCCTGTCGGTGGCTTGTGCTCCCTCATCGCCAAGCGTACGACCGCGAAGCGCTCGGCGGAATCCCCCTTTGGTGCGATGCCCTGAACCCGTGGGTTATAACCCCGTGCGCACCCCAGCGTTATAGAACCCTCACCAACGGAAACTTCCGCCGGCGCGGCGCCCCTCGTATGGTGGATACGTCAAGTTGCGAGAAAGGAAGGCACCATGGACTACATCACCTTGAACAACGGCGTCAGGATGCCGCAGCTCGGCTTCGGCGTGTATCAGATCCCGGACGCCGCGGAATGCCAGCGCGCCGTGGAGGACGCGCTCTCGGTCGGCTACCGGCTGCTCGACACGGCCGCGAGCTACGGCAACGAAGAGGCGGTCGGGGCCGCCATTCGTGCGAGCGGCCTGCCGCGCGACGAGGTGTTCGTGACGACCAAGCTGTGGATGTCGGATGTGAGTTACGAGGGGGCCAAGAGCGGCTTCGACGCGTCGCTCAAACGGCTGGGGCTCGACTACGTCGACCTCTACCTCATCCATCAGCCGTTCGGCGACGTCTTCGGCGCGTGGCGCGCCATGGAGGAGCTCTACGAGCAGGGCGTTATCCGCGCCATAGGCACAGCTAACTTCTACCCCGATCACCTCGCAAACCTCATCTCGTTCAACCGCATCGCCCCCGCCGTGAACCAAGTCGAGTGCAACGTGTTCTTCCAGCAGCGCGACGCACAGGAGTATATGGCCGGCAAGGAGGTAGCCATGGAGGGCTGGGCACCCTTTGCGGAGGGCAGAAACGACCTCTTCCGCAACGAGGTCCTCGCTCGCATCGGCGAAGCGCACGGCAAGACGGTCGCCCAGGTCGTGTTGCGCTGGCTGCTGCAGCGCGGTGTGGTCTGTATCCCTAAGAGCACGCACCGCGATCGCATGGAACAAAACTTCGACGTCTTCGACTTCGCGCTGGGCGACGACGAGATGGTCGCCATCGCCGCGCTCGACACCGGTCGCAGCGCGTTCTTCGACCACCACGACCCCGCCACCATCGAATGGATGTCCGGGCTCGTGCGCAACGTGTAGACGAGCGGTCAGACCGCACTGATAACTTACTAGGAGGAATTGCCATGAACTCATTCACGTACGACTACCCGGTCAGGAACTACTTCGGCGAGGGGGCCATGGACCAGGCACTCGACGCCGAGATGGGTGCCATGGGCAAGACAGTGATGCTCGCCTACGGCGGAGGCTCGGTCAAGCGGACCGGCGTCTACGACCACGTAGTCGAGAAGCTCACGGGCTCCGGCAAGCGCGTGGTGGACTTCGGCGGCATCATGCCCAACCCGACCTACGAGAAGTGCCAGGAAGGCGCCGCGCTCGCGCGCGAAGAGCAGGTCGACTTCATCCTCGCCGTCGGCGGCGGGTCGGTCTTCGACTGCTGCAAGGTGGTCTCCGCGCAGGCGATGCTTGACGAGGACATCGAGACGTTCGAGCACGCCGACGGCAAGATGCCGAGCTCGTTCATCCCCATGGGATGCATCGTTACGCTCTCCGGCACGGGCGCCGAGCAGAACAACGGCGCCGTCATCACCAACGAGAAGGCGCACGTGAAGGGCGCCTATCTGGGGGCGATGCCCATGTGGGCGGCGCTCGACCCGGCACTCACGCTCACCGTACCGCACGCGCAGTTCATGAGCGGCGCGTTCGACACGCTCTCGCACTGCATGGAGAGCTATTTCGGAAGTCCGCGCGGACGCAATGTCACCGACGACATCAACCTCGCCATCCAGCGTAACGTCATCCGCAACATGCGGATCATCGCGGACGACGACCAGAACCTCGATGCCAGAAGCGAGCTCGTATACGACTCCGCCATGGCCGAGAACGGCGTGCTCAAGATCGGCAAGTCAACGGACTTCCAGGCGCACATGATCCAGCACCAGTACGGGGCGTACACCCACACCAACCACGGAATGGGCCTCGCGGTCATCCACCCTGCGCTCTACCGCCACCTGGCCCCCGAGGCGCCCGCGCAGTTCGCCCGCTGGGCACGCGAGGTGTGGGACGTCGACGCCAAGGGCAAAGACGACCTTACGGTGGCGCTCGAAGGCATCGACCGCCTGCAGACGTTCATCGGCGAGATGGGGCTTCCCACGAGCTTCGCCGAGATGGGCTCCGACGCGTCCGACGAGACGCTACACAAGGTTGCGGACACCTGCGTGCTCACCGGCGGCTGCGCCAAGAAACTGGAGCGCAGCGAGGTGTTCCAGATTCTGACCGAGTGCCTCTAGATCGGCGGTGGGTCCCGATCCCGCGCCGAAGGAAACAAGAAGGCTCCTCGTTTTTCTCGAGGAGCCTTCTGAGTTTTTGCCCGTTTGTGAAACCATGTGGCTTGCAGGTGCGGCGGTTCCGAAACGTCCCCATCGGTCGCCATCGGAACCGTATGAAACCGCATGAAAAACAAGAGCAAATGTTCTATTACTACTCCCACTCAGTGACTAATCCAGTTCGAGTGTTGTCGATGCGTGTCGCGTCGTACCGCCCGAGGGCTGATTCGTGCGCAATTTGAGCGAATCAGGCCCTTGATTCGCGATTTCGGGAATGACTCAATTGATTCGCAAAACCGCAGGTCGCTCCTTTAATCACTCCCTGGTTTCCGCCGGGGTTCGTAGCGGGCGGCGTGAAAAGGGGCGATTCAAAGGGTCGGAGAGATGCGTCTTAGCCAAGAGAATAAGGTTAGCCTTATCTTGCTGCATGATTCGTGTGTTATAGTTAGATGGCTCTAACTGTTTGGGGGCGATAGCCATGCACGAACGCAAGGGCTTCTGGGACAAGAATGCCGGTCGGTACGACCGTTTCATGCGAAAGGACCGGGCGGCGTATGAGAAGATGTATGAGCTGATCAGGCCGGTGGTGAAAGCAAAAACCGTACTGGAGGTTGCCACTGGCACGGGGCTTATCGCAAAGAGCGTCGTGAATGCGGCGGCGCACATCGAGGCTACGGACGCTTCTGCAAAGATGATCCTTGAAGCAAAACGGGACAGTCAATCCGCAAAGCTGCACTTTTCCGTACAAGATATGTTCCGCCTGCCCTATGCACAGAAGTCCTTCGATGTGGTGATCGCGTCCAACGCGCTTCACATAGTGCCGCATCCGGAAAAGGCCCTGCAAGAAATCAGGCGGGTGCTGAAGGACGACGGCGTGCTCATCGCGCCAACCTTCACCCACGCGGGGAGCTCGGTTTCCGGCAAGGCAAAAGCCTTTTTCATGAGTATGGCGGGATTCCCCCTCCACAGCAGGTGGACAAGCGAGGAATACCTACGTTTCCTGCGTCAAAACGGCTGGGCGGTGCAGAAAAGCGCGGTGCTGAAGGCCTCGTTCCCGTTGACCTATGCGGAATGCACGAAATCGGAGGGTCCAGATGTCGTTCTTTGAAAACACCCGCAAGCCCGTGGGACTCGGCGGCAAACTTATGGTTGCCATGATGAATCTGGGCCACAGCCCTGTGGCGCGGTGGGGACTTCGATTTCTACGACTTGCGCCAAATGCCAAGGTGCTGGATTGCGGCTGCGGCGGCGGGGCGAACATAAAACGGTTGCTGAAAAAATGCCCGCATGGCGTCGTCAAGGGCATCGACTATTCGCCCGTCAGCGTGGAGAAGACTAGAAAGCTCAACCGAATTGCAATTCAGGAGAGGCGTTGCGCCGTTCTGCAAGGCAGTGTGACGGATATGGCGTTTGAGGATAGCTGTTTCGATGCCGCCACGGCCTTTGAGACCGTCTATTTTTGGCCTGATTTGCCCCGCTGCTTCCGCGAGATCTGGCGGACGCTGAAGCCAGGCGGGACAATTCTTATCTGCAACGAGAGCAATGGCGATACGGACAAGGACGAGAGGTGGACGCAGATCATCGGCGGCATGACCATCTACAAGGACATTGAATTAAAGACGTGTCTGGAGCAGGCGGGTTTTCACGAGGTGCAGGTACACAAAAAGAAAAGGTGGCTCTGCGTCACGGCGCGGAAGTAAGGGCATCAAGCACGGGCATTTTTG
>CATZEP010000017.1 GCA_958418185.1 uncultured Collinsella sp.
GTAAAGAGGGAAGCACTGGCCATTAAATGACAACTGGACATCAGGAATTACATCTACAATCAAACAGCTAAAATCACGTTGACCAAATACTATGCTGATACATAGGTTCATGAGGCAGCGACGAGAATCTTGCTGAGGCATCCCCACATTTTCCCCCTCGACCGTTTCAAGCGGGAAGAATCGAGGTTGTTGGTAAGTCATATCTATGCACTTGTATTCGAGATAAACCCATTCCTTGCAAAAGGGCCGATACATCGAAGGAACAACTAAAGAATCATCGTAACCAATATCAACATTCCGCTTCAACTGATCAAGGAGACTGCGGTTCCACTTAATAAGCCTCTCATTCTTTTCAACAAAGTCCCCCACCGGTTCGGGAGCGTCCAGCTTTCCAAACTCCTCCTTTTGATTATCGTAGGTCTCAATCATCCGTTTCATTTGAGCTCGAACCTTCTCTTTGCCAAAAGAGTAAATCCAAGCATCGCGCGCCGTCGCGATCCCCCTCGACCAGATGTCAAATATCCCAAAAGGCGGTTTCTTCTTTGTAATGCCTAAGGGTGCAAAGCCATAAAATGCATCATCACGCTGATTCAACCAGTCGCCATATTTGTCGGGTCGAATCGTTGTCCAGGCAATATCGCCATTGACAGCAAACTCCCTAACCAGCTTCAGTTTGTCCTCACGGCTCAGATAATCGCCGATGTCATGGTAATGGACGACGCCGCGCTCCTTGGAGTCCGGATTCTTGACCAACATAGTGATGGCGACGCCAATCTTTGCACCCGCATCAAATACCTTGCCGCCCTCGCGCCTCCAGTCCGAGGTGTTCTGGTTGCCCTTGAGGTTGAAAACGTAGATGCTGTTGAACTCCTCGACGAGCGATCGGCGAAAACCGCTGGAGGAAGCTGCGTCAACCCATCCTCCGTTACTAACAAAGCAAACGATTCCCTTTTCCTTGATTCGGTCGCTCGCCCACCTGAACGCACGAATGTACGAGTCGTACAGAGAGTTCTTGTTGGTTGCAATTGTCTTCGCGGCATACGTCTGCGCGATGCGTCCATCGAGCGTCGGATACTTCTCGTTCTGGTTGTTGTCGTTGGCACTCGCCTGTCCCACCGAGTAAGGTGGATTGCCCACGATCACCCGGATGGGCAGCGCGTTCTGGATGCGCACGCGGTCGGTGTTGTCGTAGAACACCTCGTCGTCGAGCGTGTTAGACTCCTCGGTCATCTGGAACGTATCGGTGAGCACCGCGCCCTCGAACGGCTGGTAGTCTCCCCCCATGCGTGAGTGGTAGGCGTACTCGATGTTCACCGTCATGATGTAGTACGCGAGCAACAGAATCTCGTTGGAGTGAATCTCGCGGGTGTACTTGCGCTTGAGTTTCTCGTCGGGGATGAGGTCACTCTCGATGAGGTGCGCCATGAACGAGCCCGTGCCCGCGAAGGGGTCCAGGATATGCACGCGATCGTCGGCGAGCGACTGGCCGAACTCGTGCTTGAGAACACGGTCGGTCTCGCGGAGGATGTAGTCGATGATCTCGGTCGGGGTGTAGACGACGCCCATCTTGTCCGAGGTCGCCTTGAACGCGACCTTGAAGAACTTCTCGTAGAGGTCGCGGATAAGCTGCTGGCGCGCCGCGTCCGACTGGATGGCGGCCGCGCGGCGGCGCACGCTCGCATACACGTCGTCGAGGACCTCGGAATCCGATGCCTCCTCAATCTTATGCTCTTCGAGTGCGCCCAGGAAACGTTCGATGGCGATGGACACCGGGTTCGATTTCGCGAACTCGAAGTCCCCGAATAGGGCATCGAAAACCGGGACGGTGATGATGTGCTGGGCGATCATCTCGACCGCGTCCTGTTCGGTGATACTGGGGTTGAGGGAATCCCGGAGGCCGTGCAGGAACGTCTTGAAGCTGCCGGACACCTCTTCGTTCTCGCGAACGAGTATGCCGATGCGTTCGATGTGGCGCTGGGCGATCTTCGCCACGTCCTCGGCCCACTCATCCCAGTAGATGCGCGTGCCGCACTTCTTGACCAGCGTGGTCTTGACGGCCCTCTCCCAGCGCTCGACCGGGAAGAACGTGAGCCTCATCTGCACGCCCTGCGTGATCTCCGCCGCCTTCTGGCTCTCCTCCTCCTGCTTGAGCTTGAGGTCGCCGGCATCCCACCCCTTCTGGTTGGCAGATCCGGCAACCTTGTTCTTCTCGGCCTCCTGTTGGAGGGCGAGCGCGTTGACCTTTGCCTCGATTCGCTCGTCGTGCGAGCGGAGGGCCTGGAGGATGCTCCAGACGTTCGCGAACACCTTGCTGTCGTCGAGCGCCTCCTCCGGCGTCATGCCGGCGGGGACGAAAATGGGCAGGATGATGTAGCCGAAGTCCTTACCCTCAGCGCGCCTCATGACGCGGCCGACGGCCTGGACGACGTCCACGGTCGAGTTCTTGGCATTGAAGAAGATGACGGCGTCGAGGTTGGGCACGTCAATACCCTCGGCGAGGCAGCGTGCATTGGTGAGGATGCGGCACTCGTCCTCGGCGACGTCCCCTCCGAGCCAGGTGATATTTCTCGTGCGCTGATCAGATGGCATGTTGCCGTCGACGTGGCGCAGCTCGCACTTGAGCGGGAGCTCCTCGTGCTCGTCTTCGGCAAACTTCTCGACGATTTGCGAGAAGGCCTCCGTGATGGTCTTCGATGCATTGATGGTCGAGCAGAAGCCGACGGCGCGGTGTAGCGGCTTGCAGTCGGTCACCATGGTCTCGACGTCATCGACGACGAGCATGCCACCGAGGCCGGTCGCGTCGTCGGGCGCGCCCTCGCCGTGATCGACGAGGCCCTTCCAGCAACCGATAATCTTGCCGATGTCCGAGGGCTCGAGGCTCATTGCGTTAACGCCCTGGTCGCTCTCCAAAGAAGGTAGGCGGTCCCCGATGGCATCCTCCTGAACGGTAAGGACGACGACCTTGTAGTCGGTGAGCAGTTTCTGCTCCACGGCCTCGCCGAACTTGATCTGGTAGGCGGTGGGGCCGTAGATAGACTCGTCGTCCATGGAGGCAATGGTGTAGTCCTCCTCGGCGCCTTTGCGTTTGGCGGTCTCGCCGTAGATGCGCGGGGTCGCCGTCATGTACAGGCGCTTCTTGGCGGCAACGTTCTCGTTGAAGTGGATCTTCATGAAGGCCGAAGCCTCCGTCTTGGAGACGCCCGGAAGAGCGTTGCCGGTCGTGCGGTGGGCCTCATCGCACACAACGACATCGAACTCGGGCATGCCGAGCGCCTGCGCGTCATGGATGACACTGATGGATTGGTAGGTCGAGAAGATGACGACCAGCCCGTCGGGGTTCGATCGCCTGCAACGCTTGAACGAGCGGTACAGGCTCTCGGGATTCGTCGTCGCAGGATACTCGAATGAATCGAGCGTCATCGGGATGACGTCGTCCTTGCGCGACGCCTTCGAGTCCGAACAGACGACGAGCGAGGACATGGGCACGCGGCTCTGGCCCATCCACTCGCGCATGGACTGTCCGACGAGGGAGATCGACGGCGCGCAGAAGAGTATCGTGCCGGCGGCGGGGCCGATCCAGTCCTCGACGAGGCGGAGGGACATGAGGGTCTTTCCCGTGCCGCACGCCATGATCGCCTTGCAGCGGTCAAACTCCGCCCACTTTTCCTCGATTGCCGCGACCGCGCGCTCCTGATGCGAACGGAGGTCGTAGGTCACACGCTCGCCGGCGGGAACACCTTCGATGAACGGCGCCCAGTCGATATTGGAGGCCGCCATCTTGGCGGTATCGATGTACATGGACCCGCTGGCGTCGATTTGCTTCTGGAGGTTCTTTCCCGGGCCCTTCGCCGTCGTCATGACCATCAGGGAGTCGACGCCGTCGATAAAAGCGGCATGGGCGAAGAACGAGTCGCAGATGCCCTTGGGGAGGTCCTTCTCGCCGTCGTAGCATTTGCATTGGATTGCCCACCACTCCCCCGCCTCGGCGGTCTGGGCCATAAGGTCGATTCCGTTGTCCTGGGTGTCGTGGACGGGGCAATCGTCCCATTCGAGTGCCTGGGCTATCGTCCCGACGCGGGAGAAGAACAGCGCGTAGAAGGGGTCATTCTTGAGATAGTAAATGCAGGCCGCCTCGTACTTGTCGCCCTTCTCCTTGGTCGTTGCCGACCCATTGACGATAGGATCAAGGGCATCGTAGACGGTCTTCATATAGCGACTCCTTTGTTGCAGCTCAGATGTCATCATTTTAGATAAAGTCATTTATCAGTTAATGCTCATTTGAAGGCGAATCGGCGAAGAGCAATACTGCATTAGCAACCTCTCATCAAAAAGCCCGGCATAGCCGGGCTCAACTATATTCGAATGTCGATGATGATCATTACGCAGTCGTGCAAACCGTTTTCTTTAAACAGTCAAACAGCTTGTCGACTTCTTCCGCTTTAGCGCCGAGACGCAGATAGTAGCTACGCAGCTCCTTTCCTGAATAAATCGACGACAGAATGGTCGCACGTTTATTTAGACGACGCTCGTCGAGAAGCTCGTACAGCATGCTGACTTCTGTCTTGTCCCTCGAATAACCCAGATACGACACCAGCAGGTTCTGAACCGAGCGATACTTATCCAAAGTCCTGTCTTTGTTGTTCGAGCCGTACAAATCAGCACTATTCCAGGCTGACACCATTTGTTTCGCCGAAGCGAACTCGAACTCAGAGCCCGTTGCAATTGCCTTCAACGTCGCTTCAACTGCAGCTTCATCTTGGTCTTTACCGGTAACCCAGAGCCATTTCCCCTTCACGAACCAATTGTCATTGATTATTTCTTGATTCTTCATCACCTTCTTAAGTCTTTTAGAGCTCTCCTCTTCGATCAACTTCGGAGCATTCCTTACCCCCACACCCCGCCCCTCATTCTTCAAGCCTTCTTTCTTGCAGAGCAACGACCACTCTTCAGGGGTGACAGTCGTCTTGATATGGATGATGGGGGTGGGGGTATCGGCACCGTTCATAGAGTCCATCTTGGTCGTTAAGCCAGCATTTTCGACAAGCGCAGCACCGTTGGCGGTACGCTCGGCAGCGCCACACGCGTCAGTGACGTGCGCGGCGACGCCGCGCGTACCGCCAACGGGCAGCGCGGCGTCGAGGCATGCGGCGACCGGCTTAGCAGGCATGGTTGCTGCTCTCCAGAGATGCCAGGTACTCAACCAGGTCGGCCTTATCGACACGCCAGGCTCGACCAATCTTGACCCCGCCAGCGGCTTTAAGAACCTCAATCGCCGTCGTCTTACAGACATGGAGAAGTACTGCGATGTCGCGAGCAGTTACGTAAGCGTGCGGGATTTTACCCAACGCGCGGCACCACTCCTTGCGCCTCACCACACCCATTTGATTTGCATTCATATCGTCCATTTGAACTCCCTTCGTTTATATCGAATGCAATTTATAAACTAGGCTTTACCTCGGCGGATGTCATATATAAGATGTGAATAGAACGGTATTGAATTATTTTCGGATAGTAAGGAGAGAACGATGAACTGCCCCGCAATCAAAGTACCGGCATCTATGCCGACGGAAATCATGCCTTGGACGCTTCCCTCGTGCCGGGAAAAAAATGCTGAAATCTTCGGAATAGAACGAATCGCGCTTATCTGCAAGCCCCATTCGATTGCCTACGGCATCCCTTCGGGCTTCTCAACCGGAACCCTTTTGGACGTAGATCTGAATGATCCAAAGAAAATCATTCAGTTTGTTGAGAGGTATGGACTTCCAACCACTCCATATGCGAACCAATCTGAACGCGTTGAAAAACGTTTCATCTCAAACGACGTCTTCTCCGATAAGCCGGAACAGGATGGTCTAGATATTTGGTATGACGCATTGAATGCATCAGAAAGAAGCGCTGAAATCAGCTCGAATCGTGATTGCGCCCTATTTAATAGCTTCAAGGATAAGGGCCGCTCACAGGGAACCGAGGTCGCCAACTTAACCGAGGGCATCAGGTATAAGAAGGAACAGGTCATTTTGCTGGACGATCTCGTTACAACGATGGCATTCATGCAATTAGCCACGCTTCTATTTACAGGCAAAGCAGCTTACGGTGACCGTGCATACGACTACGTCTTGCATCAGGTATGCATCTCTCAGAACAAAGATATTTTTGAAAATAGATTTTCGCAGTTGCGTTGGGCACTTCAAATGATCGATGCCTCCGAGCCACAGCTAGCAGTAGCTAAACCCGGCACATTTGAAATGGAGGAGGGGACTAAGATCTGGGTGAGCGATCAATTCGAGTCGATAGAGATAGCCCTTGCAACATTCATTGATCTCGCCATCAACCCTTATCCTGAACCCCATGCCTTCATTCAAGAGCAGACTTTGCGTCGAATGGTCAACCGGAATTTAAACGATCAAAATCTAATTTACGGAAGCTTGACAAGAGCCTGGGCGATACAGCTACTTGAAACCCTTGAGAGCCATTTCTCCTGGAACACTTGTCGCGTATGCGGGCGACCGTACAAGATTCGTCAGCAGACAATGAAGGCTTACGTCAAACAGGAGGATGCAAACGAAGATCGGTTCAAAGATCGAAACAATGCGCGCGATAAAAATGGCTATTGCTGTAAAGCGCACGAGCAGCGCGTCCGACGTAAAAAAGACAAGAGGATCAGCAACGATCAACTGGATAAAGCCGCTCGCAAAATGGACGAACATGGCCGGTAAAATGACGGAACTATGAATTTCAATAATTCAATTTAGAGGCTAAAACCCGTTTTATTGCACACGCCATTGCACAGTCCATTGCACACAACAGCCCAAAACAAGAACGCAGGTCAGAGAAAATAACCTCTGACCTGCGTTTTTGTTAATGGAGCCAGTGACAGGAATCGAACCTGCAACCCACTGATTACAAATCAGTTGCGCTACCGTTGCGCCACACTGGCACACTTGGCGCTTTCGCGCGAAGCCAGTTAAGAATAAAGGAATTGCGGACGAGGCGCAACAGGCCACACGGCGTTATACAAATATGCAAAATCCAGCAACAACAGGTACCAGGCCCGTTCATTTCTGTCGGTTCGCCCTCAATCTCAAAACCATTCGTTAGAACGAATAGTTTTAATTACAATTGCTATATATAAAACTATTCGTTCTAACGAAGGGTTTCGCGATGCTTACTACCAAAGAAGCCGCCGAGCTGCTCGGCATCACTCCGCGCAGGGTGCAGGAGCTCATAAAAAACGGAGCACTTGAGGCCCGCAAGGCTTCTGGTGTATGGCTCATCGACAAAGACAGCGTCGACACGCGACTCCGCTCTGTGACCAAAACGGGGGGACGTCCCCGCCGCGGCCACGGTAAGAGCGAGATCGCGTTCACCCTCATGAACCGCACGTACGAAGTCGCTCAGCTGGTCTACAGCACATCGCGAAAAGACTTTACCCACATCGGTGCCGACATCGATTACGCCCACGCCCCTATTGGAGTATTTGGCCCTAATAGCCCCATATCGCTAGACTCCTTCCGCATCTGGTGGCGCGGCCGCGGTATCCCGCTCGCACGCATTGGGCTAGCCTCCCTGCTTGCAGAAGCCGCAGTCGATGTTCCCGATGAACTCGTCCAGCGAAATCTCGGCCTCTCCTTATCCGACCAGTATTGGATTAGGCCCCAAGGTTCCGGTCTCACCTGGGAGGATATCAACTTCTTCAATAACGCCTTTGATGACGTCTCGCTAACCATTGCACCCTTTGCCCCAGAGGGAAAAGCGGCTGCCGCAAAGCCCGATAACACCTCGGACGGCAATCTTCAAAAGTACTGGACGTGCGAGGGCGAACGTCGAATTCTGCATAAGGCAGGAGCGCACCTGGACCAGGAACCTTATAACGAGCTGGTGGCGACCGCGCTCCACCGTCGCATCCTAAACGCCTGCGATTATGTGCCTTACTCGCTCGAGGGCACGGGCACTTCCGCCCTGAGCACATGCGATGTCTTCTTAACTGATGAAGAAGAGTATGTCCCTGCGTTCTATGTAAACCAGCACGCAAACGCAGATGAACGGCTAACCGACTACGAGCGATATGTAGCAAACTGCGAGGAGCTCGGGGTGACAGGCGTCAAGGATGCCCTTGACCGCATGATCGTGTGCGACGACATCATCGCCAACTATGACCGTCATTGGCGTAACTTTGGCCTTGTGCGAAACGTCAACACGCTAGCTTGCAGACCTGCCCCCATCTTCGATTCGGGCTCATCGCTCTGGTGCAACATTTCTCTAGAGGAGCTTAAGGCAGGAGAGCACAGTTTTACCAGCGCGCAGTTTCATTCAAGCCCCGCAAAACAAATGCTGCTTGTTGAGGATATGAGCTGGTTTGACGACGACAAGCTCGAGGGTTTCGTTGACGAGGCAATCGAAATCCTATCCAAAAACGACGCTCTTACAGCGAGACTGCCTTATCTAAAAGAGGCGCTAACATGGCGCCTCGAAAGAATGATCGACATCGCTGAATGGAGTTAGCGAGACAGCATCGCCCCGCCAACTCCCCTACCTCCCGCGCAGGGCCTTGAGCTTTGCCAGGGCATCGGGGCTCAGGCGACTGCCCAGAGTCATCTTGATCTGCGGGGCTTCCTCAGCCTCGTGCACGTCCTTGTCGATCTGTTTGATCTCGTCCACCAGCATGCGGCTCGAGATGCGCGTAACACCCTTGCCCATGACGACGGCTTGAATTGTGCCGTCACTCGATACCACAGAGCACGCGCGGCCCTCCTCACGTGCCTCGATGCAGAGCTTCTGCACCACGGTATCAGCAGAGACGCCCGTCGGCGAAAACTCGATGCGCACGCCGCGGGCCGGCAGGTTGGGGCGCTCGCTGGAGATATTGCCCGCGCCGTCAAACACAATCACGGCCTCGTAGCGGCCCTGGGCAAACGCCGCCACGTCGTTGATGAGTGCGGTGCGCGCCATATCGTGAACATCGTTGGAGTATGGATCGTCGGAATGGTCGTACACGAGCTTTTCGTAGCGCGGCGTGCAGTGGATCACGTTGTAGCCGTCGACCACCAGCAGCTCGGGCTTATTGGAGTGCACCGTCGAGACCGGATCGGCGATGGCCTGCGCAAACGCATTGCCGCCCACGCCATAGGTCGCGGCCGAAACAATCGGCTTGGCCGAGCCCTCGCCAAAGCGCTTGGCCTTGGACTTGGCGCGGTTCTTCTTGGACATGCGCTACTCCTCCCCCATGAGCTCGCCGGCGTTGCGACGCAGCCACTCAAGACACAGCGCCGTGGTCGCCTGGGCAACGTTGAGGCTCTCGGTCATGCCACGCTGGGGAAGCTTGGTCAAAAAGTCGCATTTCTCGAGCACCAGGCGCGAGATGCCGTCGCCCTCGGAGCCCATGACGAGCGCCACACGGCCCTCGAAGGGAGCATCCCAACAGCTGCCCTCGGCGTGCTCGGAGGCGCCGCCCACCCAAAAGCCAGCGGCCTTAAGATCGTCGAGTGTACGGGCGATATTGGGAACCTGCGCAATGGGCAGGTGCATGACGGCGCCGGCAGAGGTCTTGTAGCTGCCCACGGTCACGCCGGCGGCGCGCTTGTTGGCGATGATGACACCGGCCGCGCCCACAACCTCGGCGGAGCGCACGATGGCGCCAAAGTTGCCGTCGTCGGTCACGTGGTCGAGTACCACGACGAGCGCCGGGCCCTCGCCCGCGCGGTCGAGGATATCGACGACATCGGCATAGGGGAAGTTGCCAACCTCGAGCGCAATGCCCTGGTGAGCGCCATGGCTCGACAGCGCATCGAGCTGCGCGCGCGGTACATACTTAATGCGGACGCCCGCGGCGTTGAGGTCATCGACCAGACGCGACAGGGCGGCATCGCGCTCCCCGCCCTCGGCGATGAGCGCGCATTTGATGGGAAAACCGGTGCGCAGCGCCTCGGCGGCAGCACGGCGACCTTCGATAAACTCGCCCTTGGGAGCCTGGACAGCGTCGCGGTTGCGATCGCGCTGCGGACGTGCGGCCTGGGTGCGATCGCGCTGGCCCTTGGGAGCGGCAGCGCGATCGTTGCGGCGAATCGGACGCGAGCCAGAAGCGGCCTGCTTGCCGCCACGAGGCGCACGCTTGCGATTGTCGGCCATTAAGCGACCTCCTTAAATAGATAACGAACAAGAATCGACCGTCCGAGCCACGGCACCTTGCCTTTCAATCGTCGGGCATGACCACCAGGTCTATGCCCTCCTCTTTCAAGGCAATCTGCCGCACCTCGAACGGTCGACAAATACTAGAGACTCTTAATACGGGTGCCGGCGGCGGTATCCTCGATCGTCAGCCCGAGGTCCTTGAGCTGATCGCGGATGGCGTCTGCCAGATCCCAGTTCTTGGCGGCGCGGGCCTCGGCGCGGGCCTCGAGAATCTTGGCAGCGGCCTCGTCCACGTCGTCACCCGTGTAGGCAACCAAACCGGCGGCAACGCCCAGCAGGCCCAGCGGCAGCTCGACCTTGGGCTCGGGAAGCTCAACGCCAAACGTATCGAGCAACTCGGCCAGCGTGTCGGCGGCGGCAAGCGCGGCGGCCTTGTCGGCAGCGTCGCCCGCCTGCTCCAGGTACTGGTTGCACTCGGTCACAAAGCCAAAGACGGCACCCATGGCACCGGCAGTGTTAAAGTCGTCGTCCATGCACTCCTTAAAGGCAGTACGAGTCTCGGCGGCCTTGGCGACAAACGCCTCAGATGCTGCCTCCTCGGCATCGGCCGTCGCATGGTTCGCGGCCCAGCGCAGGTTCTCGACCGTACCGGCGATACGCGTGAGCGAGTTCTCGGCACCCTCCAGGCGCTCCCAAGAGAAGTCGAGCGGCGAGCGATAGCTCGTCTGCAGCATCAGCAAGCGCAGAGCCGCGGCAGAGTGCTGCTCGAGCACCTCGGCCAGCGTAAAGAAGTTACCGAGCGACTTGGACATCTTCTCGCCGTCAACCAGCAGCATGCCCGTGTGCATCCAGGTGTTGGAGAAGCCCTGGTGCCAGGCGCAGGTGGCCTGGGCGCACTCGTTCTCGTGATGCGGGAAGGCAAGGTCGGAGCCACCGCCGTGAATGTCGATCGGGGTGCCCAGGTAGCGGTGCACCATGGCGGCGCACTCGGTGTGCCAGCCGGGACGGCCCTCGCCCCAGGGGCTCGGCCAGCTGGGCTCGCCGGGCTTGGCGGCCTTCCACAGGGCAAAGTCGAGCGGGTCGTTCTTGTCCTCGTTCTCCTCGATGCGCGCACCTACCATAAGGTCGTCGATGTTGCGGCCCGAGACCTGACCATAGTTGGGATCGCTGCGCACGGCAAAGTACACATCGCCGTTATCGGCTGCGTAAGCGTGGCCCTGCTCGATAAGCGTCTTGATCATGGCGATCATGGGGCCGATCTCCTTGGTGGCGCGGGGGCGCACATCGGGATCGAGCACGTTGGCGGCGCGCATGACGCCGATGAACTTGTCGGAGAACTCCGTCGCGACCTCGGCAGCCGTACGGCCTTGCTCGTTGGCGCGCTTGATGATCTTGTCATCGACATCGGTAAGGTTCTGGGCGAACGTAACCTCGTAGCCGCTCGCAATGAGCCAGCGACGAATCACGTCAAAGCTGATGAACGTGCGGGCATTGCCGATGTGGATGTTGTCGTAGACCGTGGGGCCGCACACGTACATGCGGACCTTGCCGGACTCGATGGGCTGGAACTCTTCCTTTTTATGGGTAGCGCTGTTGTAGATACGCATTCGTTACTCCTTAACGGTTTTCTGTAGCAGGCAGACGGCCCAGGCGCCAATTCCCTCGCCTTGGCCTTCCCAGCCGAGCTTTTCGGTCGTAGTGGCGGCGACGCCCACGTTTTCGACGTCGACGCCCAGGGCATGGGCAAGGTTGGCGCGCATGGCATCGCGGTGCGGGGTGATCTTGGGCTGCTGGCAGGCAATGGTGCAATCGGCATCGACAAACTCAAAACCCAGCTCGCGCGCATAGTCCATCACGCGGGCAAGCAACACCATCGAGTCGGCGCCCTCATAGGCAGGATCGGTGTCGGGGAACAGTTTTCCAATGTCTCCCCCGCGGCAGGCACCCAGAATGGCGTCGGCCAAGGCGTGCGCGAGCACATCGGCATCCGAGTGGCCCAGCAGGCCGCGCTCGTAGGGGATGTCGACCCCGCCGATGATACATCGACGCCCCTCCACCAAACGGTGGACGTCGTAGCCATGGCCAATGCGCAGGTTACTGAACATGGGGAAGGTCCTCTCCCTCGGCCATGCGACCGAGCAGAATCGCGGTTACGGGACGCAGGTCCTCGGGCACCGTCACCTTAAGGTTATCGCGCGGGCTCTGGACACAGCGGACGCGCCCGCCCATGCGCTCGACCAGCGATGAATCGTCGGTACCGATAAAGCCCTCGGCGATAGCAGCGGCGTGAGCGCGCTTCATGGCGTCGACGCTAAAGACCTGCGGCGTCTGTGCGGCCCAATAGAGCTCGCGCGGCGGCGTCTCGACGATATTATCGCCATCGACGATTTTGAGCGTGTCGATCGCGGGCTGACCGCACACGACACCGTCGAGGGCGCGGTCGCTCACGAGCACGTCGATAGCGTGATCGATGGCCTCGGTCGTAATGAGCGGACGGGCGCCGTCGTGGATGGCGACATATTCGAAACCCGCCGGAACCGCATGCACGCCGGCACGGGTGGAATCCTGACGGGTATTGCCGGCATCGGCAAAACTGATAGGCGTGTCATAGTCAAACGGGTCGATGGCCAGGCGGCGCATCTCGGCACGACGCTCGGCAGGACACACCACCACGATGTGGCCGACCTTTTTGCTCCGATCAAACGCGCGAATGGACCAGCTCATAAGCGGACGACCCGCTACATTGACGAGCTGCTTGCCACCGGGGTTACCAAAGCGCTGGCCGCTGCCACCGGCAACGACCACGGCGCATACGGGCGCCATTATGCGTTCCCCTGTTTGGTACCCTTCATGCGGTACAGGGAGTCCGCAAGAATGGCAGGGTTGTTGACACCAAAGTCGCCCAGACGTTCCGGGTCCTCGCTGATGTCATCCATGAGCTCCTGCAGCGAGCCGTACTCGTCGACAATCTTCTCGGCCACGCCGTCGCGCACGACGGACACGCGCGAAAGCGTGCGCAGGCCCAGCGGCGTCATGACGGAGTCCTCGTCCAGGTCGTCGTAACCCAGAACCGCCGCAACATGCTGCGGGTCGGACAAGTCCTTGGGCGTCATACGGGCAAGCTCAGCGCGAATCTTCTCGGCGTTTGCCTCGGAGGAATCACTTGCGTAGTCGCGGATCATCAGGTCGTACTCGGTATCCATGCTGGAGCCGGCGAGCTGCTCGAGCTGCATCTGCACGAGCTTGCCCTGGTTGCCCAGCTTGACGATGCAATCCTTAAGCTCGGTCTTTGCCTGCTGCATGATCTCGAAGCTCGAGAAAATACCGGTAATGTCGGCGAGCGTGACGTAGTCGTCGAGCTCGAGGGCCGTCAGGCGCAGCAGGGAGCGATCGAGCGACTGACGGGTGGTCTGGAGCGTGGCGACGAGCTGGTTGACCGAGCTCATGATGGTGGTCACGGACTGGATCTCGTAGCTCTTGCCATGAACGTACACGTTGACGACGGCACGACGGGCCGAGACCGAGATCACGATGGCGTCGGTGAGCACCGACATGCGAGCGGCGGTGCGATGACGCATGCCCGTCTCGCTCGTGGCGAGCGAGGGATCGGGATTGAGGTGGAAGTTGGCGCGCAGGATCTGGGTGAGGTCGCCGTCGATGACGATGGCACCGTCCATCTTGGAGAGCTCGAACAGACGGTTCGAGGTGAACGAAATGTTGAGCGGGAAGCCGTCGTTACCGGCAGCGAGCACGTTTTCGGTGTCGCCGACGCAGATAAGGGCGCCCAGGTGACCGGCGATGATCATGTCGAGGGCAGTGCGGATCGGCTGACCAGGTGCCGTCAGGCGAATAGCCTGTTCCATACGCTTTTGCAGCTCGTTCTTATCCAAGGCATCGCTCCCATCGTATACGCTCCATAAACGCTAAATAGTTTCTCACGGTTTGTCCCCGCAGCAGCCACGAAATCCGATGCTTACAGAATGAGCGAACACCGCTTAGGTAGCTCATTTGGGACGAGGCTCTTTTGACTGCTCATGTGGTAGCATCGGGTCTCATATAAATGAGGGAGTAGTCACGTAATCGGGCTCGCCCGCAGAGAGGGAGCCAGACTATGGGACTCGCAGAGCTCGTGTTGCTCGCTGTTGGCCTTTCGATGGACGCCTTTGCCGTTTCCATCTGCAAGGGCCTCGGCATGAAAAATATCAATCTTAAAGTCGCCGTGGTGCTCGGCCTGTTCTTTGGCGGCTTTCAGGCCGGCATGCCCGTAATCGGATGGGCGCTCGGCAGCCAATTCATGGGCATCATCGGACCCATCGACCATTGGATCGCCTTTATCCTGCTCGCCTTCATCGGCGGCAAAATGCTGTGGGAGGCCTTTACCGAGGACGAGGACGAGAGCGACAACAAGAATGCCGAGAAGATTGACCTGGTAGAATACCTGGTTCTCGCCATTGCCACCTCGATTGACGCCCTGGCCGTAGGCATCTCGTTTGCGGCGCTCTCGGTTGACATCGTGCCCGCTGTATCGCTTATAGGCATCACAACCTTTATCTTCTCCATCGCCGGCGTGGCGATCGGCCATACCTTTGGCGCGCGCTACGAAAAGCCTGCCACCATCGTGGGCGGCGTCGTGCTCATCCTCATCGGCCTCAAGATTCTGCTTGAGCATCTGGGGATCCTCGCGATATAAAAAACGCCTCTCATAAGCTCAACGTCAACGTGGAAGTCTCATGCAGAGTTTTGCATAAGGCCTTTTCGTGCAGACTTTTGCATGTCATACTGATATGCAAAAGTCTGCACGTTAGGAGATTGCCGTGGATACCTTTCCCATCACCACGCCGCGCCAAGCTGGCATCTACGTGCGCCAGGCACGCGAGTCACAGGGAATCACCCGTGCGACCCTCGCTAAAAAAGCCGGTGTTTCGGAGCGTCTGCTCGCATCGCTCGAGCTAGGAGATGCCACCGGCATTCGACTCGACAAGCTATTGGCAATCTTCAATGCTCTCGGACTGGCGCTCGCCGCTCAAGGGGATATAGGCGAAACGAAAAATGAGCAATCAGCCAACGTTCCGCGTGCCGATTTGCAACCTCACAGTACCCCCAGACGCCATCGCGCTCAACGTTCCTCTCATAGCTACCGTTGCTGCGCCGCCATTCCGGTTCTTGCAGACGCCCCCTTTACGTCTGAACTCTACGACAAAGCCTTCGCAGATTTCGCCATGTCCAATCTCGGAGTCTCGATTGCCGCAAACGCATCTGTCCAACCAAAGCCTGACGGGAAATAGCCAATGGCCAGAACATCACTTCGGACCATTATTTGCGGCGTACCTGCGGGAACGCTCACGCAAGATGAGAACGGTCTTATCAGCTTTACCTACGATCATGACTATGACGGGCCAGCCCTATCGACCAACATACCCGTATCGAATCGCACATACGGACAACAGGTCATGAATCCGTACCTGTTTGGCCTTCTACCCGACAGCGAGGATCAGCGAAAAGCGATTGCTGCCGAATTCGACGTTAGACCCAACAATGCCGTTGCGCTGCTCAGCCATATCGGACTCGACTGTCCGGGCGGAGTACAGTTTTGTGACGAAGAAGACGTCGACGCCGTCCTGCATCGCGACGGCGAATACCGCCCTATAGACGACCACGATATTGCTCTCCGTCTCAAGTCGATCAGAGATGACCGCGAGGCATCGTGGATGGGCCTAGATGAAAGTTGGTCACTTGGGGGCAACCAGGGCAAGTTCGCGCTCGCGCTTATAGACGGTCACTGGTGCGAATGCGCGGGCTCCTCGCCCACGACGCATATTTTCAAAAATGGCGTTATCGGATTTAAACTTGAGGCTCTTAATGAGTTTGTCTGCATGAAAAGCGCCCAGCGCGCGGGTATCGCAACGGCGAACGTTGAATATCGCTTATTTGAGGACGAGCCCGCCCTCATTGTTGAGCGTTACGACCGCGTGAAAGCCAAGGACGGAACAATCAGACGTCTACACCAAGAAGACCTCTGTCAGGCCCTTGGAGTGATGCCCGCTCAAAAGTACACGGCAGACGGCGGCCCGACCACCCGCGACATTCAAGAGCTCCTCGTAAATACGAGCCACCATCAACTTAACCTGTATCTGTTTACGCAGATACTGTTCTTCAACGCCATTATCGGCGCACCGGATGCGCATGCGAAAAACTATTCCCTGCTCCTTGGAAACGACGGCGCAGCCATGATGGCTCGAATGTACGATGTCGCGTCGGGCTTGGCGTATGAGCGCATGCGCCGCCGGGCGCGCCTTGCCATGAGCGTTGGCGGCGAAAATCGTGTGGGGCGCATCGGTCCAGGCGCTATCCGCCGATACCACGGTATGGGTGACCCCGCGTTGGAGGCGGCACTCACCGATGCCGGGCTATCCGAGAAGTTTTGCTTTGCGACCATGATGGACCTCGCCTACGAGGTACCCATTTGCATGGAAGAGGTCATGGACGAATACGCCGACCTGCCCGGCATGGCGGACCTGCGCGAGCATATGCTCGGCCCCGTCCGCGAAAACTGCCAACGCACCCTCGACCTCATCAGGGCGGAAATGGACTAGGTAGCTGTAATTTCGCAATTATCAAACAAAAGAGAGGGGGCACCCGTCGCAAAAGCTCGGATGCCCCCTCTCGTAATGTCATTTGCAATCCGCTAGCACGTGACTCGGACTGCTGCTAGCGCAACCTTTACGCGGCAAGGCGCTTGAGGACGTCGATGAGCAGCTCGTAGAAGCGTTCGGCAGAAGCGAGCTCCATGCTCTCGTCCGGGGTGTGGACATCGGAGAGCGTCGGACCCACGGCGATGGCGTCTAGACCGTGCAGAGCCTCGGCAAACAGACCGCACTCAAGGCCGGCGTGAATGGACTCGATGCGCAGCTCGGAGCCAAAGAGCTCGCGATAGCTCTCGACAAAGACGTCGCGGACCGGCGAATGCTCGGCATAGCTCCAACCGGGATACTCGAACTCAAACTTGGCGTCGAAGCCCAGGACATCGGCCAGCGTCTGGAGGCGATCCTTGAACTCGTTCTGCAGCGAGGTGATCGAGGAGCGCGGGGACAGCATGATCTTGACCTCGTCGTCAGAAGTGGCAACCACACCGATGTTGGAGGAAACCTCGACGGAGCCGTCGGTGGCGACGTTGCGGCGAATCACGCCGTTAGGGGCAAGACGCAGGGCGCGGATGAGGGCAAGCGCGGACTTCTGGTCCATGGCCTCGACCTCGGCGTTGTCGGCAATCTCAACGGTGCAGGTAAAGCCGGGGTCGAAGACCTCGAGCTCGGCAGTAACGTCGGCGATGATGCCCTTTGCGATCTGGGCCGCGGCCTCGGCGGCAGCGTGGTCGGCGTAGACCAGAACAGCCTTGCACTCACGGTTGATGGCGTTGTCTTTAGTGCCGCCGTTAAAGCTGACGATGGCGGACTCGCCAGCGACCATCAGGCGGTCGATGATGCGGGCCATGATGAGGTTGCCGTTGCCGCGCTCCAGGTTGATATCGCTGCCGGAGTGACCGCCCAGCAGGCCGGAGATGTCGAGCGTGAGGGTGCTACCGGTCTTGTGCTCGCGCACGATGGGGCAGGTGTAGGTAACGACGACGCCGCCGGCGCAGCTGACGGTGGCAACGCCCTCTTCCTCGGAGTCAAGGTTGATCATAGTGCGGGCGCTAATCTGGGACTTGTCGAGCGTCTCGGCACCGACCAGGCCAGTCTCCTCGTCGGTGGTGAATACGCACTCGAGGGCCGGATGGGCAATCGAATCGTCGTTGAGCACGGTAAGCATAAGCGCGACGGCGATACCGTTGTCGGCGCCCAGAGTGGTGCCGTTAGCGGTGAGGACGCCGTCCTTGACGACCAGGTCGATACCATCGGTCGTAAAGTCGTGCTCAACGGAGCCCAACTTGTCGCACACCATATCGATGTGGCCCTGCAGCATCACGGTCGGGGCATTCTCGGCACCGGCAGATGCGGGCTTGCGAATGATGACGTTGTAGACCTCGTCCTGATACACATCGAGGTCGCGCTCCTTGGCAAACGCGACCAGGAAATCGCTGATGCCCTTCTCATTGCCAGACCCACGGGGGATCGCGCTGACCTCCTCAAAGAAATGGAACAGCTGGGCGGGCTCATAGCCGGTGATCTTGTAGTCCATGGTGCCTCCTTGGCGCAACTGGTTAGAC
>CATZEP010000018.1 GCA_958418185.1 uncultured Collinsella sp.
CGGTCAGGCGACCGATCGGCTTAATGGGATAGAACAACATCCCATTAAGGGTTTTCCAAGTGCCCGAGATTGCCCCGAAAGAGGAGCGCCGCGTACTAAATGTACGCAAGCGACGGTTTGAGAGGCAAGGTCGGGTGCTTGGGAAAGCCTCTAGTGCCTAAAATGCCTGGCCCCTGTGAAGACCATCGCAATACCATGCTCGTTGCAGGCCTGGACGCTCTCGTCGTCGCGCTTGGAGCCGCCGGGCTGGATGATGCAGGTCACGCCGTGCGCGGCGAGCACGTCGACGTTGTCGCGGAACGGGAAGAACGCGTCGCTTGCACAGGCAAAGCCGCCCTTCTCCACGCCCTCGCGCTCGCAGAAGTCCTCGGCGCGCTCGCAGGCAAGCAGCGCAGAGTCAACGCGGTTGGGCTGACCCGGGCCCATGCCAATGCCGGCCTTACCCTTGGAAACCAGGATGGCGTTGGACTTGACGCCCTTGCAGACCTTCCAGGCAAACTCGAGCTCGGCCATCTCGGCGTCGGTGGGCTTGCGGTCGGTGGGGAACGTAAAGGTCGCAGGATCCTCGGTCACGTGGTCGACCTCCTGCACCAGCATGCCGCCATCGACGGAGCGCAGCTCCACCTGGGCGCCGTGGTCCACGCCGCCGGTGGCCAGCACGCGCAGGTTGGGGCGCTTGGCCATGCGCTCGAGCGCCTCGGCAGTGTAGCTCGGAGCGATGATAACCTCGACGAACTGCTTGTTCTGATCGGCAAAGTGCTCAACCAGCTCATAGGGAACCTCGCGGTTGCAGGCGATGATGCCGCCGAAGGCGCTCTTGGGATCGCAGGCGAAGGCGCGGTCGTAGGCGGCCGTGATGTCCTCGGCCACGGCGGAGCCGCAGGGGTTCTGATGCTTGAGGATCACGCAGGCCGGCTCGTCGAACTCGCGGACTAGGTTCCAAGCGGCGTCGGCATCCAGATAGTTGTTGTAGCTGAGCGGCTTGCCCTGGATCTGCTCGGAGCCCACGAGCGGGAACTGCGAGCTCGCGGTATTCTCGCAGCCCTCGGCAAAGCGATAGACCGTGGCCTTCTGCTGAGGATTCTCGCCATAGCGCAGGTCGTCGACCTTCTCCAGCGAGATCTCGAGCTTGGCAGAGGTGTCCGCCACGTCGCTTGCGTGGGCGGCGAGCCAACGGGAGATAGCCGTGTCGTAGGCGGCGGTGGTCTGGTAGACCTTCACCTGCAGGCGACGACGGGTGGAAAGCGTGGTGCAGCCACCGGTCTCGCGCATCTCGGCCAGGACGGCATCATAGTCGGCCGGGTCGGAGATGACGGTAACGCTCGCGGCGTTCTTGGCGGCAGAGCGCAGCATGGAAGGACCGCCGATGTCGATGTGCTCGATGGCATCCGCGAAGGTGACCTCGGGGTTGGCGACGGTCTTCTCGAACTCGTACAGGTTGACGACGACCAGGTCGATCAGCTTAATGCCGTGCTGTGCCGCCTCCTGCATGTGTTGCTCGGAATCGCGGCGGGCCAGCAGCGCGCCGTGAACCTTGGGGTGCAGGGTCTTAACGCGGCCGTCCATCATCTCGGGATAGCCCGTGAACTCCTCGATGGGGGTTACGGGGACGCCCGCGTCCTCGATGGCACGAGCCGTGCCGCCCGTAGAGATGATCTCGACGCCAAAGTCATCGACCAGCGTCCGTGCGAAATCGACGACGCCCGTCTTATCGGTAACCGAGATCAACGCGCGTGCGATCTTCACATCAGATCCCATGCAGTCCTCCTGTCTGGTACGCCGCCGTGCTCTGTGAGTCGGTGATACGTCGATCTGCAGCGCTCGCGCAGCGGCATTGAAAATACTGATTCAATGTAGCGCATCGAGCGCATCGATGCACCCCGCAACGGGCGCATATGCAGAAAAAGTTTGCGAGCGGAGGGGATGGGCACGGCACCGGGCACGGTGAGTTCATGGAACACAGGGGCACCATAATTAGATGCCAATAGCGTGGTAGAACTGTGCTCGATATGCATCCGCAAAAGAAAGAGGCACCATGGTCTCGCGGGTTCTCTACCGACCGTTTGATACCGAAGACTTCGACGCCATCGCGTTGATTCTGCAGCAGCTTTGGCATAACAATTCGGATAACGATGAGTACAACCGCCTCGAGGCCGCATGCGACCTCGCCTATTGCCTTTCGTCTTCGACGTTTTCGCAGGTTGCCGTAATCGACGGTCAGGCGCGCGGCATTGCGCTCGCGCGTGCGGGACAGAGCTCCGGCGCCACCGTTAAGGAACAATGGCTGGATACCGAACGCGCACTGCTATCGCAAATGCGCGAGCTGGAGCCCGATGCCTGCGCCGAGTATCTCTCGTTTGTGCGCGCAACCATCCGAACCAACAACCGCCTGCTCGAAAGCAGCCCGTTGCCACACGACAACGAGGTCACGCTGCTTGCCGTAGATCGCGACGTCCATGGCCTGGGCGTTGGCTCGGTGTTGCTCGACGCCGCAGTCTCGTACCTATCCTCGCGCGGGGCGACGAGGGCGCACCTGTACACCGACTCCAACTGCTCGTGGAAGTTCTACGAGCTGCATGGCTTTAAGCGCACGGCCACGCACCGCGCCAACCGCGAAGAGCGCCGTCACGACATGCCGCGCGAAAGCTTCCTCTACGAACTCGACCTAACAGCCTAGGCCCAGCAGCCATACCTAGTCATTTAGGAACGTCCCCAGTGACTAGTCGTTGGGGACAGTCTTCGTAGGTAGCGCATAAAAAGGGATGGGCTTCCCCCGACGGCTGTCGAGAAAAGCCCATCCCATAATTTACGACCGCTAGAACGTTCCGCCGCCGCCTCCGCCGACGCCGCCGCCTCCGCCGCCCGAGAAGCCGCCGCCTCCGCCGCCGCTCGAGCTGTCGGAGCTCGATGCCAGCTCACGGATGCTCTCGTGATACACGCCGTCGAACGAATCGAGCGGCGACTCGGTACCGTAATGATGGTAGTACCACCAGTAGCAGGGGTAATTGTCGTAGAAACCGTCGGCCTCGCGCACCTCGGGAGGAACAGCCTCGGCAAGCTGACGCAGGACTTCCTTCGAAACACCCAGCGCCGCACCCATCACCAGAAGTTTATTCCACAGGACCAGATCGCCGGGGACGGCTTCCTTTAGACGCGTGAAATCCTCAAGCCAATGCTTGAGCGCCTTGCAGCGAGCCGCCACCTCGGCGCCCTCCGGCGTAAAGCGGCGGAACGTAAGGCCCACGCCAATACCCACCAGCACAATCGGCACCGAGATAACCGCGGCGATAATGTTCGCCTGTGCGCCGTCGGTAAAGAAGATGGATCCCGCGGGAATACAGGCGATCAGAATACCAAGAACCAGGCAAAACACCATTGCGACAATGCCGTCCGAGGCAATGTACTCGCTATCGGCCAGCTTGCCCTTAACGGTGTTCTGATAGTCCTCGAGCTTGTCGCCCACGGGTGTAGCGTGCTGCTTGACGTAGTGCTGCAGCTCGTCGAACGTGCGCGAGCGATCGCCGTTCTCGTCGGGCTTAGCACCGGCAAAGAAGACCTTGAGCACCATGTGGTCAATGCCCTTGGCCGACTTCCAGCCCGCATCACTCACCGTCACGCGATACGTCTGCTCTTCTTTTTCACGCCCCAACAGACCCTTCTTAGCCTTAGTCACGGTCGCCTGCTCCAGCTTAATCACACGGTCGTCGGTGAGCTTCATGAGCGTGGCGATATATGCCTGATCGGGCACCTCGTTCCAGCTCATGAGGGCCGAAAGCACAGCGGGATGGTCGGCCGAAGGCACATCGCGGAAATATTCGTCCTGGAAAAGCGGCTTGGGCTTGCGGCGGCGCAGCTTGAGCACAACGATTGTGCCGGTAAAGGCCACCGCCGCGACAACACTTAGTACGGCAAGTACATTGGCAATCATGCGAGCGTGAGCGCGGCGGGCGTTAGCCTCGTCGGCCCATGCCTTCTCCTCGCTCAGGATTGTCGGCATGCGCTCCTCGCTCGAAGCGGAAAGCCAAGGCACCCAATCGCTGGGGAAGGTGATGCGCGCCTCGGCGAATTCGCCCTGATGCACGCAGGGAATGGTATAGGTGACCATGGGTTCATCCGCATCGAGCGATACGTCGCCCGTCAGCGGGCCGTGGCCCCATGCGCGGAAGTTATCGCCCTTGACGGCCGCCGTCCCGGCGGCGGCATTTGCGAAGCACACTTCCATCTCGACATCATCGGAATCCGCAGACCAGCCGTCGCCCACAAACTTCCAGTAGAGCTCGGCGGTATCGGACCAGTTCATAACCGCACCGGTCATGGTGTAACTCACGTAATAGATCGCGCTGTCGCCGCTCTCGTGGGGGCTGAACACCTTGATTCTTACGCCGCTGTCGGACTGCTCAACCGTATAGACGCCGTTGTCGCCTTTGTTTGCGCTGTCGACCTTGTTAAACGCGGTGTCGTCTTCCTCGACGCTCAGCACATTGACGCCCGCCGCGCCGCCCTGCTGGTTAGAGCCTGTATTGATCTCCCAAAACACGCCGTTGATGTCGTCATCGAAATCAAACTGGCGTCCCTCGACAACGGTCAGCGAGCCGTCGGCCTCGACCGTGGCACCGATATAGGTTTGGGTCATGGAGTAGCCGTCGGCACGTGCAACGGCGGGCAACAGCAGCAGTGCGCACGCGACGAGCGCGCAAATGGAAACAAATCGCGCAAACGGGCGGCGCTGCCGGCTGACTTTGGCGGCGAGGGTGTTCATAGGCACATCCTTTGTCTGTAAAACCAACAGCGCCATTGTCCCACGTTTGCGGGTACGCATGACGAATATCTGGGCCAACGGAACGTCAAATGGGACAAAAGTCCCACCCGAGTCTGGCACTTAGGGACGTTCCTAATGATCTATTGGGGACGGAGGAAAACGGATCATTGGGTTGAACCGACGGACTGCAACAAATTTGTCGTTTGGGACGCTCTTTGGCCGAGTCCTGCGCCAGCAATAGATACCACTTCACAGCTCCGTCACAGGTGTAGCGGCTTTGTGTGGGCGCGGCATACGCTGATTGAGCCGCCAGTCGAGGGGCATAAAACAATTGAGCGAAAACGGTTTGCCCCTTTGCCGTTCGCTCGAGGATCATGTCCCCCTTTTCCGCGGAAACCCCGGCAGTTGCGAAGAGCTGCCGGGGTTTCTGTCGTTTGTGAGGCCGAGTCGGCGTACGGCGATCGAGACGTTGGGCCGCAGACCCACCGTGCGCAATGCGCAGCGCCGCCAACTTGCGAGCCACGGAAACGCCTTCCCTACCGTGCCCCGCGCTATACTCGTCCGCATGGATATCAAAACACGCAACATAGTAACGCCCGCCGCGGATGCACCAACGTCGCAACCCGCCTCCGTTCCCGCACCTGTCGTGGGCCGTTTTGCCCCGTCGCCCTCGGGCCGCATGCACCTGGGCAACGTGTTCAGTTGCCTGTGCTCGTGGCTTTCGGCCCGCAGCCAGGGCGGCAACATCGTGCTGCGCATCGAGGACCTGGACGATCGCTGCAAGCGCCCCGAGCTTGCCGCTCAGCTGATTGACGATCTGGCCTGGCTAGGGCTTCAGTGGGACGAAGGCCCCTACTACCAGCACGATCGCCTCGACCTGTACGAGAGCGCCTTGCACCAGCTGCAAGACGCCGGCCTCACCTATCCCTGCTTTTGCACGCGCGCCGAGCTCCACGCCGCCAGCGCGCCGCACGCCAGCGACGGCACGCCCATCTACCGCGGCGCCTGCCGAGGCCTTTCGGCCGAAGAGGTCGCCCGCCGCAGTGCCCTGCGCGCCCCGGCCACGCGCCTACGCGTGCCCGACATCGACGACCTCGCAGGCGACGTGATCGAATTCGTGGACCGCACGTACGGGGCCCAATGCGAGGCACTCGCCACCGAGTGCGGCGATTTTTTGGTGCGCCGCAGCGACGGCGTTTTTGCCTATCAGCTAGCCGTGGTGGTCGACGACGCTGCCATGGGCGTCACCGAGGTCGTGCGCGGATGCGACCTGCTGGGCTCCACGCCGCGCCAAATCTACCTGCAGCATCTGCTGGGACTTCCCACGCCGCACTACGCACATATTCCGCTGCTCATGTCACCGGATGGCCGCCGCCTTTCCAAGCGCGACCGCGATCTGGACCTGGGCGAGCTCCGCGCCCGCTTTGGCACGCCCGAGGCGCTGCTGGGCTGGCTCGCCGGGCAAACGGGCATCGCGCCGGACGCCACGCCACGCTCTGCCGAGCAGCTGGTCGAGCACTTTAGCTGGGACGTTATCCGCGCACACCGGGAGAACATCGTTATGGATGGAAGGACAGGCATGCAACAGACGACAGCCTGCCCTGACGAGCACCTCGATAGCGACATTGCCAAAGTATCAACAACCCAGCTTTCGCCAGAGGGGTTCGATGCGGTCTGCGAAATACTTGACTCTCCCACGCCTGAAGCTGCGAAAACGTTGCTCGAGCGCAAGCCGGCTTGGGAGTAAATCCCTTAACAAATCGGTTTTGGTTCGCCACGAAGCTCATGCGTCCGCGCCCCTACGCAACATCCCAGAGTTGGAGTTCGTCGCCCAGGTGAACGATGCAGTCGTAGAGTACGGTGTGACGCTCGGCCGGGTTGGCATCCCGATGGAAATGCCCGTAGTACCAGCGCTTGTAGTCCATGCGATCTTCCAGCTCATCGAAAAATGCCGTAAGCCGATCAACGGCGGGGTAATTCCAGCCGGGTGCCGGATAAAGCGTGGGCGAAAGCATGCGCGTCGAGCAGGTGTGGGTGACCACGTAGTCGACCTTCCAACCCACGCTGTCGAGCTTTGCCCGCGCCTCCTCAAAGTTGCGCTCGTCCGGCAGCTCCTGCGGCCACCAGCTGGAATGGGGAATGCGGTATTCCTTATCCACACTCGTGGCGCCGCCCATGGTAAAAATCGTTGAGCCGTCGAGCTCAAAAACCTCGCCGCGCGTCAGGCGCCGTATGGGGGAGGTATCCGACAGACGCTGCGTCAGCCCACCGTGCCACAACTCCATGGGACGCTCCGCCCAGTGATCGAAACGCTCGTGGTTGCCGTCGACGAGCAGCACGGTATAGGGGCGCGACTCCAGCCAAGCGATGTCGGCACATTCTTCGGCAGAGAAATCCCACGGAAAGCCAAAGTCGCCGGCGACGATGAGATAGTCGTCGCTCGTCAGGCTATCCCCAAGCTCCCAATCGCGCAGCTTTTGCATGTCGAGGCCGCCGTGAATATCGCCCGTCACATAGACCGTCATCGGATTACCACTTCCCTCTTATATGTTTCGAGATCGTGCTCAATCTGCTCGTCACCCGTGGCGTTGACCCACCACGGCCATTTAACGCAACACACCGGCTCGTCTACCTGTGCAAACCGCGACCTGAGCTCTTCCAGGCTCACGGGGGCGTAGCTGTTAGCATCCACGCCCACGTCATAGCGCAGCAGCCCCTGCCTGAGGTTGAACTTGTTGTACGCGCCGCCGCAACTGTGGATATGCCCGTGCAAATGCCAGCTGCCGTGCGACATGCCCTGCCAGTCAGCCATAGGATAGTGGCTCAGCACGATTTTTTGGCGGTCGATCTTGAGCACGCAAATGGGCGGCTCAACGATAAAAGCATCCGCTACCGCAGACTGCGTCCAGTCTTTAT
Organism: uncultured Collinsella sp.; assembly: GCA_958418185.1. Taxonomy (GTDB): domain Bacteria; phylum Actinomycetota; class Coriobacteriia; order Coriobacteriales; family Coriobacteriaceae; genus Collinsella. The sequence continues at coordinate 7,676 of CATZEP010000018.1, forward strand.
CGTGATTGCCGGGCAGCAGATGAACGCGCTTGCATGTAATGCTTTTGCGCAGCTCATAGGCGTCTTGGACCGTCATCTTAAAGCTGAAGTCGCCCAAGATGTAGAGCTCGTCATCCGCAGCAACCTTGCTGTTAATGTTGGCGACCATGGCGTCGTTCATCTGCGCAACAGCCGACCAAGGCCTATCGCTAAGCCGTAGCATGTTCTCGTGTCCAAAATGAGTATCGCTGGTAAACCAGATCACGGGGACCTCCTGTTGCTGCGGGGCATCCATCCCTTAGGGCTTACCCTTCATTTTTCCATCCAAACGGGTCAAGCACCCAAAAAATCAGATCGAGCACGCCGCCGGTTATCATGGCGCCGGCAAGGGCCATGCAAACGTGCAGAGAGCTGACACTTCGGAGCACGTCGAACGGCCCCAGAACAGCCAGCAGCGCGACCGCTGCGCCGGCAAGGCACAACGCGAGGCACGGCCCCGCGTCCTTGACGCATTTCTTTGCGAGATGCTTGGTGTTGTCACTCATCAAAATCGAACTCCTTAGAGGGTCGTTGTTCAGGTACATGCCGCCGCGGCAGAGCAGGGCGGCAGGGCAAGTGTCACATGTCGTGCGGACACGTGTGCAAGCTCATGCCAAACTGCCAACCCCAATCGTCATACATCTAAAATACGAACGATCGATCTGTTATCCTGGCGCCAACATAGTCTTTCGAAAGGTTTGCCGGGATGACTACGCAGCGACAGATTGATATTGAATTCGACTCGCTTACACGCGAGAACGATTCACCCAAGCTCATCGCCAACTCGAAGGCGACAGGCGGAACACTACTATCCGTTATCAAGGAGCAGCTCTCAGCCTGCGGCTCTTTTGACTTTTGCGTAGCGTTTGTTGCAGACGGCGGCCTTCAAATCCTGGTCGAGACGTTCCAGGAGCTCAAGCAGCGTGGCATTAAGGGCAGGCTGCTCACGTCCACCTATCTCAACTTCAACTCACCCGATGTCTTTCGCAAGCTCCTGGAATACGACAACATGGAAGTTCGCGTATTCCAGGGTAATTTGCATGCCAAGGGATACATTTTTGATAAGGGCGAAACCAGCACGGTCATCGTCGGCAGCTCGAACATGACGCAGACCGCCCTCACCTGTAATAAAGAATGGAACGTGCTGTACCAGACTGTCGAGAACAGCCGCCTACTCGGCGAACTGAGGGGCGAGTTCAATTCGTTGTGGAACGACACCTCAACCGTTTTGCTTTCCCAAGACTGGATTGAGAACTATGCCGCATATCGATCGGCACGTCCGTCAAAGCCCAAATCGAAACCGACGTTCCAGGCGGCCGTTAGCCCAACCACGAACGACCTCGAAGAAATCAAGCCCAATAAAATGCAGCAGCGCGCCCTTGAGGCGCTCGGTGTAATCCACCGCAAGGGCGAGACCCGCGCCCTGTTGGTCTCGGCAACCGGCACCGGCAAGACCTTCCTTTCGGCGTTCGACGTGCTCGCAACTAAACCCCGGCGCGTCCTCTTTCTTGCGCACCGCCGGCGCATTATCGACGCCTCCCGTGCAAGCTACGAACGCCTCTTAGGTAGTAACTATACGTTCGACACCTATCAAACTGGCAAGAATATAAGCAATGCTACCTGCGTGTTTGCCATGTGTTCTTCGGTCGCCAAACATCTGAGCGATTTCCGTCCCGATGAGTTCGACTACATCGTCATCGACGAGGCCCACCGCACGGGATCCCAGGGTTACCAATCCATCATGTCGCACTTTACGCCTCGGTTTTATCTGGGCATGACCGCTACACCCAATCGCACCGACGGCTATGACGTCTTTGCCCTTTTCAATCACGTCATCGCGTTCCAGATCACGCTGCAGGACGCTTTGGCCGAGGAGATGCTAGCCCCCTTCCATTATTTTGGCATTCACGATCTGGAGATTGACGATGAGACAATCGAAGATACCGCCCTGTTCGGGCGCTTGACGTCCGATGAGCGCGTGCGTCACATCACCGAGAAAATCGAAGAGTATAGCGTCACCAAAAGCAACCGCAGGGGCTTAATTTTCTGCAATCGAAACGCCGAGGCCGAAGAACTGTCGCGCAAATTCAACGCTCTCGGATATCGAACGGCTGCAATTAGCGGTCAAGATTCCGATGAGGTCCGCGATGCCGCGATCAGCCGACTTGAAGCCGGCGAGCTCGAGTACATTTTCTCGGTCGATATCATGAACGAAGGCGTCGACATCCCCTCGCTCAATCAGATCATCATGCTTCGACGCACCGACTCCGCAATCATCTTTATTCAACAGCTCGGACGAGGTTTGCGCCTGAATGATGGCAAGGAATACGCACTGGTGCTCGACTTTATTGGCAACTACCAGAGCAACTTCTTGGTGCCCATCGCGCTTTCGGGTGACAAGACGTATAACAAAGACCGCCTGCGCCGTCTTGTCCAAGAGGGCGATTCGGCGATCCCCGGATGCTCGACCGTGAGCTTCGATCGTATTTCCGAGGCACGCATTTACAAGGCCATCGACGGCGGCGATTTCACCTCCGTCAGGTTTTTGAAAAACGAATATCTCGACTTGCGCCAAAAACTCGGCAAGATTCCCTCGCTGCTCGAATTTGATCGTAACGGCTCCATCGATCCGCTGCTTATCTTCAAGAATAGCGGCCTGGGGTCCTACCACGCATTTCTTTCCAAATACGAGCCGGACTATACGGTTCAATTTTCCTCTGATCAAACCAAGATTCTCAAATTTATTTCTCAAAAACTTGCCGCGGGCAAGCGATTCGAGGACCTCTATTTGCTTCAAACGCTCGTCGAAGCCGGACACGAGGGCTACCGGCATATGCGCGAGGCTGCGCTTAGAAACTACCGCGCACAGCTTAAGGACAGCGCCGTTAGGTCGGCAATCGCAGTCCTTAAGGGCGACTTTGCCACTCCTAAGGATTTCGTTTCCCTGCTTATTGACGATGGATGCGGACCTCGTCTGACCGAAGCGTTTGCGACCGCCCTGCGCAACGCAGAGTTCAAGCGTCAGATTCTCGAGGTGCTGGATTTTGGTATTGCGCGCAACCGACTCGACTATGCCGAGACGTACGAAAACACAAATTTCGTTCTCAACGCCAAGTACACGTACGAAGAGGTTTGCCGCTTGATGAACTGGGAAAAGAACATCAACGGCCAAAATCTTGGCGGCTATTTTTACGACGAGAAGACCAATACATTCCCCGTGTTCATTAACTATGACAAGGCGCCCGACATTAGTGAGTCAATTCAGTATGAAGACCGCTTTGTTTCGCCGAGCAAGCTCATCGCAATCTCGAAGGGCAACCGCACGCTCAACTCCCCCGAGATTCTGCGACTGCAGGCATGGCCGGGAAACGGCCTGAAGACGTATTTGTTTATGCGAAAGAACAAGGACGATAAGGGTGGCAAGGAGTTCTATTTCTTAGGCGAAATGCATCCGACCGGCGAGTTCGAAGCTATTAAAACTAAGAGCGGCGACAACGCCGTCGAAATCGAATATGAGCTCAATGCGCCCGTGAGGCAGGACATTTACGAGTTTATGCTCAGCGATTTGAGCGAGGCCGAGTAATAACAAAAAAGGAGCGAGTCGCCATATGGCACCCGCTCCTTCTGTCTACTTAAGCCCGAGCTTCTTTTCGAGCTCATCGACAACCTTAACGTCCGCCGGAAGCCAATCGACATCCCACAGGTTATTGGTATCAAGCCATTTCATATCCTCATGAGCGTGCTCTTTGAACTCCCCCGAAAGGATGTTAGCCAGGTAGCACTGCATCGACAGGTGGAACGTCTCATAATCGTGTTCGACCGTGCAAAGATAGTCGAGGTTACCGATCGTGACCTCGAGCTCTTCTTGAATCTCGCGCACGATTGCCTGCTCGCCGGTCTCGCCCGGCTCGAGCTTGCCGCCCGGAAATTCCCAGCCGTCTTTAAACTCGCCATAGCCGCGCTGACAGCTCAGGATTTTTCCGTCCTTCTGAATAACCGCTGCTGCAACATTGATTGATTTCATAACTAGTTATCACCTCTCCAGTTGAGCCCAACCAGTATAGGTGATCGACCGCCCGCCATGTCCCAGTCGCCTCAAAACCACCTGCTCGACCAACCCATAACGCTGTTTTGCACCGGCACCCCATCCCCCGCTATCGAGGTCTAATACTTTTCCGCGAAGTGAACGTCTGTTTTTGGACCCCTGAAGCATCCACATTTTTCGTCGGCAAAATCGCAGGATTCCAGCACCGAAACCGCAGGAAACGGCACCTCTAAAGTGTCGATGCTTCGGGGGTCCGATTTAGCTCGTTCACTTCTCGGGAAAAGTATTAGACCTCGTCGGCAGCAGCCCAAAAGGTGAGTCGTTTCTCCCCCGCGCAACCCAATAGACACATTCCGCTCCTCCCTCACACCACCCAAAAACTCATCCAACATTAATCTTGGCTCAAGAATCGCTTAATCTATAACCTGCACTATAGAGTTCGACCAAGGGCGGGGCGGCGCAACGCAGACTGCCGAACGCAACGCTCGCGCCCATCGAACGAAAGGACAGGTCATGGACGACCTCGAAAAAGTTGAAACCATCCGCACCAAGTGCAACGTGAGCTACACCGATGCCAAGGCCGCGCTCGACGCCGCTGACGGCAACGTTCTGGATGCCATTATTTGGCTCGAGTCGCAGGGCAAGACCCAGACCACGTCGGCGCACGCCGCCACCGAGTCCGCGCCGGCCGATGAGCCCTCGGCCGAGATGGTCGCCGCGCAGGCCGCCTATGAAAAGTCGAGCGAAAAGACCGACTTCTCCAAGAAGATGGACAGCGTGTGGGAGTACCTCAAAAAGCTCTTCCGCCTGAGCCTGGACACCAAGTTTATCGCCACGCGCCGCGATGCGATCATCCTCAACATCCCCATCCTGATTCCCATCGTCGCGCTGTTTGCCTGGGGCGCCACGATTTGGCTGATGCTGCTTGGCCTGTTCTTTGGCATGCGCTACCGCATCGATAGCGACGGCGACGTGCCCGGCAGCATCAACAACCTGATGGACAGCGCTGCCAATGCCGCGGACGACATCAAGCAAAATCTGAACGACGACAAGTAATCGCAGACGGGGGCACGCATGGCACGGATCTTGATCGTAGAGGACGAGGAGAAAATCGCCCGCTTTGTGACGCTCGAGCTGGAGCACGAGGGCTACCAGGTGGAGCACGCCGCCGACGGTCGCACCGCCGTGGACCTGGCACTGGAGCGCGACTACGATTTGATTCTGCTCGATGTGCTGTTGCCGCAGCTCAACGGCATGGAGGTCTTGCGGCGTGTCCGCAAGCACAAGGATGTGCCGGTGATTATGGTCACCGCGCGCGATGCCGTGATGGACAAGGTTGCCGGGCTCGATGCCGGCGCCGACGATTACCTGACCAAGCCGTTTGCGATTGAGGAGCTGTTCGCACGGATCCGCGTGGCGCTGAAGCGCTCGGAGGCCGTGCGGGCGGCTTCGGGTGTTGGCGGCGCCGGTACTGGGGCGGGCGCGGCAGGCGGCGCGGGTGTCGGCGCCGCTGCGATACCCCCGGTTAGCGACTCGACCCAGGCTTCCGCTTCGCCCTCCCCCGCCACACTCACCGTGGGCTCGGTTGCGCTCGACCCTGACCGCCGCGAAGTCACGGTCGATGGCTCGCCCATCGCACTCACGGCTCGCGAGTTCGACGTCCTCGCCCTGCTTATGGCGCATGCCGAGACCGTGCTCACGCGCGAGCGCATCGCGCACGAAGCGCTGGGCTACGAATACGTGGGCGACACCAACAACGTCGACGTGCACATTGCGCACCTGCGCGCCAAGATCGAGGACGCCGGCAGCGCCCGCATCATCCAGACCGTGCGCGGGGTGGGCTATGTCTGCCGCGCGTAACGCCGAAGCCAAGCGCGTCACCTCCATCGCCCGCGCCATCAACTGGAGCTACATGTGGCGCCGCCTGATGAGCTACGTCTGGCTCGATCTGTTGCTGCTGGTGATTGCGGCGGCGATCCTCGTCTATGGATACAACCAGACGCTGCCCGACGGCGCGTTTACCGCAGGATGGATCCCCAACGCCACCGTTCGCGGCATGTCGCTGACGCCCGCACGCGGCTGGGACCTGACAACGCTCACCTATACCGTTGAGCTTGCGCGTACCAGCAAGACCTTCCCCCTTGCACAGGATCTCGTCACGCTATGGCCTCTCTACCTTGTCGTTGTGGGATGGCAGGTCATCAGCGTGCTCAACATGCTCGGCGGTGCCCGCCGCGTACGCCGCACTATGGCGCCGCTCAACGACCTGGCCTTGCGCGTGGACGAGCTCGGCCGCATGCAGCTCTCCGGCGGCAAGATGGAAACACTGGAGCAGGCCATCGAGCGCGCAAGCGTCGACTCGCCGAGCGTCGCCACCGGCGACGCCGACCTGGCGAGCATCGAGGTCGCGCTCAACCGCCTGCTGCGCCAGATGCAAGAGGCCAAGTTGCAGCAGATGCGCTTTGTCAACGATGCAAGTCACGAGCTGCGCACGCCCATCGCGGTGATTCAGGGCTACGTAAACATGCTCGACCGCTGGGGCAAAGACGACCCGGACGTGCTGGCGGAATCCATCGCGTCCCTCAAGGCCGAAAGCGAGCACATGCAGGAGCTCGTGGAGCAGCTGCTGTTTTTGGCGCGCGGCGATGCCGGGCGCACGGTCCTGCGGCGTGCGCATACCAACCTGGCCGCACTGGTCGGCGAGGTATGCGAGGAATCGCAGATGATCGATACCGAGCACACGTATCGGCTGGTGTACGACACCACGCTTGCCAGCGACCCGCGCTGCGACGCGCCCGTCGACGTGGCGCTCGTGAAGCAGGCTCTGCGCGTGATCGTGCAAAACGCCGCCAAGTATTCGGACGCGGGAACGACCGTCACATTTGGCATAACGCCCGATGCGGGCATGGGCACGATCGACATAAGTGTTGAGGACGAGGGCATCGGCATGAACCAGGAATCCGCAGCTCACGCGTTCGAGCGGTTCTACCGTGCCGACAACGCGCGCGATGCCGGCGCGCAGGGCTCGGGTCTGGGGCTCGCCATCGCCAAGTGGATCGTCGACAGCCACGGCGGCGTCATCGGCGTGACCTCAGTCGAGGGCGTCGGCAGCCGCTTTACGATTCGCCTGCCACGGTAGGGGCACCCGCGCGGCGGCAAGCCCTCGGCATAAAAAAGGGATAGGGCCACGAGACCCCATCCCTTTTTGCTAGCTATGGCAGCTTGTGCGCTACTCGCGGCACAGGTGCACGGCGAAGCCGGCGAACTCGCGCTTAAAGTACACGAGCTTGGTGCCGCCATCGGGCAGCAGCACGCGCGACTCCTCGTTGACCTCGAGCCCGCGCTCGGCAAACCACTTCTCGGCCGCATCGATGTCGTTGACGGCAAAGCCGATGTGGCCCTTAGCGCCTCGACCGTTCTGCTTCATGACCTCGACCAGCGAATCATTGAAGTAAGAAACCGGGGTCTCGATGACGGGCAGGCCCATCATCGTCGAGAACAGCTCCGCGATCTCCAGGGCGTCTGCCGGGTCGGTGGCGTTAATGCCCACATGGGCAACGCGCATGCCAAAGAGCTCGACCGGATTGGCGTTCTGCTCACTCATGCAGTCAGCGCCTACTGAGCCATGACGTCGAGGACGGCCTTCTCGGCAGCGACGCGGTTCATGCCGGTCATGAAGGGCACGCCGCTCACGTACGGGCAGGTGAGGCCCTCGGGGGCAACGGTGGTGGCGATCAGCAGATCAGCGCCCTCGTCGCAGTAATCCTTGGCCTCGGAGATGGCGCACTGCACGATCTCATACTTGTCGGCGTAACCGTTGGCGTCGAGCAGGGTGGCGACCTTCTGGGCAACGAGCGTGGAAGTAGCAGCGCCAGCACCGCAAGCCAAAACAATCTTCTTCATAGGTAATGTCTCCCTTCATGGTTTACTTTAGGTAAGTGTACCGCAGCGAGCGATGGCACTCGGCCTCGATGAGCTTTTATGCCAGTTTGCTTGCGCGCTGCGTATAATACATCTAGTACGTGTTGTCATACCGCTCGCTTTATGAGCGACTAAGGACCCTAATATGCCCGATTCCCGCACACTCTGGACCGCCGTCGTTATCATCTGCATCGCCGTGTCGGTGTTCTTTAGCGTCAAAAAACGCACCACGTTTAAGCGCCTGCAGCAGCTCATGGCCGCCAAGCAGTGGGACGAGTTCGATCGTTTGCTCGACGGCAAACTCACCAGCATGCTGTACCCGCGCTACAACCGCGACTACCTGCGCCTGAACTCCTATCTGCTGCGCGAGGACCACGAGCGCGCCAGCGAGATGTTCGATCTGCTGCTGGGACTCAACCTGCCCAAGATGCAGCGCGTCGACCTGGTCATTAAGGCCTTTAACTACTACGTTGGCCAGGAGGACCGCAAAAAGTCCAAGGAGTTGCTGCACGAGATCAAGGGCTTTGAGGGCGGTCAGGCCGAGGCAGTCGCGCACGAGTGCCAGCTGATGTACGACACGATGATCCTCAAGCGCCACAACGACATTCCCGAGCTGGAGCGCATGCTCGAGGATGTCGGCGACGACCCGGTCAAGCGCTGCCGCCTGGAGTACCTGCTGGCCCTGCAGTACCAAAACAAGGGCGACGAGGCAAAGTTCCAAGAGTTCCTCGAGAAGTCGGGCCAACACTCGATGGCCGTCAACGCGTAACGGACGGCTTGTGCTAGACTTCTAGTCTCACGGGGGCGTGGCGGAATTGGCATACGCAGGAGACTTAAAATCTCTCGCCGCAAGGATTGTGGGTTCGAGTCCCACCGCCCCTACCACGTATTGTTTACGAGCCCGTGTCCCCCAGGGATGCGGGCTCGTTTCTTTTAGATGCCGGTGGGACTCGAACCCGCGAGGGGGCGAGCGCCAAACGGACGCGCAGCGTCCGCAGCGAGCCGACGAGGGCGCCGGCAGGCGGCCGAAGCCGGTGCGGATTTGCGCAGCAAATACGCGGACGTCCCACCGCCCCTACCACGCATTGTTTACGAGCCCGTGTCCCCCAGGGATGCGGGCTCGTTTCTTTTGGATGCCGATGGGGCTCTATGTTGCGGTGGGATAGTTTCTGTTTTGGCAGGCTACCAGCCCATTTAGGAACTATTTCACCGCAACTTATGAGGGGATGGTTAAAGGGCGCTGAGGCTGGGGGTCCAGGCGATGGTGGGGGTCGCGCCGTCGAGAACCTCGTTGATGGTGGCGGCCATGCCGGCAAGCAGGCTGTTCTCGCTTACGGTGAGTGTATCGTAGCCGCCGGCTCGCATGAGCTCGCGAATCACAACGGCACCAGCCAAAATCACGCCCGCGCGCTTGGGTTGCACGCCCGGTAACGCGGCGATGCCCGCAACATCCAGCGCGGACATGCTCTCGATAGCGGCCGAAACCTGCTCCAGCGAAAGCTCGCGCAGGTGCACAAAGCTTGAATCATACGGCTCCAGTTCGTGGACGAGTGCCACGAGCGTAGTGACGGTACCACCCACCGCCACCAGGCGCTCGGCGCGCTCAAAGTCGACAGGCAGGCTCTCAAAATAGCCCGCAAACTGCTCGTTTGCCCAGCCGGCAGCAGCCGCAAGCTCGTCCGTTGACGGCGGCAGCGCCGAGAAAAACCGCTCGGTCACGCGGCGGCAACCGATATCCAGCGAGCGCGTCCCCTCCAGCGCAAAGACGCCGCGCTCCGGCGCATAGACGCCCGTCGCGAGCTCTGTGGATCCGCCGCCCGAATCGGCAACGATGATGCGCTCGCCGGCAAAGTCGTGTGCCACGCCAAAAAACGTCAGGCGCGCCTCGACCTCGCCCGGAATCACCTGCGGCTCGAGCCCCAGCTCGCGCAGGCCGTCCAGCAGTAGCGCGGCATTGGACGCATCGCGCGCGGCGCTCGTGCATGTGGTGCAGATGCACGCGGCCCCAAAGGCACGGGCCTCATCCACAAACATGCGACACGCAGCGAGCACGCGCTCAACGGCCGCCTCGCAAAAGCGCCCCGTCGCGTCCACACCCTCGCCCAAGTCGGTAATCTCGGTATGCTTGGACGATTCCACGATCGCCCCGTCCTCGACCTGGGCCAACACCAGTCGCGACGACACCGTTCCCAGGTCAATCGCCGCCACCTTATATCGTTTGTCGCAATGCGTCATTGCAGGCTCCCCTCCGGACGCTATTTGCCGTTGGACACGACCGTCTGGCCCTCGACGCCGTTAAATCCAAACA
>CATZEP010000019.1 GCA_958418185.1 uncultured Collinsella sp.
ATGCCCTTGATTGCAGCATGGCGGGCGGTGCGAGCATCGTGCATGGCGTCGCGCGCCTCAGCGGCCGTGGCCTTGGCAGAGCGCAGCTTGGCGGCCAAGTCGGGGTTGGTCTCGGCAACCGCGGCGATCGTGGGGCCGTCGAGCTCTTCTTGCGTGGGCTCGGCCAAAAAGTCGATGGCATACTGGGCGGCTACCATGGAACCCTTGGCGAGCACGCTCTCGTCGATCTTGTAGAAGCAGGAATGTTGGGCGTACGTGGCACCAATCTTGGGGTTGCGCGTACCTACAAAGGCGAGCACGCCCGGCACGCGGCGCAGGTACTCCGAAAAATCCTCGCCTGAAAGCGTGCCGCGGTAATGGCCCTCGCCCGCGGGGCCCAAGCACTTGAGCACAGCTTGGCGGCAGCGCTCGCTCGAGGCGGCATCGTTTTCTACCTTGTAGTTGGCGATGGTGTAGTCGGTGAGTTCGGCCTCTGCGCCCAGGGCTGCCGCGGTGTGCTCCACGATGCGGCGCATAAGCTCGGGCATCTCCTCATGCGTCTTGTCGCCATAGGTGCGCACCGTGCCGGCGAGGTACGCCGTGCCGGCGATAACGTTGCGCGCGGTGCCGCCGTGCAGTTCGCCGACGGTGATGACGGCGGGCTCGTAGGGGCTGATTTCGCGCGAGACGATAGTTTGCAGGGCGTTGACGATTTCGGCGGCAACCATAACGGCGTCGTGGCCGCGCTGGGGCATGGCGCCATGGCACGAGGTGCCGCGGACGTCGATGCGGAACCAGTCGGTATTGGCCATGCGCGGGCCGGGCTCGCAGCTTACGGTGCCGGCATCGACCTCGCTCCAGATGTGCGCGGCGTAGGCGCCGTCGACGCCGTCGAGCACACCCGTGCCGATCATGAGTTTGGCGCCCTGGCCGTTTTCCTCGCTGGGCTGGAAAACGATGCGAATCTCGCCGTGGATGTCATCGGTCATGTGGCGCAGGATTTGCAGCGTGCCGAGCATCATGGCTATATGGCAGTCGTGACCGCAGGCGTGCATGCAGCCCTCGTTGACGCTGGCGAACTCCTCGCCGGTCTGCTCGGTGACAGGCAGGGCGTCGATATCGGCGCGCAGCAGGATACGGCGGCGCGGCGTGCCGTCCTCGCGGTAGGCATCGGGCGCGGTACCGCGGAGCGTCGCCACCAGGCCCGTCTTGAGCGGGCGCTCGTAGGGGATATTCATGGCGTCGAGCTGGTTGGCGATGTCGGAGGTCGTGCGCTCCTCGGCAAGGCTCAACTCCGGGTGCTTATGGAAGTGCCGGCGCTGCTTGATAATGTAGGGCTCAAACTCGGCGGCGATATCTCGGATGGCCGCGGTGACGTCGTCTGCCGCGCGAACCTCGGTCGCCGCCATAATCTGCTGTGCCTTGGTCTTCGTCATGGTCGATTTGCTCCTTGTTGGCTCGATCGCAAAATCGTACAGGCTTTCTCCAGTATGCCACCTGCCGCTAGGGCTGGTAAAGTTGCCGTTTGCCGCTTGGGGTTTTGTAACAAGAGTGGGGGAGTACACTCGGGGGTGTTGAATTTCCTGCCAGAGATGGGGACGCCCATGCAACATATCGATCGGATTATCTGCTCTAAGAACGTTTTTACCGCGCAAGACGGTATCGATACCGCCCGCGAGCTGGCGATTGCCATTGCGGGCGATCGCATCGTCGCGGTCGGCGCGCCCGATGACGTGGTTGCCGCCGCCCCTGCCGCCACGCCAGTTGTCGACTACGGCGAGCAATTCATCTGCCCCGGTTTCCACGATGCGCACCTGCATTTCTTCCATACTTCGGTCGGTTCCTCGCCGTACATGCTCATGGATATGGGCACGTCCGAGGCGGCGCTGGTACAACACGCGCTCGAGTTTTCCCAGGACCTGCCTGACGACGCCTGGGTTGTAACGCAGGGCTGGCGCGACTACCGTTGGGATCCGCCCGAGCATCCTACCAAGGCCTCCCTCGACGCCGCCTTCCCCGATCGCCCCTGTGTTATGTATTCGGGCGACGGGCATACCCTGTGGCTCAACAGCCGCGCACTCGAAGCCCTCGGCGTGACGCGTGACAGCGAGCCGCCGGCGGGCGGCAGCTACGACAAGAATGCAAATGGCGAACTCACGGGTATCGCCCACGAGGCAGCTGCTATGCAGCTGCTGCCGCGCTGCCTGGAGTGGCTGGGCGAGGACCGCATCGCGAGCGCTTACGCCGACCAGATGAAGCGTATGGCCGAGCAGGGCATCACCTCAATCTGCGATATGTCGCTCATGCCCATGCCGGGCTGCGACTTTATTCGCGACGATGTTTACGACAAGCTGCAGGCCGCCGGCAAGCTGGGCATCCGTGCCCATCTGTTTCCCACGCTGCTGGATGACCAATCACGCTTGGAAGAACTCCAGACCCGCTACGCGAACAACGCGCTGCTCTCGGCGCCAGGCTTTAAACAGTTCTTCGACGGCGTGTCGAGCGAGCATACCGCATACCTCACTGAGCCCTATACCAACCCGCGCTTCCCGGGCGACCAGGGTCGTCTGACGGTTCCTGTCGAGCGCATGCGCAAGCTGGTTCTGGCGGCAGCCGAGCGTGGCCACACCGTGCGCATCCACGTTATCGGCGACGGTGCCATCCATGCTGCGCTCGATATCTTTGAGGAGGCGGCAGAGCTCTACGGTCTGCCGCCGCACGGTCACAACACGCTCGAGCATCTGGAGAATTTGCTGCCCGGTGACATCGACCGTCTGCGCAAGCTCAACGTCATTGCCTCGAGCCAACCCTGCCATATCACGCTCGACCCGGGTGGCCCGGAGCGCGACCTGGGCCTGGAACGCAGCCGCATCATGTGGCCGTTTGCGACCTATAAGCAGCGCGGCATCCGCCAAGCATTCGGTACCGATAGCCCCATCACAGCCGTTACCAGCATGAACGTGCTCTACACGGCTATCACGCGCCAAGACCCCCACAGCCACTGGCCCGAGGGCGGCTGGCTTCCCAGCGAGCGCATCGACGCGGCTACAGCCCTGCGCAACTACACCCTGGGCAGCGCTTACGCGGCAGGTGACGAGCAAAACCTCGGCAGCCTGGAGCCCGGCAAATACGCCGACCTGGTAGTCCTGGACCAAAACCCGCTCACCATCGACCCCCAAGAGCTGCAAGCCACCAAGGTCCAGGCCACCTACCTGGCAGGCAACTTGATTTACGAGCGCTAATAATCATGCCGTACCGTTAAACGCGGCTCGGGCAGCCTTTTTTGGGATGGCGCTCGAGCCGCGTTTGTATATCGGTGGGGACCCGCTATGAGCGTCCCTGCTCTGCTTGATTTGAGCGTGGGGTGGGGGCGCTGCTGCCCCGCGCATTTAATTTGGACATCAGCAATGCCGTCTCTTGGTGTTTTGCATACTTTCCATTGCAGATTGCATAAAAAGGCTGGGATGTTCTTTCTGGTCCTGATGTACCCCCGCCTGGGCCGTGCAAAAAACGGAGTATTCAGCAACGCAAGCCCCGTCGGCGCCGCCGCAGTCGGGTAACGTTGTGGAGATTGACGTCATTTCGGGCTCCGGTGCGACGCGAGGCATGCCTTTTTGTCCTGACGGGGCCTGCCTGCCGATCCAAGTCGCCTGTCGAAGGCGTCTTTGGGACCAATAAGGTATGTCCGGCGCGTATGCAGCCGTTCTGGCCTGCTGAATATTCCCAAAAATGCACGGTGCTCCCCGGGGGACCCGTGCGCGCGGCGAAAACCATGCCCATGTCGCTATCCGCATCGCCATTTTGCTGCACTGACTTTTCTGAATACCGGGCCCGAATTAGTTAACCTGGCTCCCGGGGCGGACCGGAGGGCATGAAGTTTGTCGCGAGTTCCGCACGCAAAGGAAAGCACTTAATGTGCTTTCCGTCTTGCGCAGGACTGTAGAGCAGCAAACTTCATGCCCTCCGGTCCGCCCCGGGAGCCACTGCCAAGTTATCCCCCGGCATTCAGAAAATCTAAGTGCCAAAAAATAAGATTTTTTGACTCTGTGTTGTATAACCCGCCATTCGTGGGTACCATTCAACGCGTACGCAAACAAAAAGGGTTAACCCGCGCGGCATGACCGCGCGGCCCAAAAAGGAGGAAACAAGCATGTCGTCTTTGAAGCCGCTTGCAGATCGCGTCCTGGTCAAGCCCGACGAGGCCGAGCAGAAAACCGCTTCTGGTCTGTACATCGCCAGCAACGCTCAGGAGAAGCCGCAGCGCGGCACCATCGTTGCCGTTGGCGCCGGTAAGGTTAACGACAAGGGCGAGCGCATCCCCATGGACGTTCAGGTCGGCGACGTTGTCATCTACGGTAAGTTCGGTGGCAACGAGGTCAAGGTCGACGGCGAGAAGTATCTGCTGATGCGCGCCGACGACATCTACGCCGTCGTCGAGGCCTAGTCTCGTCAGAATCTCTGATTCGTCTTTGAACGCGTCCGCCGCATAGGACTCGGAAGCGGCGACGCGAGTCACATTTCTTTTGGAGGATTACCTACCATGGCAAAGAACATTACGTTCAACACCGATGCCCGCGCCAAGCTCGCCAAGGGCGTCAACACTCTGGCCGACGCCGTTACCGTCACCATGGGCCCCAAGGGCCGTTACGTCGCTCTGCAGCGCACGTTCGGTGCCCCGACCATCACCAACGACGGCGTTTCCGTCGCTAAGGAGATCGAGCTCGAGGACAACATCGAGAACATGGGCGCTCAGCTGGTGAAGGAGGTCGCCACCAAGACCAACGACACCGTGGGTGACGGCACCACCACCGCAACCCTGCTCGCTCAGGCTATCGTCAACGACGGTCTGCGCAACGTCGCCGCTGGCGCCAACCCGCTGGCCATCCGTCGCGGCATCGACAAGGCCGTCAACGCCGCCGTCGCCGAGATGAAGAAGCAGGCCAAGCCGGTCGAGACCAAGGAGCAGATCGCTTCCGTCGGCACCATCTCCGCTGGTGACCCCGAGGTTGGCGAGAAGATTGCCGAGGCCATGGAGGTCGTGGGCAAGGACGGCGTCATCACCGTCGAGGATTCCCAGACGTTCGACATCACCATCGACACCGTCGAGGGCATGCAGTTCGACAAGGGCTATGTCTCCGCTTACTTCGTCACGGATAACGACCGCATGGAGGCCGTGATGAAGGATCCGTACATCCTCATCACCGACCAGAAGATCTCCAGCGTTCAGGACATCATGCCCGTTCTCGAGGCTGTCCAGCGCGCTGGCCGTGGCCTGCTCATCATCGCTGAGGACATCGACGGCGAGGCTCTGCCGACCCTGGTCCTCAACAAGATCCGTGGCGCCCTCAACGTCTGCGCCGTCAAGGCCCCGGGCTACGGCGATCGCCGCAAGCGCATCCTCGAGGACATCGCCGTCCTCACCGGTGGCCAGGCTGCCCTGGACGAGCTGGGCGTGAAGGTCGCTGACATCACCGCCGATATGCTCGGTACCGCTAAGTCCGTCACCATCTCCAAGGACAACACCGTCGTCGTCGGCGGCGCTGGCTCCAAGGAGGCCATCGACGCCCGCATCGCTCAGATCAAGGGCGAGATGGAGAACACCACCTCTGACTTCGACCGTGAGAAGCTCCAGGAGCGCCTGGCCAAGCTCTCCGGTGGCGTTGCCGTCATCAAGGTCGGCGCTGCTACCGAGTCTGAGCTCAAGGAGATCAAGCACCGCGTCGAGGACGCCCTGCAGGCAACCCGCGCTGCTGTTGAGGAGGGCATTGTCGCCGGTGGCGGCGTCGCCTTCATGGACGCTGCTCCTGCGCTCGACGCCGTTGAACTCGACGACCCCGAGGAGAAGATCGGTGTCGACATCGTCAAGAAGGCTCTGACTGCTCCGGTCGCTACCATCGCCAAGAACGCTGGTTTTGAGGGCGCTGTCGTGGTCGACAAGGTTGCCGAGCTGCCCGCCGGCCAGGGTCTCAATTCTGCCAACGGCGAGTGGGGCGATATGATCGAGATGGGCGTCCTCGACCCCGTCAAGGTCAGCCGCGTCACCCTGCAGAACGCTGCTTCTGTCGCCAGCCTGATCCTCATCACCGAGGCCACCGTCTCCGATGTGCCCAAGAACACTCAGCTTGAGGACGCTATCGCTGCTGCCACCGCTGGTCAGCAGGGCGGCGGTATGTACTAAGGCCGACAAGGTCTAGAACTCCCACCGGGAATCCGGGGGCGTGACGGGGCTTCTCTCCGGAACGTCCTCGGACATGCAAAGAGGCTCCGCATCGCGCTTCGCGCTGCGGAGCCTCTTTGCGTCCTGCGGAATGTTCCGGAGAGAAGCCCCGTCACGCCCCCGGATTCCCTGCGTTTACGGCCTTGAGGTCGGCTCGCGGAGAAGGATGTGGTTGATGGGGATACGTGTCCCTTTCGCTGTTTCGCGCTTTGCGCGAAAGGCGCGCTACTTTGGAGCGAACGGAGAACGTGGTTGTTGCGGCAACTGATCCCCACCATAAATTACCCTTGGCATACTTGCGCGAAAGCCTACTGGTGCTACACTTGCAATTGCTGTTTCAGGGCGGGGTGAAATTCCCCACTGGCGGTAAATCGGGCGGTGTCAAAGGGACGCCGTGGCGCAGGCGAGATGCCTGCGACCGAGCCGATGAGTCCGCGACCCGTGTGTGCGTTGGTTCGCATGCCGGCTGAACTGGTGAGATACCAGTACCAACGGTTAGAGTCCGGATGAAAGAGGCAGGTGATCTTATGTCTGAACAGTCGCAGCATATCCATTTTGAGAACACGAATAGGTGGAGCACCAAACAGCTCGTTACCATGGCGTTGATGTGCGCCTTGGGAGCACTGTTTATGTATGTGCAGCTGCCCATCCTTCCCTCGGCGCCGTTTTTGACGTATGACCCGTCGCTGGTGCCGGCGATGGTGTGTGGATTTGCGTATGGCCCTGGTGCCGGCACCGCTG
Organism: uncultured Collinsella sp.; assembly: GCA_958418185.1. Taxonomy (GTDB): domain Bacteria; phylum Actinomycetota; class Coriobacteriia; order Coriobacteriales; family Coriobacteriaceae; genus Collinsella. The sequence continues at coordinate 6,938 of CATZEP010000019.1, forward strand.
TTGCCGCTATGGCGATCGTTATCCATGCGCTTACCACGGGCGATTGGGTCGGTGCGCTTATGAACTTGGTTGCCACGCTGGGCTATATTCTGCCTGCGGCTATCGTCTACCAGAAGATGCATACCTATAAGGGTGCCGTGATTGGCCTGATGCTCGGCGTCATTGCCGCTACGGCGCTGTCCATGGTCGCGAACCTGACCATCGGCGTTTGGTTCTGGTATGGCTCGGCCGATGTGATTCTGCCGCTCATGCTTCCCGCCGTTTTGCCGTTTAACCTCATCAAGACCGTGCTCAACTCGGTGTTGACGCTGGCGGTGTATAAGGCAGTCTCCAACCTCATCACGCCTAAAAAGGACCAGGTCAAAGGCCGCGCATGATTGAGTGTCGGGGCGTTTCCTTTAGCTATGACGGTGCTGCACTGGCGCTCGATGGCATCGATCTGAACATCGAGGATGGCGAGTTTTTCTGCATCCTCGGCGGAAACGGGTCGGGCAAGTCGACGTTTGCCAAGCATTTGAACGCGCTGCTGCAGCCCGATACGGGAACGGTGTGCGTCAACGGCATGGACGCGTCCGATCCCGAGCTGGTTTACGATATCCGCTCGACTGCGGGCATGGTGTTCCAGAATCCCGACGACCAGCTTGTGGCGACGCTTGTCGAGGACGATGTTGCGTTTGGTCCCGAGAACTTAGGGGTCGAATCGGCCCAGATCGCGCAGCGCGTGCGCGAGGCGCTGAAGGCCGTGGGTCTGGTGGGCTTTGAGCGCCACGAGACCCACGCTCTCTCGGGCGGACAAAAGCAGCGCGTGGCGCTTGCCGGCGTGCTCGCCATGGAGCCGCGCGTGCTCATTTTGGACGAGGCGTCCTCGATGCTCGATCCGCGCGGGCGCAAGGGCCTTATGAAGGCCTGTCACGCGCTGCACGAACGCGGCATGACCATCGTGATGATTACGCACTTTATGGAAGAGGCCGCCGAGGCCGATCGAGTCGCGGTGTTTCGGGCGGGGCGCGTTGCCATGTTGGGCACGCCCGATGAAATCTTGACGCAGGCGGACGAACTCGCGCGGCTGAACCTGGATATGCCGGCATCGTGCTGTCTTGGCAGGGCGCTTCGTGCGAAGGGCGTGCCCGTTCACGCGCAGGTGCGCGAGGCGGATATGGTTGCCGAGGTTGCGCAGGCCTATACCGAGCGAAGTGAGGCGGGCACCGCGGGGCAGTCTTCCGCATCCCAGTCGGAAATCGCTGACGGCGCTGTTCCGGCAGACAATGAGGACAACGCGTCAGAGCCCGTCATCGAGATTTCGCACCTTTCGTATAGCTATTCGCTGAGCGCCCGCGAGCGTCGCCGTTGGCACAAGCGTTCAGCCGCCGAGGGCGCATCGAACAAGCAGGCCCTCTGGGGCAACGACCCTAGCAGCCCCTGGGCGTTGCGCAATGTGTCGCTAACGGTGCGTCGTGGCGAGTTCCTGGGCCTTGCGGGCCATACCGGTTCGGGTAAGTCGACGCTGGTTCAGCATCTCAACGGCTTGATTCGTCCCCAGGAGGGTTCTGTTTATGCGCTGGGGCTCGACCTGGTAAACAAGAAAGATGCCGCCGCGGTTAAGGCAAAGGTCGGCGTGGTGTTTCAGTATCCAGAGCGTCAGCTGTTTGCCGAGACCGTGGCACAGGACGTGGCATTTGGTCCGCATAACCTTGGCTTGTCACAGGCCGAGGTTGCCCGCCGCGTTGCGTCATCGCTCGCGCGCGTAGGCCTCGACCTGGCCACGGTGGGCGACAAGAGCCCCTTTGAACTTTCGGGCGGGCAGCAACGGCGCGTGGCATTCGCCGGCGTGCTCGCCATGGAGCCCGAAGTCCTGGTGCTCGATGAGCCCATGGCGGGACTCGATCCGGCGGCGCGCAGTGATTTCCTGGGGCTCATCGATCGACTTCACCGCGATGGCCTGACCGTCGTCATGGTCTCACACAGTATGGATGACCTTGCCAATTGCTGCGATCGTATTGTCGTGATGAACGAGGGCACGGTGTTTGCCGAGGGCACGCCCGCTCAGGTTTTTGCGCATGCGGATGAGCTTAAATCAATCGGCTTGGGTGTTCCTGCTGCCCAGCGCATGGCGCTGGCGCTTGCGAAGACAGACGTGCCGCTACGCTTTGACGGCCTCTATACGGTTGAGTCGTTGGCCGACGAGTTGGCAGATTTGCTGATCGGTTGCTCAGACGGTTCTTCTAACGTTTCGGACAAGGCCAAATCCAAGACGGTCGCGCGAGAGGAGGGCTGCTAATGGAGGCGTTTTCGTTTGGCAGCTACTATCCCGGCGATAGTGCAATCCACCGCCTGGACCCGCGAACCAAGTTGCTCTTGGGCTTTGTGTTTCTGATCACGACGCTCACGGTCAGCAGCTTCCGCGGACTGGTCCCGGTCGCAATCTTCGTTGTCCTGATCTATGCCGTGTCCCGGGTGCCGGCTCGTCGCGTCCTGTCATCGATGGCGCCGCTGCTGGCGATCGTCGCGGTGGTCGCGGTGCTCAACCTGTTTTCCGACCAGAGCGGGCGCATTCTGTGGCAGCTCGGCTTTTTGCAGATAAGCGAGGGCTCGCTGCATTCCGCCGCCTTTATGGCGTGCCGCCTGACCTTGATGATGGCCGGTATGAGCGCTATCACGCTCACCACACCGACGCTCGACCTCACCGCGGGTTTTGAGCGCCTGCTCGCGCCGTTTGCGCGTGTGGGACTTCCTGCGCACGAGCTCGGCATGATCATGGGTATCGCGCTGCGCTTTATGCCGCAGTTTGCCACCGAGATGAAGCAGACGGCCGATGCGCAGGCGAGCCGCGGTGCGCGCGTGACGGGAGGCCCGCTCGGCGGCGTGCGTATGCTCGGCAGTGTGGCGATTCCGCTGTTCACGGGCGTGTTCCGTCATGCCGAAACGCTGTCTGCCGCCATGGATGCCCGTTGCTATCATGGCGAGCAGGGCCGCACACGTCTGCATGCGCTTGCATTTGGCCGCGGCGACGCGTTGGCGGCGGTGGTGACGGCGTTGCTGCTCATCTGCGTCATTGTCATCAATCTTCAACTTGTTTAGGCGCGATTCGAGCGCAGGAAAGGGGTCCCTATGACCGACAACGACCGCACGGCGCAGCTCGAGCGCGCCTGTTCGTATCTTAGGCGTATTCCGGCGTGGTATCTCGCCACGATCGACGTGACGGACGGACATCAGCCGCGCGTGAGGCCGTTCTCGTTTGCCATGGTTGATGATGGCAAGCTGTGGTTTTGCACCTCGCGTGATAAGGATGTGTGGGCCGAGCTCAGCGCGAACCCCAAGTTTGAGGTTTCGGGTTGGAAACCGGGGGAGTGTTGGATTGTGCTGACCGGCGAGGCCGCGCTCGAGGACGACGCGGTCGTGAGTGACCGGGTGCGCCAGGCGGGCTTTAAGCACATGGTGGGCATTGGCGAGCAACACGATAGTGCCAACGACGGCCGCCTTGCGTTTTTCTCGGTGCGCAATATCGCCGCCCGCTTCTGTGATATCGACGGCAGCGAGGAGCGCCTGGAGCTTTAACCATAGGGTAGCTAAAACAGCCCCGACCCAAAAAGACTAGTGACAGGGGGACACATGGACGGATTGAATACGGTGTTGGAGTATCTGACGTCGGTACCGGCATGGTATTTGGCGACGAGCGTTGACGGACAGCCGCATGTGCGTCCGTTTTCGTTTGCGCAGATCCAGGACGGCAAGCTGTGGTTTGTAACGGCGCGCACCAAAGACGTGTGGCAAGAGCTGCTGCAAAATCAACGCTTTGAGGCCACGAGTTGGTGGCCGGGCCATGGCTGGCTCATCTTGCGCGGGCGTGCGGGTCTGGATGACCAAGCCGCTTCCGATATGCGCGAGGCAGGCTGGAAGCACCTGGAGCGCCTAGGCGAGCACTACGAGGGCGCAGACGATTCCACGCTCGTCTTCTTTAGCGTGGAGGAACCCGAGGCCTTTATCTGCAACCATGACGAATGGGTGCCGGTCGAGCTCTAAACGAGTCTCTCAGCAAGCTTCGACAATTCAAATTCTCGCATGTAGCGGGCCCCACATTGCAACGTCACCGTAAGGTGCGCTGAGCAATATGGGGCCCGTATTCATTTGTCAATTCCTTCGAGTGAATGTGTCGGGACTGTTTCAATGCATGAATATGTAAAAGATTTGCGTATATATGCATCTTTTGGTGCTAAAGTTTCAACCCACTTCATAACGACGGCTGCGAGATACGTATTGGTGCATAACTGCAGACAAGGAGTCCGATATGTCTTTAAAGGTTGGAATCGTCGGTGCGGCTGGATATGCCGGCGCCGAGCTCATTCGCCTCGTCCTCGGTCATCCCGAGTTTGAACTTGCTGCCATTACGTCCAACGCCGATGCCGGCCAGCCGTTGTCTGCGGTGTACCCGAGCTTCGCCGGCGTAAGCGATCTTGCCTTCACGACGCATGATGCCCCCGAGCTCAAGAACTGCGACGCGGTCTTTTTGGCCGTGCCGCACACGGCTGCCATGGCACAGGTGCCCGCCCTGCTTGCCGCGGGAGTCTCCTGCATTGACCTCTCGGCGGACTATCGCCTGAGCGATCCGGCCACCTTTGAGGCCTGGTATGCCGCCGAGCACACGAGCCCCGAGCTACTCAAGAGCCGCGCCTTTGGTCTGCCCGAGCTGTTCTGCCAGGATTTGGAGCCCGCTGTATCCGACCACGCCGACGGCAAGCCTGTACTGGTCGCCTGCGCCGGTTGCTATCCCACCGCAACGAGCCTTGCCGCCGCGCCTGCCGTGCGCGCCGGCTGGGTTGCCCAGAGTGGCCCCGTGATCGTTGACGCTATCAGCGGCGTGACGGGTGCCGGTAAGTCCTGCAACGCCCGTACGCATTTTTGCAGCGCGGACGAAAACCTGGAGGCCTATGGCGTGGGCAAGCATCGTCACACGCCCGAAATCGAGCAGATCTTGGGCCTAACCGATCGTGTCGTCTTTACCCCGCACCTGGCACCGCTCAAGCGCGGTCTGCTCTCTACGGTGACGATGCCGCTTGCGCCGCAGGCTATCGATACCTTGACCCTTGAGGACGTTGTCGACCATTACAAGCAGTTCTACGCCGGTCGCACCTTCGTGCGCGTACTCGATGCCGGCCAGCAGCCCAAGACGGCTTCGGTCGTCGGCACCAACGCCGCCCAGATCGGCCTCGCGCTCAACAAACGCGCGGGCGTTCTGGTGGCTACGGGCGCCATCGACAATCTGTGCAAGGGCGCAGCAGGCCAGGCGGTCCAGTGCGCCAACATCGTCTTTGGTTTTGATGAGCGACGAGGCTTGCCCACAGTGGCGTGCCCGGTGTAGCACATTCGATTGTTGACGATTTGGTAGTCGGGCATCGAGTGGGGCGCCACTCTTAAGCTGGTCTCATGATTGTGGCTGGCATGGCGCACCAACCGATGCCCATTTTTTGTTTGACATAAGGAGTCATAAAGACGATGAATACAGAGCAGTTCGATATCAAGATCCGTGCCGTAGAGGGCGGCGTAACGGCGGCAGCCGGCTTTAAGGCGGCGGGCATCCATGCCGGATTCCGCAAGAATCCCGAGCGCCTGGATTACGCGCTCGTCGTGCCCGATAAACCCTGTCCCGGGGCCGGCGTGTTTACGACTAACCGCTTTTGTGCGGCGCCCGTGCAGGTGAGCCGTGCCAACCTGGGCGGCGCCGACAAGGGCTATGGCATCATCGCCGGTGTTTCTATCAACTCTGGCAACGCCAACGCCGCCACGGGTGAAACCGGTCTTGCCTGCGCGCGCGAGACCTGCAACATCGCCTCGCAGGTCATCGGCTGCGAGCCCCAGCAGATTCTGGTCGCCTCCACGGGCGTAATTGGTCAGATTCTGCCGATCGACACGTTTGAGACCGCCGTTCCTGCCGCCTACGAGGCACTCTCCGCCCACGGCGGCGCCGATGCCGCTCGCGCTATCATGACGACCGACACGCATTCCAAGGAGTATGCCGTGTGTTACCGCAGCGAGGCCGCGGGGCACGCAGGTAATGCCTATACGGTGGGCGGTATGTGCAAAGGCTCGGGTATGATCATGCCCAACATGGCCACCATGATCGCAGTCATCACTACCGATGCCCTCGTCGAGCCGGCGGCGCTTCACGCCCTGTTACTCTCCACCGTCAAGCAGACCTTCAACAAGGTAACGGTCGACTCCGATACTTCGACCAACGACACCTGCATCATGCTCGCTTCCGGCGCTGCCGCAAATGCCGAGCCTATTGTCGAGGGCTCCGATGCCTTTGACGAGTTGGCCTTTGCCGTGCATGAGGTGTGCGAGAGCCTGGCGCGCAACATCGCCGCAGATGGCGAGGGCGCATCCAAGCTCGTGACGGTTAATGTCACCGGCGCCGCGAACGACGAGGAGGCCGATATCGCCGCCCGTGCTGTTGCCAACTCGCCGCTCGTCAAGACCTGCATCGCCGGCCACGACTGCAACTGGGGCCGCGTTGCCATGGCGCTCGGCAAGTGCGGCGTGCAGTTTAACCAAGAAGATGTGTCCATCGACATGATGGGTATGCCCGTCTGTCGCGATGGCCTGATGGTCCCCTTCGATGAGGACGAAGCCCTGCGACGTTTTGAGGCGCCCGAGATTGTGATCTCGGCAGACCTGGGCGCAGGGGACGCGGCGACCACCGTGTGGACTTGCGACCTCACGCACGAGTACATCTCCATTAACGGCGACTACCGTTCCTAGACTCCCGATGTGCCGCGCGTCCCGCTGCAATCGCGGGCAACGAGGGACGGCGCAATAGCTACACGAAAGACGAGGCAGACTATGAAGTTCGCACGCGATTGTCGCTCGAGCGAATCCAATGAAGTTACCGCGCAGCTGCTGTTCGAGGCGCTGCCGTGGATTAAGAACCTGACCGGTAAGACGGTCGTTATCAAGTACGGCGGTGCCGCCATGGTCGACGAGCAGTTGCGTCGTGACGTGATGAGCGACATCGTCCTGCTCAAGATTATCGGCATGCGCCCTGTTATCGTGCACGGTGGCGGAAAGGCCATCAACGAGGCGCTCAGCCACTACGACATCCCCGTCGAGTTTAAGAACGGCCAGCGCGTGACTACTCCTGCCACCATGGACATCGTTCGCGAGGTACTGGGTGGCAAGGTCAATCAGGAGCTGGTCGCGGCACTCAACCACCACGGCAACCTTGCCGTGGGCGTGTCCGGCAGCGACGCCGGTACCCTTATCGCCGAGCCACTCGACCCAGAGCTCGGCCGCGTAGGCAAGGTCACGCACGTCAACACCGACTATATCGAGCGTTTGCTCGATAGCGAGTACATTCCCGTTATCGCCACGGTCGCGGCGGGGGAGGACGGTGGCTTCTTCAACATCAACGCCGATACCGCCGCCGGTGCCGTTGCGGCGGCGCTTCACGCGCACAAAGCGATTTTTTTGACCGATGTCGACGGCCTGTACAAGGACTTTAGCAATAAGGATTCGCTCATCTCCAACCTGACGCTCGACGAGGTCAATGAGATGCTCTACGGCGGCGAGGTTGACAAGGGCATGATCCCCAAGCTTCGCGCCGCCGTCGATGCGCTTACCGCTGGCGTGTTCCGAGCCCACATCATCAACGGCACGACGCCGCACTCGCTGCTGCTGGAGCTGCTGACCGATGCTGGCGTCGGTACCGTGATCCACTCCACCGAGACGGCTTACGAGTTCGATACGCATCCGCACCCGCTTTCGACGTTTGCGGCGCGCCTGACCGAGAACCTCGACGAGGTCGAGAAGCTTCAAACGGTCTAGTCGGTTTTAAATCGCCACGCCATTACGCTTACAGTTTGCGCTTCCTGGCGCTTAACGAAAGGTATCCCATGTCACTTGCAGCTCAACAATCACTCGAATCCCATTATGTTATGCACACCTTTGGTCGCTCTCCGGTCGAATTTGTCGAGGGTCACGGTATGAAGCTCATCGGTGACGATGGCCGTGAGTATCTCGATTTTCTTGCAGGTATTGGCGTATGCAGCCTAGGCCACGGCAATGCGGCAGTGCTGTCGGCGCTCGAGACGCAGACCAAAAAGCTCTTGCATGTCTCCAACTATTTCTACATCGAGCAGCGTGGCCAGGTCGCGGCGCTACTGTCCAAGCTCGCTAACGACGATGTGGATGGCGCGTGCGTGCTTGCCGACGCGATTGCCGCCGGCGACGAGACTACGGCGGCGGCGCTTGGCGTTCCGGCTGCGGGCGAGCAGGTGTGGGAGACGTTCTTTGCCAACTCCGGTGCCGAGGCCAACGAGGGCTCGATGAAGCTCGCGCGCCTGTACGCCAAGCGTGCCGGCAACGGTGGCAACACCATCGTGTGCATGCGCGGCGGTTTCCACGGTCGTACGCTCGAGACCATTGCGGCGACCATGCAGGATTGGCTGCAGGACAGTTTTCGTCCGCTGCCGGGCGGCTTTGTGGCCTGCACGCCCAACGATGTCGATGAACTGCGCGCAATCTTTAAGCAGCTCGGAAGCGAGATTTGCGCCGTGATGCTCGAGCCGATCCAGGGCGAGAGCGGCGTGCATCCCATGACCGAGGAGTTTATGGCGGCTGCGCGCGACTTGGCGCACGAGGTGGGCGCCGTTCTTATCGCCGACGAGGTCCAGTGTGGCATCTTCCGCTCCGGCAAGCCGTTTGCATTCCAGACCTATGGCGTGGAGCCTGACATCATGAGTCTTGCCAAGGGCATCGCCGACGGCGTCCCCATGGGCGCCGTGGTGGCAAAGAAGGAGATCGCCGACGTGTTTAAGCCCGGCGATCATGGTTCGACCTTCGGCGGTAGCTGCTTGGCCATCGCGGCATGTGCCGCGACACTCTCCGCGCTTGTGCGCGGCGATTATGCCGAGCATGCCGCCAAGGTTGGCGCCTATATGGAGGCAGAGCTCGCCAAGCTGCCGCACGTTACCGAGGTGCGTGGACGTGGCCTGATGCTCGGCTGCGATCTGGATGACGCTGCGGGCGATGCGCATGACATTGTTGCCCGGGCGCTGGAGGCCGGTGCCGTGATTAACGCGACCGGAGCTCATACACTGCGTTTCCTGCCGCCGCTTGTCTGCGAGGAAGCCGACGTGGACAGCCTGATCGAGATTTTGTCGGACGTTTTGGCCTAACACAACGCAATAGCTCAATTTGGACCGGGTTCCGGACTGCGGACGTGCCCTATGCGGCACGATTCAGCGGTCTGGACCCCGTTTTGTCTTAGATTTGCTAAGGCGGGGGAGACCTGCTGGTCAAAAAACATCAAATATGAGTACTGTTACCGATTTGGTAGCAGCAATTTTGGACTAATAAGGCTAGATAGCAAGACGAAATGGTAGCGCGCAGAGATGTGGTGTAAGAGGCGGGGCATACCCCGCCTCTTCCCTTTCTTGAAAGGGAAGGGACACCGCCTAGAATTCGTCGTTGGAGTAATGAAGGTGACGAATGGAAGGAAAGGCGATGCCCCAAGAAGAGAGTGTACTGCGCCTCGGCCGCGACGAGGCCCTCGAGGCGGCGAGGCTTTGGCAGGAGTGCGGCGACGCGCGCGAGTTCGCGTGCAGGGTGCTGGGCGGCGTGATGAACGCGCTGATGGACTCCGAGGCCCAGCAGATGTGCGGCGCGAGCCGCAACGAGCGCAGCGACGGCAGGGAGAACAGCCGCAACGGCTACCGCCCCAGGTCGCTCAAGACCGCCGTGGGCGACGTGGAGCTCGAGATACCCAAGCTCAGGCACGGCACCTACTACCCCGAGGGCATGCTCGCGCGATGGTCGCGCGTCGACACCTCAGTGGCCGCCATCGTGCAGGAGATGTACGTGTGCGGCGTGTCCACCCGCAAGGTCGAGCGCGTGGCGTCCAAGCTGGGCATATCCTCGCTGTCGAGCTCGGAGGTCTCGAGCCTCTGCTCCGACCTCGACGCCGAGGTGGCGGAGTTCCGCCGCCGCGACCTGTCGGGCACGCCGTGCTGCTACCTGTGGCTCGACGCCACCTACATGAGCTGCAGGGTCGGCTCGTCGGTCGTCTCGCAGGGCGTCGTGACCGCGATCGGGCTGGGCGCCGACGGGCGCAAGCACTTCCTGGGCTGCGACGTGGTCGACACCGAGAGCGAGGACTCCTGGGCGGCATTCCTTGGCGGGCTGCGCGAGCGCGGGCTGGCCGGCGTTCGCCTCGTGGTCTCCGACAGCCACGCCGGGCTCGTGGCCGCCGTCTCGCGCCTGTTCCAGGGCTGCGCCTGGCAGCGCTGCGTGACGCACCTGCAGCGCAACCTCCAGAGCGCCTGCTCGGGCAGGCCCGAGGACTCCAAGGCGGCCGTCAGGGACCTCGTGCACGCCGCGGTCTACCAGGACGACCCCGACCTCGCGCGCTGCGTGTGGGCCGAGGCGGCGCCCTGGGTGGCGTCGGTGTCCGCCAGGGCCGGCGAGGTCTTCGAGCAGGCCGAGGACTCCGCGCTGGCGTTCACGGCCTTCCCCAGGGCGCACTGGGCCAAGCTCCGCACCAACAACGTCCAGGAGCGCGCCAACCGCGAGATCAAGCGCCGCTACAGGGTCGTGCAGTCCTTCCCCTCGAGGGAGTCGATGCTGCGCCTGACGTGCGCGAGCCTCATGGAGACCGAGGGGCAGTGGTCCCAGCAGCGCGTGTTCTCCGAGGCCTCGGCCGCCGAGGGCTTCGCCGAGCCCGCGGACAGGCCGGCCCCGACAGAGGGGAGGCGCCGCGCGCTCGGGCGGCGCGCCAGGGAGATAGTGGACGAGATAGTCGAGA
>CATZEP010000020.1 GCA_958418185.1 uncultured Collinsella sp.
CGGTCGGCGGGGCCATTGTGGCTCTTGACAGCGGATTGGGTCATATGAGCGAGCGCCCGTCATTTGAGCCAAGGCGCCGTGAAATGAAAAGGCGCTGACCTTCTGGTCGCGCCTTTGAAATTGAACGGCAGATTGGCCAAATGCCGGGTGCGCAGCGTCGGCCGGTCCGCCGTTCGGTAGAACGGCGGAACCAATATCCCCTAGTAGTCCAACTTCCACATGTAGCGGCGCGTCATGTAGTCCTTGTGGGTGACGGCAGAAAGCGCACGCATGTACACGTTGTTGAGGATCGGCGCAAAGATCAGGTGGTTGAAGTACTCGCTCACGCTGTCCTTGATGTCGTTGAGGCCGAGCTCCTTGGCGTCAAGCTGATAGACGCGCTCGCCACCGTACTGGTTGACGAAGCGGATGCCGCGCTCGTCGTTGCAGCGGCTGCGGCCGACGCTGATGAGCTGGAACAGCGAGGTACGCTTGTCCAGGATCTCGAAGGGACCGTGGAAGAAGTCGCAGGTGTTGATGGTGCAGGAGTCAATCTGCAGCATCTCCTGCACGTTGCAGATGCTAAAGACGTAGGCGGCACCAAAGAGCGGACCCTGAGCCATGACGTTGATGCAGGGCTTGTCGGCGTTCTGCTCGGCCCACTTGGCAGCAAGCGGACGGGTGTACTCGACGGCCTTGCGATAGATGGGGTCGACCAAGTCGAACGCGGCCATAGCGGTCTCGTACTCGGCATAGCCCTCGGTCTGCTGCGTAAGCTCCATGGCGATCATGGTCACGACGGCGGAGTTGGTACGGCCCATGCAGGACTCATCGACGGCCAGGCTGTCATACTGGATCTTGTAGTCGCAGACCTCGGTGAGACCGGACTCGTCGACATAGATGGCGATGGTGCTGGCGCCGTGGTCCTTGGCGACCTGGGCGGCGACGATGGTCTCCTTGGTGCCGCGCATGGACACGACGACGGCCAGGGTGTTCTCGTTGACGTAGGCAGGGGTTGCGTGCACGAACTCGTTGCTGGTGTAGCTGGAGCTCACGACCTGCGTGGCCTCGTGCTCCATAAAGTACTGGGCAGGATAGTTGCCGCCGTTGGATCCGCCGGCGCCAATCCACACGACGCGCTTGATACCGCCCTTGTCTGTCTTGTCAGCCAAAACCTGGGAGACGACGTCCTTAACCTGTTCCTGAGTAGTCATCGTGCATCAGCCTTTCTTCTCGTTTGATGCTCTCGATGGCATACAAGTTACATACATGTTTTGGTTATGTCGACTAGTTGTATGCTATATTTGTCTTAGATATTTTGCTGATGCGGTTTTCGATAACTGGATACCAGCGGTTTTGTTGTTGTATTGAATACATGCTTGATTAGATACGCATACAAGTTAGATACAGGTTGATCGCATGAACGCTTCATCTAAAAAGAGACTGACCCAATACGAGCGCTTGGCGGGCATGCTGCGCGACCGCATCGCCTCCGGCACCTACGCACGTGGAGACAAGCTGCCGTCCGAGATGGAACTCATGGACGAATCGGGGCTGTCGCGCAGCACCGTGCGCCATGCCCTTAAGGTACTAGCTGATGAGGGCCTGGTTCGCACCGAGCGCGGGCGCGGCGCCTTTGTGGCCGACACGCCGGCGCTCCACGAGAACAACTTGGTGTTTTCGAGCTACACGGCACAGGTCCAGGATCAGGGCATGAAGCCCACCACGCGCACGGTGGACTCGGGCTTTGCCAAGGCCGCGGGCAATGTGGCCAAGTTCTTCGATGTCACCGTGGGCAGCAAGCTCGTCAAACTTGTCCGTCTGCGTTATCTGGACGATGCGCCGCTGTGCCTGGAGACTACCTATCTACCACCGAGCTTTGAAGCACTCATCGATCGCGATATCAACGGTTCGCTCTACGCCACGCTGCGCCAAGAATTCCATCGCGCGCCGGCACAGGGACATAAGACCTTTGAGGTGTGCTATGCCTCGCAAAACGAGGCGTTTTTGCTCAACGTTGGGCGCGGGCAGGCGCTGATCCTGATCACCGACTACGTGTACGACACCGACGGCCGACCGCTCCATGTCTCCAAGCGCATCCAGCGCACCGACCGTGCCAAATACACCGAGCCCATCGGCTAACCTGCCAAAATAAACCTGTCCCTAAATGGTAGGTTTGGGGAGGTCGGGGAACCAGGTTGGTTTGGGTTGGTTGGGGACGCGCTCGGCTAGGACCAACTCCATCCAGCACATGTCGTACCAGCGGCCGAACTTTTGGGCGCAGCGGTCGAATGCACCCACCAGGCGATATCCCATATGGGCATGGAAGTCCTGGCTGTTGTGCGTCAGGTACTCGTCGTCCTTGTCGTGCGGCACGGCGATGAGGGCGCACATGTTGGTGATGCCCATCGCGATCAGGCATTGCTTGAGCGCGTCATGCAGCTTGCGGCCCAGCCCGCCGTGGCGCACGTCACGCGCCAGGTAGATCGACGTCTCGACCGACCAGTCGTATGCCTCGCGGCTGTTGAGCGGACTCACATAGGCATAGCCTACCGGACGCCCGTCCAACTCCATCACCAGATACGGATAGCGCTTGAGCGTACGCTCAATACGCCCGGCGAACTCCTCAACGCTCGGCACCTCGTATTCGCAGGTAATCGCCGTCTGGCGCACATACGGCTCATAGATGGCTAGCAACGCCGACGCGTCTTCGGGCGTCGCCAGGCGAATCGTCGGCTCGGACATCTCGGTCATACAACCCTTCTCCCTCAAAAACAAAGGCCGCCTTGCGCCAGACCCAGCGCAAGGCGGCCCCTCGCCATTACATCAGGCTACAGAACCGCCGCCAACGCGTCGATGTCCTCCTGCGTCGTGGCCCAGCTGGTGCAAAAGCGCACCACCGTGTGGGTCTCGTCGTACTTTTCCCAGTACTCGATCGAGGCATGCTCGCGAATGCGGGCCATGTCCTCGTTGGGCAGAATCACAAACTGCTGGTTGGTCGGCGTCTCCAAGAAGAACTGGTAACCGCGCTCGTGCAATACGCGACGAAGCGCCTGCGCGGTTTCGATCGCCTGGCGACCAATCTCAAAATACAGGCCGTCGGTAAAGAGCGCCTCAAACTGCACGCCCGTCAGGCGGCCCTTGGCAAGCAGTGCGCCATGCTGCTTAATACGCGGAATGGGATGCGCCGGAGCGTGCATGCCGCAGAACACCACAGCCTCGCCGCAGAGCGCGCCGCACTTGGTGCCGCCGATGTAGAACACGTCACACAGCTGCGCCAGCTCGGGCAGGGTAATGTCGCACTCATCGGCCGCCAGTGCATAGGCCAGGCGGGCGCCATCCACAAACAGCGGAATCTCGCGCTTCTGGCACACCGCATAAATCGCCGTGAGCTCGGCCTTGGAGTACAGCGTGCCGTACTCAGTCGATAGGCTCACGTACACGGCGCCCGGGAACACCGTGTGCTCGTAGCTCTCGTTTTCGTAGAACACCTGGATATAGTTCTCGAGGTCCTCGGCGTGCATCTTGCCCTCGTAGCCGGGGATGGTGAGCACCTTGTGGCCGCCAAACTCAATGGCGCCCGCCTCGTGGCAGGCGACGTGGCCGGTCTCGGCAGCAACGACGCCCTCGTACGGCGCGAGCAGCATGTCGATCACCGTGGCGTTAGCCTGCGTGCCGCCCACCAGGAAAAACACGTCGGCGTCAGGCGCCTGACAGGCCTCGCGAATAAGTTGCTTGGCACGCTCGGTGTGCGCATCGGTACCGTAGCCGGGCTGCGGCTCCATGTTGGTATCGACGAGCGCCTGCAGCACTGCCGGATGTGCACCGTGGGAATAGTCGTTGTTAAACGCGAGCATGGCAATCCTCTCTTACCGGGTATCGGTCAGATGATTCAAACGGAGCTATTGTACGCCGCTGGGATAGGCAATGCGCGCGGCAAGGCACTCAAGTGCCAGTACCAGGGCAAAACCGCAGCTCACGTCACTCAAAAAGTGCGCTCCGATCACGATGCGGCCAAACGCGACGAGTGCCGCGACCACAGCCGCCGTCCAAAAGACCACGCGGCGGCGCGACGGTTTTTCCTTAAAGGCCGCCGCGGGAAGCCCGGCGAGCATAAGGCCGATCGCCGCGTGCGCCGTGTGCCCACTCGCAAACGACTTAAAGCCGTCCTTGATTACACCGGCGGCGATATAAGTCCACTTGTCAGGGTTGCCGATCACCCACCACGGCTGAAACTCGAGCCCCTGCGTCACCTCGATCACGCGCATGCGCGGACGCGACCACAGCGGTTTGACGATCACGTTGAGGATGATGGCCTGAACGACCCACACGGCAAGCACCATCAACGCCCAGCGCGTGAGCTCATCGGGCTCGGTCGTGCGCGTGAGGCGATAGACGATAAGGTTGGCGACGATGGCCAGCACAAACGTCAGCACCAACTGAGCCGCGATGAGTTTGCCGCCAACCCTCAGGGACGAAACGATCTCGTAGCCGGTCAGGCCAACGTTGACGAGGATGCCGAGCACGGCGAGCCATTTGCTCCCCCTGGAGTCGGGACGCACCGCGCGCACGAGCATAACGCCCGCGATGCTCGCCGTCAGCTCGAACGGCAGCTCACCGGCCGCCTCGACAAAGCGACCGTACATGCTGCCGATATTGAACAGCGCGCTCGAGATCTGATAATCGAAGAAACTGCCCACGCCCAGACAAAGACACAGGACAACCGCGATAATGGCGACATCTTTCTTATAGATGTATCCGAACATGCTTTCCTTTCGATGGAGCCAGAGTGCCCAAATGGGGTGTTTGCAGCGTCGACTCGCTAGTCATCATCACTAGCGCCCAGCTGTTGCAGCAGCATGAGCGCCGCCGCCACCGGGCCGGTGCCGTCGTTGGCGTCGAGACCGCGACCCAGGCCGCTGCCCGCACCGGCGCCTGCCTTGTAGGGTATCGACAGCTTGCGGCTCTTGGGGAAGTTCACCGCGCCATAGCGGGTCTTAAGCTCAAAGGCCACCTTCTTGGGCACGTCGACGCCCAAAAACGTGATGCGACCGCCACTGAGCGTGACGCTCTCGAGCCCCAGACGCTCGCCGCGAATGCGGATGCGCGCGCGATTGAACAGGTTGAGTCCCGCCAACGGCAGCTCGCCATGCGCGGCCTCGGTCTCTTCCTGCACCTCGTCGATGCTCTCCAGGTCCTCGGCCGCTGCGAGCTTACGGTACACGAGCACGCGCTGGTCCACCGCCGGCAGGTACTCCTCGGACAAGAAGTAGTCGGCCGGCAGGTTAATACCCACGCTCGCCGCCTCCACGCCGGCGTCGTCATCGCCGCGCGCCTCGGCCACGGCCTGGCCCAGCATCTGCGTAAACAGGTCAAAGCCCACGCTCGACAGGTTGCCGTGCTGCTCGGCTCCCATAAGCGAGCCGGCGCCGCGAATCTCCAGGTCGCGCATGGCGATGCGCATGCCGCTGCCCAGGTCCTGGAACTCGGAAAGTGCGGTCAGGCGCGCCGTCGCCTCCTCGGTGAGCGGCAGCTCGCCCGGGAACATAAAGTACGCGTAGGCCTGCGTGGCAGAGCGGCCCACACGGCCCTTGAGCTGGTAGAGCTGCGCCAGACCCAGGCGCTGCGAATCCTCGATGATCAGCGTGTTGGCCGTTGCGTTGTCGATGCCGCTCTCCACGATGGTCGTGGCGATGAGCACGTCAATCTTCTTGGTCGCGAACTCAATCATCACGTCCTCGACCTCGCGCGGGCTCATCTTGCCGTGCGCCACGCCCACGCGCGCCTCGGGCGCGGCCTCGTGCACGCGCGCCACGGCGTCATCGATGGTCTTGACGCGGTTGGACACGTAGTACACCTGACCGCCGCGGCCCACCTCCAGGCGAATCGCCGCGCTCACCACGTCGGGGTCGTACTCCCCCACGTGCACGATCACGGGGCGACGCCCGGTCGGCGGCGTGGTGATCAGGCTCATGTCGCGCACGCCGCTCGTGGCCATCTGCATGGTTCGCGGAATCGGCGTTGCCGAAAGCGTGAGCACGTCAATCTGCTCGCGCAGGTTCTTGAGCTGTTCCTTGTGCTGCACGCCAAAGCGCTGTTCCTCGTCGATGATCACCAGGCCCAGGTTCTTGGGGTTCACATCGGCCGAAAGCAGACGATGCGTGCCGATGAGCACGTCGATTGTGCCCTCGGCAAACGCCTTGAGCGCACGCTTTTGCTGCGCCGGCGTGCGAAAACGGCTGAGCACCTCGACCTCGAGGCCAAACGGGGCAAAGCGCTCAAAGAACGTCTCGTAGTGCTGCTGAGCCAGAATGGTCGTGGGGCAGAGCACCATGACCTGGCGGCCGGAGTCCACGCACTTAAACGCCGCGCGCAGGGCGACCTCGGTCTTGCCAAAGCCCACGTCGCCGCACAGCAGGCGGTCCATGGGCTTGGGCGCCTCCATATCGGCCTTGATGTCGGCGATGGCCTCCAGCTGGTCGCGTGTCTCGTCGTAAGGAAAGCTCTCCTCCATCTCAATCTGCTCGGGCGTGTCGGGCGGGCAGGCGATACCGGTAATCGACGAGCGGCGCGTATACAGGTCGACCAGGTCAAACGCCAGCTTTTTGGCGTTCTTGCGCGCCTTGTTCGTGGCACGCGTCCAGTCGGCGGTGTTGAGCCTGGTCAGGCGCGGCTTATCGCCGTCGGGGCCAACATAGCGTGTGATGCGGTCGACCTGCTCGAGCGGCACGTAGAGCTTGTCGCCGTCGGCATATTCCAGCAAAAAGTAGTCGCGCTCCTTGCCGCCCACTTCCTGGCGCGCGATCTCGCTAAAGAGTGCGATGCCGTGAGTGGCGTGCACCACGTAGTCGCCCGGCTTAAACGGGAACGTGATCTGCGTAATGTCCACCTTGCGGCGGCTGCGCGCGCGGTTGGCGTCCATGCGGGCGTTGAGGTCGGCGATCGAGAACACGGCCAGGTTGGCATCGGGCACCACCACGCCCTGCGGCAGAGCGGCATCGACAAAGGTCACGCGTCCGCGCGAGATAGTGGGCACGGCGGCACCGGCGGCAGCCTGGGCGGCACCCGCCTCGAGCGAGCGAACGTTAAGCGCGTCGACGCGGCGCTCGCGAATGGAAGCATGGGCCTCCTGGCGTGCGGCACGGTCGGCAGAGTCCGCCGCCGCCACGCGCACGCGCTCGCCGATAACGCCGGCGTTTTCGGGCGCTGCCGTCAGCGACTCCTCAAAGGTAATGCCCTCGTCGCCAAAGGTGAGCTCCATCGACTCGCGCGCACCGCGGTCGGGAATGGCAAACACGCAGGCGTAGCGCTTGCCCACGACTTCCTGAATGCGCGTCATAAAGCGGTTGTCCGAGCCCGCAATGGCCGGCTGCTCAATCTTGAGCTCGGCCGTCACCGCACCGCCGGCGCGGATGAGGCTCACATAGTTCAGGCGCTGCTGGGCACCAAAATCGAGCTGTTGGGCGCGCACGTACAAGCCGTCTAGACGGTCAATCCCCGCCTCGCCGGCACGGGCCTCGATATCCTCGTAGGCACGCAGGCAGTCGTCGAACAGCGAGCGCGGCTCGGACAGGACCACGAGTGCCTTGCCGCTCACGTGTGCCAACGGGCTTACGGTCTGGCCGTACATCACCGGCAAAAAGCGGTCGAGCTCGGGCGTGACGATGCGCGCATCCACCATCTCGAGCAGCGCCGCCAGCTTGCTATCGTCCTGGCTAGCGCGATAGAGCGCCACGTGCATGTTGTGGACAGCTTCGTCGGTCAATGCCAACTCGCGACACGGGAAGATCTCGATGCTGTCCTCATTGCCGATGGTTTGGCCCGTGGAGCTCACCATGCGGCGGATGCGGTCGATCTCGTCGCCGAAGAACTCGATGCGCACGGGCGCCTTCTCCTGCGCGGGGAATACCTCGACGGTGTCGCCGTGCACGCGGAACAGGCCGGGCGTATCGGCGGCACTTGCATTGGTGTAGCCCATGCCCACCAGGCGCTGCGGCACCTCGTCAAAAGGAATCTCCTCGCCCACCGCAAAAGTGGTGGACTCCCAATAGCGACTCTCGACCGGCGGCACGCAACGCAGCAGCGCGCGGGCCGAGGCAACCATGATGCAGTTGTCCCCGCGCACGATGCGCCCCAGAGCCTCGCAGCGCTGCGCCACCGCGGCGTCGTCGGGCGCCTGTTCGCGCCACGGATAGTCCTTGCGCTCGGGAAAACGGCACACATGCGCCAGGCCCACGTAGGCGGCAAGGCTGCGCGCGGCGCGATCGGCCGCGTCCTCGCCGCTCACAATGTAGACCGTCGGGCGCGGGCGACGCGCAAACTGGGCGGCCGCCATAAGCGTACGGCCCGACTGCGACACGGCCAGCGTCACATCCTCGCCGGCATCGAGTCCGGCCTCGACGGTTTGCAAGGCCTCGGCAGTGTAGAGCTGCGCGGCTATACGGTGAATGAGCATGCTGTTCCTCCGGCATCGCAACGCCAAAAGCCCGCCGGGGCAAGCTCGGCGGGTCGTACGTCAAATACATTGTCTGTCATGGTAGCGCATGAAGAGGGCTCCAGCTCAAGGGCAAATCCAGCCCCGCAAAAAACGCCAGACGAAGATGCGTTCCGCCCTACCCCGCTACGCGCACGCTGGGACACAAATCCGCCAGCGGGCACTCGTCGCACTTGGGTTTGCGGGCGTCGCAGATCTCACGGCCAAAGGTAATCCACTGGTGGTTGACCGACTCCCAATACTCGTGCGGCAAAATCTTGAGCAGATCTTGCTCGGTCTTGAGCGGCTCTTTGACGTGTGTCTTGGGACTCAACATCAGACGGTGCGCGATGCGGTTGACGTGCGTATCGACCGCGATGCCCTCGACAATACCAAACCCCACGTTGAGCACGATGTTCGCCGTCTTGCGGCCAACGCCCGGCAGCTTGACGAGCTCCTTCATGTCGGCCGGTACCTCGCCGCCGTAATCGGCGACGATCATCTGCGCGGCCTCCACGGCGTGCTTGGCCTTACTCTTATAAAAGCCAAGCGACTTGATGGTATCGGCCACATCGGCCACACTCGCCCCCGCCATGGCCTCGGGTGTGGGCCACTGGGCAAACAGCTTCGGCGTCACCTTGTTGACCTGCGCGTCGGTCGTCTGCGCCGAGAGCAGTACCGCGATGAGCAGCCTAAAGGGATTCTCGTGGTCCAAAAAGCACTCGACCGGGCCATAGCGACGGTTGAGGCGCTCGCACACCTCAACGGCGCGCTCGCGTTTGGCGGCATTGGTCTCGCGTGGCATAACGACTCCTCGCTTCAGCGGCATAACAAACCTATGGGCACGATTGTCCCACGTATGGGGTCTTTACGCCTCCAAAAATGCGCCGGTCTGACGGCCCCACAGGCTTGCGTACTCGCCGCCCGCCTCGACAAGCTGCGCATGCGTTCCGTCCTCGACAATCTCGCCGTCCGCCAGCACCACGATGCGGTCGAGCGCCGCCACGGTAGACAGGCGATGCGCCACCACAATGGAGGTGCGACCGCGCATCAGGTTCTCGAGCGCCTCCTGCACCAGCGCCTCGGACTCGCTGTCCAAGGCAGACGTCGCCTCGTCGAGCACCAAAATCGGCGCGTCGGTGAGAATCGCGCGGGCGATAGCCACGCGCTGGCGTTGGCCGCCCGAGAGCTTAACGCCGCGCTCGCCCACCATGGTGTCAAAGCCACGGGGCAGGCGGTCGATAAACTCGGTCGCATTAGCCAAGCGCGCAGCCTCGCGGATCTGCTCGTCGGTGGCGTCGGGGCGTCCGTAGGCGATATTCTCGCGAATGGAGCGATGGAACAGCAGCGCCTCCTGCGGCACGTAGGCAACCTGGCGGCGCAGGCTCTGCTGCGTGCAGCGCGAGACGTCCTGTCCGTCCACGAGCACGCGGCCGCCCTGTACATCGTCCAGGCGCAGCAACAGCTTGGTGAGCGTCGTCTTGCCCGAGCCCGATTTACCCACCAGGCCCACGCGCTGGCCCGCCGCCACATGGAGCGTCAGGTCGTTGAACACGCTCTCGCCCGCCGCGGCGTCACGGTATGCAAAGCTCAGGTGCTCAAAATCAATCGCACCTTCGGTCACTTTAAGCTCGGGAGCGCTCTCGTCGTCTGCCACCAGACGCGGCTCGTCCAGCACGCGCGTCATCTCGGCCGCATCGCCCAGCGCGCGGTTAATGCGCTGCATCATGGAGCTTACGTAGTTCAGACGCATGGTGAGGTTGTACGTATAGGTAAAGATCATGACGAGCGCGCCGGCCGAAATGCCAAACCACGCGTTGCCACCCGCGACGAACACACTCACCACGGCCATGGTGATGACGATAAGGCCCGAGGTCGTAAAGTTGCGCTGCATCATGGCGTGCATCGAAACCGTTTCGGCATCGCGCGCGGCGCGGTCGGCGGTATCGAACAGGTCGCGCTCAAAGTCCTCGCGCCCACAGGTCTTGACGGCCAGGATATTCGTGACCGCGTCGGACAGCACGCCCGACAGCTTGTTCTGCGCGGCGGACGTCGCGGCCGAAAGCGGCATGATGCGCTTGTACATAAGCCAGACAAACGCGATGTAGACGACCATAATGCCCACCAGGATCACGGTAAACGTCGGCACCACCGGGGCGAGCGCCGCCACCGTGCAGACAACCGAGGTGATGGTGGGAATGAGCGAATACACCGTCACGTCCACCAGGCCCGTGTAGCCGCTCATAAAACGACTCGTCTGGCTCACAAGCGATCCGCCAAAGCGACTGGTGTGGAATGTCATGGATTGATTGGAGAGTGTGTCGAAGCACAGGCGCGCCAGGTGGTAGTTGCCCGCAATCTCGAGCTTGTAGACGGTGTAGTCCTGCAGCTTGGAGAGGATCTGGCCCACTAGGTTAACGAATACGAGCGCCAGAATGTAGGGGCCAAAGACCTCAAACACTTGGTCGCCCGCCACGGGACCGGCTTGAACGCGGTCAACGATAAGGGCCATCACGTAGGTGTTGGCAAACGTGAGCAAAAAGATGTAGCCCGCCGACGAGAACACCGAGAGAAAGACAATCAGCGGTTGTGTGCGCGTGACGTCCCAAAAACGCTGCAGCGTGCGGCGCACGGTGGAACGTTTGAGCGGGCTGGTGTTTCTCTGAGACATGGGCTTCCTTTCGCGTCTGATAGGGCGAGACGCCATTGTTGCACACTAAAGCGCACTTCAGGCAAGCACGGCGCGAAAAGCGCCCGCGCCGCGCACTTGCGCAGGCACCCCGCCGTCAGATGCAGCTAGTCCTCGTCTTTTTGGTCTGCGGGCAGGCTCGCAGACGTGAGCCCCAAGATCTCGTCGGCCTCCCGCGTGTCTTCCAGCGCGTCGATGTCCTTGAGCTTGCGCTCCATAACGTTGGTGCGCGTGGTGATGATGCCCTCGACCGTCTTTCCTGCGGTCTCGATCTGCTGCTGGGCGCGGCGCAGCGCCGCCTGATAGCGTGGCAGCTCGGCCTTGACGGCAGAGAGCACACGCAGCACGTCATCGGTGCGTTTTTGCAACTTAAACGTCTGGTAGCTCATCTGCAGGCTGTTGAGGATGGCCGCCATGGTGCTGGGGCCGGCAACGTTGACGTGATAGTCGCGGCCCAGGGTCTCGATAAGCCCGGGGCGGCTGACGACCTCGGCATACAGGCCCTCAAACGGAACGAACATAATGCCAAAGTTGGTGGTCGCGGGCACGCTCAGATACTTTTCGCAGATGTCCTTGGCCTCGCGCTTCACCATGGCGTCGAGCGTCTTGCGCGCGGTGGCCACCGCCTCGGCATCACCCGACTCTTGCGCGTCGAGCAGATGCTCGTACGCGTCGCCCGGGAATTTGGAGTCAATCGGCAGCAGCACGGGATCGCCCTCGTCTACCGGCAGCTTGACGGCAAACTCAACGCGCTCCGAGGCGCCAGGCTTGGTGGCGACGTTTTCCAGATACTGGTCGGGCGTAAGGATGTCCGCCAGGATTGCACCCAACTGCACCTCGCCCAAAATGCCACGCGCCTTGACGTTGCCCAGCACGCGCTTAAGGTCGCCCACGCCGGTGGCAATGGACTGCATATCGCCCAAACCCTTGTACACAGCCTCGAGCTGGTCGCTCACCTGCTTAAACGATGCAGACAGGCGATCGTTGAGCGTACGGGAGAGTTTCTCGTCCACCGTCGCGCGCATCTGATCGAGCTGCACGTTGTTGTCCTTGCGGATGGCGCCCAGCTGGGCATCGACCGTCTCGCGCACCTTGTCCAGGCGGTGCTCGATGCCCTCGCGGTTGGCACCGAGCTGTTGGGCCGTCTCGCGGCGCAGGTCATCCATACGGTCGCCAGCCTGCGAGAACTCACGCGCGATGGTCAGGTAGCGCTGCTGCTCTACGGCCGCATCGGTCGTCTGCTGTTGCGCGATGGCATTTGCCGTGCGGCGGGTTTCTGCCAACGCGACGTTCAGGGTGTCGAGCGCGTTGTTGGCCTGCTCGAGCGCAGCCAGCATCTCTGCCCCGCTATCGCCACGCTCCCGCAGCTCGGTGCGAAGGCCCTTGAGCTGCAGGGCACAAGCCACAGCAACCCCCACCGCCACCAAAGCGATCACAACAAGCACGATATCAATAGCAGACATAGTCTCCGCCCAACAAACCCAATCGATCATCAATCAAAACCGCGATCAATCTTACCCCGCCACGCGCACTGGGCGCTCCACGGCAATCGGGCAAATGGATTTTGGGCCACAGGCATCAAAACGCTAACTCTCCCAGCCGGCGCGGATGGTTGTTACGACATCGCCCAGGCGCTGGCCGAGAGCTGCCAAGTGTTCAAGTACCTCACTGGGCGAGGCGCCGTTGAGAATGCACGTGAGGGCATATGAGGCCAAGAAGATTGCCGCGAGCCCCAACGGAATCAGCACGATCATCGCCAGCGTACGCAGGCGCTGGGTCCAACGACGGCGACGCGCACGACGTTTGTCGAACGCAAGCTCCTGCGCATATGAATCTTGCTGTACGGAATAGGCTCCTGGGTCCGCCTCACCCGCAGACGATACCGCGGACGCGGCGTTTTGCGCAGGAGGCTGGACGGCCGCCCCTTGCATTTGCATCTCCATAAGCCGTTGCTGCTGGCGCAACATGCGCTCGGCTTGTTGCCGCGGGGTCTCAAGAAACAGATCCATGTTGGCCTCCTCAATCGGAGCATTCGACGCTTACGCCCAGCATCACGCACCGCCAAGGCCACGGCAACGCAATCCGTAGCAATAGCTGCAAAGTTTCTTGTTGACAAAAGCTGTCGAAAACCTCAACAACTCCCCTACCAGCACTTTCTCTGAGCTTTTTTATCGAATGATCTTTTGCCCTTCCGCCCTTACGCCAACCGACCAAAACCTAACCAAAAGCTTGACGGAAATTGTGAAGACCGGAACCCCACACAAAAAGTGCCGCCCCAAAGGGGCGACACACAAACTTCTAATCAGCTTTTCAGTAACGAGCACGCGACGACCCGAAGCGGGCCGGGAGGGCCGGACTACCTTCCCTCAACGCGACCCTGCGAAGCCGTGAGCGAGGAGGGAAGGTAGTCCGGCCCTCCCGGCCCAGCTCACGCTAGCACCACGCGCTAGTAGTTCACCACCTGTTCCTCAAAGTACGCCTTCGGGTGGTTGCACACCGGGCACACCTCGGGCGCCTCGGCACCAACATGCAGGTGTCCGCAGTTCAGGCACTTCCACACCTTTACGCCCTCGCGCTCAAACACCTCGCCCGACTCAATGCGCTCGACGAGCTTGTTGTAGCGCTCCTCGTGAGCCTTCTCGACAGCGGCGACACCACGGAACTTCTCGGCGATCTCGGCAAAGCCCTCCTCCTCGGCGGTCTTGGCAAACTCGTCATACATCGTGGTCCACTCGTAGTTCTCGCCCGCGGCGGCGTCGCGCAGGTTGTCCAGAGTGCCCGGAACGGCGCCGTCGTGCAGGTACTTAAACCACAGCTTGGCATGCTCGGACTCGTTGCCCGCCGTCTCGGCAAAGATATTCGAGATCTGAACGTAGCCGTCCTTTTTGGCCTTGGATGCATAGTAGCGATACTTGGTGTGTGCCTGGGACTCACCGGCAAAAGCAGTCTCGAGGTTCTTCTTGGTCTGAGAGTTCTCAAAATCCATAGGTGTACTTCCCTTCAACACGTGCCGCCCATAGGCTTTGAGCGGCCCTGTCTTTAGGATGCCCTCAAGCCGAGAATTTAAACCTTACAATCCCGTTCTTCAGATTTGAGCGGGCTACACGCTCAACCAACGATCGCCCTCGGAGCGGCAAAAGCCCTCGCGCTCCAGATCGGCAAGAATACTTGCGACCAGCTCGCGCTCGACCGGCTCGCGGCCTGCTGCCGCCTCCATTTCGTTGACACCCGCCACGGCCTCGGCGAGTGTGATGCCCGCCGGCCGCCCATCGCGCGCAGCCAGCAGCATGCGCACAATATGGGCGCGCTTTTGACGGCGCGAGCCCTCAAACTTGGATTGACGGCTATAGCTCGCCGAGCGCCTGGACGGATTGGGCAGCGTCTTTTTAAGATACGCGCCGTAATCCAGCAACGCGTAATACCACGCGCGCGGCGTGTCGGCATCGTCTTGAGGCACGGCAAAGGGCGCAATCTCATCCGCCACCGCACCGGGGGCCGCCGGACAGGCAGCTTGAATCAGCGGCACCAGCACGCGATCGGGAACGGCCGGCACATCGGGAAAGAAATGATGCAAAAAGACCGTGCGCACGTTGGTCTCCAGATACACGCCCGGAAGATCGAATGCAAACGAACGGATGCCCTGCGCCGTTGCCGGGCCAATGCCGGGCAACGCGACCAGATCGTGCATCTCACGCGGAAACTCCCCATCCCAGTCCTCCACAACGCACTGTGCAGCCCTGTGAAGCGCCAGGGCGCGGCGATTGTAGCCCATCCCCTGCCACGCATCCAAGACATCGGAAGGGGCGGCCTGAGCAAGCGCCCGGACAGTCGGAAAGCGATCGAGCCACGCCGGCATGCGCGCCTCCACGCGCGGCACCTGCGTCTGCTGCAGCATGACCTCGGAAAGCCAGATGATATACGGGTCGCGCGTGCGGCGCCACGGAAGGTCGCGATAACGCAGGACCCCTTCCGAACGAATCATCGAACGAAAGGGGTCCTGAATCATGACAATGCTCCTTATGCGGCGCTATTCCTCCCGGCAAGCATACGCGCAAGCGGCGTACTCGGGAAACGCATCGCGGTCGGCGAACTTGGGATCGACAGCCGGAAACTGGCGATGGGCGACGATATCGCCGAGCGAAACGGAATCGAGATAGTCGCGCATCAGCGCCTGGGCTCCGGCCCACAGGGGATGATAGCAGCACGTGCCCATGCGCGCACAGTCGCCATCGGGCGCGGTGCAATCATTCATAACCATGGGGCCCTGAACGGCCTCTACGACCTGACGGATCGTGACATCGTCGGGGCTCACCTTAAGGCGCATGCCGCCATGAACACCACGCAGGCTCTCCACAATGCCGGCCTGAACCAAGCCGTGCTGAATCGAACGGGCAAACGAATACGGAACATTGACCTCTTCGGCAGCAGTGCGAACAGAAAGCAACCGCTCCGGCTCCTCGGCAAGCATCGCAAGCATGCGAAGGGCATAATCAGTCTTCCTCGATATGTCCATGTTTCCCCTTTCAAGGAATACGAACAGCTCGAACGAGCTCCGGGGCCGAGCTTGTGTCGAGACGCCAAATGACCGCCTGAACAACCAAATTATAAAATGGGTGTTCACTGAATGCCGCACTTGAAGACTAGCTGAATCAGGTACGGCCTAAAGTGCAATTTAGTATAACCGAACCCCCTGCTTCATTGAACAGATGTTGCGCAACAAACCCCCTGTTTGAACGCATATATCAGTAGAGGCTGGCTCGCTCGTTGCAAATGCGGTGATTTTGATAAAGGGGCGCGTAAGATCGATGGCCTATTAAACGCAAAAAGCCACGTCCGAAGACGTGGCTTTAATTGCGTTGGCGGGAAGTACGGGGCTCGAACCCGCGACCTCCGACGTGACAGGCCGGCGCTCTAACCAAACTGAGCTAACTCCCCAGGCAGTCGTTCGCGTTTGTTTCCGCTCGCGTGCGCTGCGGGGATTAGTATACACAGAAGTCTGTCCGCCGCGCAACAACTTTTTTGAAAAAGTTTTTCGGTCCCTCCGGGAGGGTCTCCGGGGCCGGCTGGCGCGGGTTGAGTTTGCTGCTCTACAGTCCTGCGCAAGACGGAAAGCACATTAAGTGCTTTCCTT
>CATZEP010000021.1 GCA_958418185.1 uncultured Collinsella sp.
CGCTATTTGCCGTTGGACACGACCGTCTGGCCCTCGACGCCGTTAAATCCAAACAGCATATCGAGCGCCTGGATGTACCACGGCGCGTCCTTGCCGACCTCTTCGATCTCTTTGGCGACTTCGCTGGCCTTCTTGGCGTTCGAGGACTTTTTGCTCGACGACGAGTCCGAATCGTCGTCCAGGCCCAGCACGTCAATCTTGGTCTCGCCGGGCATCACCAGGCCCAGGTCCTCGGTCGCCGCGTCCTTAATGCCCTCCTCTGAGAGCAGCTTGTCGACGCTTTTCTGCAGCTCGTCGTTGTACTGCTGGCGAATCTCGACCTGCTTGGCCAAGATATCGCTCGAGCGTTTGGCAACGTAGAGGTCGCGCACGGGAAAGTACAGGCTCACGAGCACCAGGGCGACGACAATACCGATAAACAGCCCTCGCTGAGGACCGTGGGTAAAGTCGTAAATTGCCTTGACCGCTGCGTTGTCGTTGGCGTAGTGCATAAAGTCCGAGCCGGAAAGACGGCTTGAGGGACGGCGCGGCTTGTCGGACGCCTGGGTCGAAGGGCGCGACGCATGCTTGGAACGCGATGGGCGCACCGGACTATCCGAGGAACTATTTGGCTGAGCATTGGGATGCGAAGTCGCCGGCGAGCTATACCTGGAGCGATCAGCACCAGCATAACCAGACCCGCCGAGCTGCACGGTACGCGCACGACGAGGCGACGGCTCGCGCGAACCGGCGGAATAATACCTGTTGTCGTAAATCTGATCCATGTGCGCCTTGTGCGGTTGAGGTTTGTTTGCGCTAAGTCCTTTAGTTATAGCACGAGCGCCCGCACCGCCTTCGCCAGCCTTTGCTCGACATAAAAAAGGCGCTGAGCCGTATGGCCCAGCGCCCATAGTTCTTTGCGGCATCCAGCCAAGACGGGGAGGAACCGAGTCAGCCTCCCCCTCGCCAAATTCGCCCGTTTAGCGAATGTTGTAGAACGCGGCCTTACCGGCGTAGCGCGCGCTGCCCTCGAGCTCGTCCTCGATGCGGATGAGCTGGTTGTACTTGGCAATACGGTCGCTGCGGCACGGGGCGCCCGACTTGATCTGGCCGGCGTTAACACCCACGACCAGGTCGGCGATCGTGGAGTCCTCGGTCTCGCCGGAACGGTGACTCACGATGCAAGCGTAGCCGGCCTCCTTGGCAGTCTCGATAGCCTCGAGCGACTCGGTGAGCGTGCCAATCTGGTTGACCTTGACCAGGATCGCATTGGCGGCGCCCAGCTCGATGCCCTTCTTGAGGCGCTCGGTGTTGGTGACGAATAGGTCGTCGCCCACCAGCTGCACTTTGTTACCAATGCGGCGGGTAAGCTCGACCCAACCGTCCCAGTCCTCCTCGGCCATGCCGTCCTCGATGGAGATGATGGGATAGGTGTCGACAAGCTTCTCCCAGTAATCGACCATCTGGGCGCTCGTGTACTCTACGCCCTCGCCCTTGAGCTCGTACATACCGGTCTCGGCGTTGTAGAACTCGGTCGAGGCCGGATCCATGGCGTACATGAAGTCGACGCCGGGCTTAAAGCCGGCCTTCTCCACGGCCTTGGTGATGTACTCGAACGGTTCGGCGTTGGTCTTGAGGTTGGGCGCGAAGCCGCCCTCGTCGCCCACGCCGCCGCCCAGGCCTGCCTCGTGCAGCACGCCCTTGAGGGTGTGGTAGACCTCGGCGCACCAACGCAGGCCCTCGGTAAAGCTCGGAGCGCCCACCGGCATGATCATGAACTCCTGGAAGTCAACGTTATTGTCGGCATGCACGCCGCCGTTGAGGATGTTCATCATGGGCGTGGGCAGCAGGTGGGCGTTAACGCCGCCCAGGTACTGGTACAGCGAAAGGCCCGCCGACTCGGCAGCGGCGCGGGCGACGGCCAGCGACACGCCCAAGATGGCGTTAGCGCCGAGCTTGGTCTTGTTGGGAGTACCGTCCGCGGCGATCAGCGCGGCATCGACGGCGCGCTGGTCGAAGGCATCGAGGCCCACGACGGCATCGGCGCACTCGTTGTTGACGTGCTCGACGGCCTGCGAGACGCCCTTGCCCAGATAGCGACCTTTGTCGCCGTCGCGCAACTCGCATGCCTCAAAGGCGCCGGTCGAAGCGCCCGAAGGCACCATCGCGCGGCCGAAGCTGCCGTCCTCGAGCACGACCTCGACCTCGACGGTGGGGTTGCCGCGGCTGTCGAGTACCTCGCGACCGTAGACGTCCAAAATATCGCTCATGTTGTCTCCCTCTCACTTGGAAACGTAGTTGATGCAAGCGACTGGCCGACTGTGCACCATCGGTGCGCCTCCGTAAGTTAGCCATGTCGCACTTTTTACATTATGCCCTAAGTTAGCCGAGGGATACATATGAATTGGAGAAATCATTCTTTGAGGCGCTTGTTTTTGCACCGAACATTCATCTCTAGAGGTCGCCCCCCCACCATTAAATTCTTCTATCGGCATACCGTCTTTACCTGGCTTGCGAATGAAAGAGCCAATAATGTACTTTTACATCGTGCAAAGTTCTGGATATCGTGCAATTCTAAGGGTCTGAAGTTCTGGATATCGTGCATAATCAGGTTATAAAAGTTCTGGATATCGTGTACGAGGTAGCCATGCTTAAACGAAAAGCCTATGACAAACTATTAAAATGGAAGCATGAAAGCGCTGGTAAAACAGCACTTCTTATTGAAGGAGCCCGCCGCGTCGGAAAGAGCACGCTTGCCCGCACGTTTGGAGAAACCGAATACAAGTCCTGCCTTGTCATTGATTTCTTTCAAGCACCTGCCGAAGTTAAGCAATATTTTGAGGACTATCGCACTGACTTCGACTCGCTCTTCCTCTATCTCTCGGTTTTCTATAACGTCAAACTCTATGAACACGAAACGCTTATCGTCTTTGACGAGGTCCAGATGCACCCGCAAGCACGCGGACTCATCAAGTATCTCGTTGCAGACGGACGTTACGACTACATCGAAACTGGATCCCTGCTCAGCATCAAGCAGAACATTAAAGATATCGTCATCCCATCCGAGGAAGAGTCTCTGGAACTTGAGCCCCTCGACTTTGAGGAGTTTCTTTGGGGCATGGACGAAAAGGGGCTGGCCGATCTCATTCGCATGAGTTTTAACAAGATGAAGCCGCTCCCCGATGCCCTACATCGCAGAGCGCTCTCCCTTATGCGCGAATACATGCTCGTAGGTGGCATGCCTGAGCCGGTATCCATCTATGTTGAACAGCGCGCTTTTGCGCCCGTCGACGCTTCGAAGCGCCGAATCGTCCAGCTCTATCGCAACGATATCTCTCGTTTTGCAACCGGTTACGAATTCAAAGTCGTCTCCGTACTCGATGGCATCCCGGGTCAGCTCTCTAGGCACGAAAAACGATTCAAGCTTTCCTCACTTGATAAAAACGCACGCATGCGCACCTACGAAGAAGCCTTCTTTTGGCTGGCAGACGCGCGAATTGCCAATATCTGCTATGCCGCAAGCGAACCGAGCGTGGGCCTTTCACTCAGCATGGAGCAAACGGCCCTCAAGTGCTACATGGCAGACACCGGTCTGCTTGTAACGCTTGCCTTCTCTGACAACAACGATACCGATGAGGACGTTTACAGGGCCGTGCTTCGCGGCGACATCGGATTGAACGAAGGAATGCTTACCGAAAACTACGTTGCCCAATCTCTAAAGGCCAATGGACACAGGCTCTTCTTTTATTCCCAAAGCGGAAAGAAGGAGGGAGAGGAGCGCATGGAAATCGACTTCCTCGTTGCCCGACCCTATGTCAATGCCGCCGGAAAGCCGCGCATCAGCCCCATCGAAGTTAAGTCGCCACGCAGATACGGAACCATCTCCCTCGACCGATTCCGCGCGCGCTTTAACAAGAAGATTGGGATGGCTTACGTGTTGCACCCTAAACAACTCGAGTGGGATGCCGAAGCACAGCTGGCACATCTTCCGTTGTATATGGCTTTTTGCTTGTAGAGACCTCTCTACGAATGGATGCCGTGAGAGACGCAGGCCTCACTCGCTTGCTTTTGCTTGGTCCCACAGGTCGTTGAGTTGAGCGGTTGAGCAGGCGGCGAGGTCATCGCCCGCCTCGTGCACGGCGGCCTCCATCGCAGCCCAGCGACGGCGGAACTTGGCTGTGCTGGCGCGCAGGGCGCTCTCGGCGTCGATACCCTCTTTGCGTGCAACGTTGACTAGGGCAAAAAGCAGATCGCCAAACTCCATCTCGCGCTCGGGCGTTCCGGGGGCCTCGGCCTCAAACTCGGCACGCTCCTCTGCTACCTCGTCCCACACATCCTGGACCGTCTCCCACTCAAAGCCCACGGCAGCCGCCTTGCGCGACACCTTCTGAGCCTGCATCAGCGCCGGCAGATGCGTGGGCACACCGTCGAGTAGGCCCTCGGGCGCAGCCTCGCCCGCCGCCACGGCCTTGTCCTTGGCGGCCTTCTCGGCAAGCTTGACCTCGTCCCAAATCTTGAGCACCTCGTCGGAGCTCTCGGCGTCCGCATCGCCAAACACGTGCGGATGACGGCGAATGAGCTTGGCGTCGATATCGCGCGCCACATCGGCCAGCGTAAACTCACCGGCATCCGCCGCGATCTGCGCATGCAACACTACCTGCATGAGCACGTCGCCCAGCTCCTCGCGCAGGTGTGCCGCATCATCGGCCTCGATGCAGTCGAGCGCCTCGTAGGCCTCCTCGATCATGTTCTTGCCAATGCTGCGGTGCGTCTGCTCGCGATCCCACGGGCAGCCATCGGGCTGACGCAGACGCCAGATAGTCTGCACCAGATGCTGCAGCTCGGCCGACGCGTCGACCAGCGTGGACAGGTCGCGCGAACCCTCGGCATTTTGCTGAGCCATGTGCTGCGCCATGGTTATTCCTCCTCCAGGACCACGTGACGGAACGCGCCGCCCTCGTAGATGCCGTAGCTGTGCGTACCGTCCTTGGGAATGCTCACGCTGCCGGGATTGAAGAGCCACAGGCCCGGGTGCGCGGCGCTTGCCTCGTTAACCTTGATGTGCGTATGGCCGTAGACGAGCGCGGAGCCCTCGGGCAGCGCGGGCGCGTGGTCGACGCTGTTGTGCATGCCGGCGCCAAAGACGTGGCCGTGCGTCAGGAACAGTTCGCGGCCGGTCTCATCAAACAGCGTGGCGTAGTCGGCCATGACGGGAAAGTCGAGCACCATCTGGTCGACCTCGGCGTCGCAGTTGCCGCGCACCGCGATGATGCGGTCGGCCAGGGCGTTGAGCAGCGGAATCACGCGCTTGGGGGCGTAGTCGCGCGGCAGGTCGTTGCGCGGACCGTGGTAGAGCAGGTCGCCCAGCAGAACGATGCGGTCGGGCTGCTCGGACTCGATGGCGGCGACCAGGCGCTCAGTCCAATATGCCGAACCGTGGATGTCAGAGGCGATGAGGTATTTCATGAGGGATCCTTTCGGGATGGAGTTGACGGAGCCGGTCGCGGCGCGCCGCACGATCTTGTTATTCAAATCGCAGCGCCGCGCTCTGGGCCGCCTGCATCACGCGCTGGAGCGGTACGTCGTGCTCACGGGCAAGACGGGCGCAGTCTTCGTACTCGGGCGCCGCGCGCTCGCTGCCGTCGGGCAGGGTCGCCACCTTGACGGACACCTCGCCCCATGGCGTTGTTACGCGCTCAAAGCGGCGTGGTAGGCAAACGCGCTCCATAACCTGGCGGCGGATGCCATTGGTCGTGGTTTCCAAAAAGATAATCGTCTGTAGGCGCTCGATATCCTCGTGGGTACAGATTACCTGCAGCTGCCAGCCGGGACGGCCCTTCTTGCAATAGAGGGGCAGCCAGTGCACCTCGCGCGCACCGGCCTCGCGCAGGCGGTCGGCGGCGTAGGCGAGCACCTCGGGCGACGCGTCGTCGATATCGCATTCCAGCTTGACGATGGTCTCGGGCGCATCGGTCTCGCGGGACAGCGGAGATTTGCTATCGCATGGCATACGGTCCGGCTCCTTTCCGCACGGGCTCGTTTTGTTCATTCAAACGCTAGCACATCGCGGGCGGCGTGGATGTGGCGGAGCGCGATGAGCGCGATTTTCCCTGTCCGCAAGAAACCGACACCCCGGCGCGCTCGTCGCATCGAGAGCCGCGCCGCTACAATGGAGCGAATTCGCCTGACGCAAAGGAGCTGCCATGTCTGCTTGCCCGCTGGTCGATTGCCATACCCACACCTCGTTTTCGGACGGGCACGCCTCGTTTGAGGACAACGTTCGCGCCGCTGCTGCGGCCGGGTGCCACGTCATGGTCTCGACTGACCACCTCACCCTACCCGCCAGCATGGACGCCAACTGCGAAGTGCAGGTTGTCGAGGGCGACCTGCCGGCACATCGCCTGGCCTTTGAGGACGCCCGCAAGCTTGCCGCGCAGATTGCGCCGGAGCTCGAGCTTATCTATGGCTTTGAATGCGATTGGTACGAGGGCTGCGAGCCTTTGGTCGAGCGCTGGTCAGCGGGTGCCATAGTGCGCTTGGGCAGTGTGCACTGGACTGGCGATCCGGGCGATATCATGGCCGGTGCTGCGGGCACGGCGGGAACGGAAAACGTCGCTCGTCCCGACACGCCCGATTCGAGCTGCGGTTGGATCGACGATGGCACCAACCTGCACGTTTGGGAAAACCTGGGCGTGCGCGGCGTGTGGGAGCGCTACGTCGATGACTGGTGCCGCGCCTGTGAAAGCCCGCTTAACTTTGATGTAATGGCCCACCCCGACCTGGTCATGCGCTTTTCGAAGGAAGGCTTTGCGCCCGACTTTGACCCCGCGCCATTCTGGGAGCAGATGGCCGAGTGCACGCACGATACGGGCCGCCGCGTTGAGGTCTCGACGGCCGCGCCGCGCAAGGGGCTCGACGACTACTACCCCGCGACCGGTCTTTTGCGTTGCTTTGCCCATGCCGAGGTGCCCATTACCTTTGGCTCGGACGCGCACCGCGCCTGCGATATCTGCTGGAACATCCGCGAGGCCCAGGCCCACGCCTACGACTGCGGCTATCGAACCTTCGACATCCCCCACATCACCGGCGAATGGGAGCCCACGCCCCTCGCCTAGCCATCCCTTCATAAGTTGCGGTGAAATAGTTCCTGTTTATAGCCCTAAGACCGTCAAACAAGAACTATTCCACCGCAACTTCTA
The DNA here is from genome assembly GCA_958418185.1 of uncultured Collinsella sp. GTDB lineage: Bacteria > Actinomycetota > Coriobacteriia > Coriobacteriales > Coriobacteriaceae > Collinsella. The sequence goes on from CATZEP010000021.1 coordinate 7,179, forward strand.
TTTGATCCGTTGGGGACGGAGGAAAACAGGTCGTTTCGCTCACCACCGACGCCCGTGCAACACCGCCCGCCAAAAAGAACGCCCGTTTACTACGATGAACCGCAAACCTCCGACCATCGGCTTAATGTGGAAAATAAAACCGCAGGTAGAAGCGTTGACGATTTGCTCAAAACGACGTGTGGTCAGCAGATCCAGTTTCATCGTAGTAATTGGGCATGTTATTTGGCAGCGCCGGCAAAGACTGCCCCAAACGACTAGTCGTTTAAGAACGTCCCCAATGACTAGTGGCGGCGGGCGTTGAGTTCGCCGGCCAGCTCGTCGAGGGTGATGCCGTAGCGCTCGAGCGTCACGAGCAGGTGGTAGACCAGGTCGCCGGCCTCGTAGCGAATGTGATCGTGGTCGCTATCCTTGCAGGCCATGATGACCTCGCTCGCTTCCTCGGCGAGCTTCTTGAGCAGCTCATCCTCGACGTCGGTCAGCAGGCGAGCGGTATAGCTTTCCTGCGGCGACGCGTCGCGACGACCATGAATCACCTCGGCCAGTCCCGTCAGCGTCTCGCCGATATTTCCCGGCTGCACGTTAGCTGTTCTGACTCCCATGGTTATTTCCTCTCGTTACTGCAGCGTAAAGTAGGTACCGGTCTCATCGAACCGAGGCTTTGCGCCCTTTTTCTCAAAGAACTCGACGATGACGGCATGGGCCTCATCGAGCCTTTCCTTCTCGGCCTTGAGCCAAAGCGACTGCGCCCCGCAGGCATCAGTCAGGTGCACGCGGCATGGCACGCCCGCGCGGAGGAGCTCGGTGTTGCAGTCGGCGACCTCGAACGGCGTCACGACTTTCATCGCACTCCCCCTTCCACGCGCTTAAAGAAGCAGGTACGGTTGCCGGTATGGCAGGCCGGGCCCGGCGAGTCGACCTTGACCAGCAGCGTATCGCTATCGCAGTCGGCCCAGAGCTCCTTGACCTCCTGCATGTTGCCGCTCGTCGCGCCCTTGTTCCAGAGCTCCTGGCGGCTGCGGCTCCAAAACCACGTGGTCCCGGTCTTGAGCGTCAGCCCCACCGATTCCTCGTTCATCCAGGCAACCATGAGTACCTCGCCGGTGTCATACTGCTGAACCACGCAAGGAATCAATCCTTTGGCGTCGTATTTAAGATCCGCTGGAGTAGTAATTTCTCTCATTTCAATTCCCCAATTTAAACATCGCCGGTCGGCGAGGGTTGTCCAGGTGCCCGAGATTCCGAGCGACAAGCCCGACGACGCGTACTTAAGTACGCGAGGAGGGTTGGAGCCGGAAGATAGGGTGCCTGGGCAAGCCGCAGCATTAGAAGTCCAACCTCACAGGAATACCTTGAGAGGCCATATACTCTTTGACTTCGCGAATGCTGAAGGTTCCAAAGTGAAAGACGCTCGCCGCCAGCACGGCGTCGGCCTCGCCCTCGATCACGCCCTCGGCAAAATGCTCGAGCGTACCCACGCCGCCGCTCGCGATGACGGGAATCGGCACCGCGCGCGCCACGGCGCGAGTGAGCGCCAAATCAAAGCCGGCCTTGGTGCCGTCGCGATCCATGCTGGTCAGCAGGATCTCGCCGGCGCCACGACGAACCGCTTCCTCGGCCCACGCCACCGCGTCGATACCCGTGGCGTTGCGGCCTCCTGCGGTAAAGACCTCCCACTTATCAGCGCCCGGCTCCCCAGGCAGCCCCACGCGCTTGGCATCGATTGCCACGACCACGGCCTGACTGCCAAACGCCGCGGCAGCCTGGCTGATCAGCGACGGGTCGCGCACGGCCGCCGAGTTGAGCGACACCTTGTCGGCACCGGCTGCAACCATGGTGCGCATGCCCGCCAGGTCGCGAAAGCCGCCGCCCACGGTATAGGGAATAGCGAGCTCCTCGGCAGCATGCGCCGCCATCTCGATAGTCGTCGCGCGGTTGTCGCTCGTGGCGGTAACTTCCAAAAATACGACCTCGTCCGCACCCTCGCGGTCGTAGGCGCGCGCCAGCTCCACCGGATCGCCCGCATCGCGCAGGCTCACAAAGTTGACGCCCTTGACCACGCGGCCGTCCTTGACGTCCAGACAGGGAATCACGCGTTTGGTAAGCATGGGCTACTCCTCCCCTCGGGCGGCGGCCAGCGCCTGTGCCAGCGTAAAGTTGCCCTCGTAGAGCGCACGACCGGTAATGGCACCTTCAATCGCGCCCTCACCCACCGCGGCCAGCGCACGGATGTCGTCGAGCGTCGAGATGCCGCCCGAAGCCACGACGGGAAAGCCCGCGACCTCGGCGACATGGCGATACGCCGCCACATCGATGCCCGTCTGCATGCCATCGCGCGCGATGTCGGTGTACACCAGATGCTTAAAGCCCAGCTCGGTAAGCTGCGCCACGGCATCGTCGAGCGCCACGCCCGCGCCGTCACGCCAGCCATTCACCTTAACCTGGCCGTCGCGTGCGGCAATGTCAGCCACCAGCAACTCGCCAAAACCTTGGGCTGCCACCTCGGCAAAACCCGGCTCGGTCACGAGCACGGTACCCAGTGCAATGCGGCGAGCGCCATAGCCGGCCAGCTCGTCGATGCGCGCGAGCGAGCGAACGCCGCCGCCCACATCCACGGACAGACCATCGACGCCGCAGATGGCCTCGATCGCTGCCGAGTTGGCAGCGCACGCGTCCTCGTCCTCGCCAAAGGCAGCGGACAGGTCGACGACATGCACCCAGCTTGCGCCCTGCTCGGCAAAGGAGCGGGCGACGGCCACGGGGTCGTCGGAATATACCTTGCAGCGGCTCCGGTCGCCGCGCTCCAAGCGCACGACCTTGCCGCCGATCAAATCGATTGCGGGAAACAGAATCATCGGCCAACCTCCTCGACGATGCTGACGAAATTCTTAAGGATGCGCTGACCCAGCGCGGAGGATTTCTCGGGATGGAACTGGCAGCCCCACACGTTGCCGTGGCGCACGATGCACGGGAAACTCCGCGTATAGTGCGTGCGCGCCAGCACATCGGCGGCATCGGCATCGTCGGCCACCGCATAGCTGTGGGTGAAGTACATGTTGGCACCCTCGGCAAAACCGGCAAGCAGCGGATCGGCCGCACCGGCGGGCGTCATGTGCACCTGGTCCCAGCCCACGTGCGGCACCTTAAGGCGACTCGATTCCAAGCGCGTGCACGAGCCGCGCATAAAACCCAGGCCATCGACCCAGGGGCCACCGGCCTGCTCGGAGGCGTTGCCATCGGCGACCACACCCTCGTCCGCAGGCACGCCCTCGTTGCCGCGCTCAAAAAATAATTGAAGGCCCAGGCAGATGCCGAGCAGCGGAGTTCCGGCGGCGACGGCATCGAGCACGGCCGCCTCCTCGCCGCTCCGACGCATAAAGGCGATCGCGTCATAGAACGCGCCCACACCCGGAATGACCAGGCCGTCGGCGTTGCGGATCTGCTCTGGATCGTCCGACGTGCAGGCAGCGGCACCGGCGCGCACAAGCCCGCGCACGACGCTCAACAAGTTGCCCTTGTGGTAGTCGACCACCACGATCTTCGGTTCGCCCACGCGACTCCTCCCTTTTCCCATCATCCAAAACCACCACAAAGGGGACAGGCACCTTTGTGGTGGTTTGTGCGATCCGTCAGCTACAGCGAGCCCTTGGTGCTGGGGATGCCCTGCACGCGGGGATCGAGCTCGCAGGCGCGGCGCATCGTGCGGCCCACGGCCTTAAAGGCGGCCTCGATAATGTGATGCGAGTTGCCGCCCGCCAGCTCGCGCACGTGCAGCGTGAGCTTGGCATCGCGCGCAAAGGCATAGAAGAACTCAACGGCCAGCTCGGTATCGAAGCTGCCCACGCGCTCAGTCGGCACGGGCAGCTCGCAATAGGCCTGCCCGCGGCCCGAGATATCCACGGCGGCCATCACGAGCGTCTCGTCCATGGCGATCGCCGCGTCGGCAAAGCGCGTAATACCCACCTTGTCGCTCAGCGCCTGGCAAAACGCCTCGCCCAGCACAATGCCCGTGTCCTCGACGGTGTGATGCGCATCGACCTCAACGTCACCTACCGCATGCACCGTCAAATCAAACAGGCCATGGCGGCCAAAGGCGTTGAGCATGTGGTCGAAAAACGGCACGCCGGTCGAGATATCGCACGTACCGGTTCCGTCCAGGTCGAGCTTTACGACAATGTCGGTCTCCCCCGTCTTGCGAGTCACCTCGGCATAACGGCCCATCTACATCTCCTCCTTCACCAGCGCGGCAAACGCAGCCAGCACCTCGTCGTTTTCCTGCGGGGTACCCACGGTAATGCGCAGACAGTCCGCAAGCCCCGGCGCGTAGCTAAAGTCGCGCACCAAAATCGAATACTCGTCGCGCAGACGCTCACGCACGCGCGTGGCGTGCGGCGTACGCACAAGCACGAAGTTCGCCGCGCTCGGCCATGCCTCCACGGGTAGACCCTCGGCAGCCATCGCGCGCAGGGCGCACAGCTCGCGCTCGCGCTCGGATGCGACCTGTGCCACCACGGGCGCGTACGCATCGCGGGCACGCACGCAGGCAAGCGCGGCGGCCTGGCTCAGCACGTTAACCGAGTAGATCTGGCGAATCGCCGCGAACACGTCGATGACCTCCGGTGCCGCGATCACGTAACCCAGACGCGTTCCGGCGGCACCAAACGCCTTGGACAGCGTATGCAGAATCACCAGGTTGGGATGCTCGGCGATAAGTCCCTGCGCCGTGGTGGCCGCGCCAAACGAATCGTCGGCAAACTCAACGTAGGCCTCGTCGACCATTACCATGCCGGGGCACGCATCGCACAGCGCCGCGACAAAGTCGAGTGGCGCCACGTCGCCCGTGGGGTTATTGGGCGAGGTCACGATTGCCAGGTTGCACTCGGGCGCCGCCGCGAGCACGGCCGCTTGGTCGAGCTCAAAGGTCGCGGGGTCGCGCCACACGTCGCGCACCTCGGTCTGGCAGAGCGACGCAAAGAACGCGTACTCGCTAAAGCACGGCGGGCAGTTGAGCAGGGTCCGTCCCGCGCCGCCAAACGCCAGCAGGTAGTTATAGAGCAGCTCGTCACCGCCATTACCCACGCAGACATTCTCGCGCGCCACACCATGCCAAGCGGCAAGCTCGTCGCGCAGGTCACAGGACATGGGATCGGGATAGCGGTTGAGCGGTGTAGCGGCCAGGGCGGCGTCGACCGCCTCGCGCACGCCAGCCGGCACGGGATAGGTGTTCTCGTTGGCCGAAAGGCTGATGCGCGTGGGCGTAAAGTTGGGATCGTAGGGCTCAATACCGGCCAGGTAAGGCTGGACGAGCCCCTTCATGCGGGGCGTCAGCTCGGCCATATTAGGCCTCCTTGCCAGTCGCGCCGGCGCCATCAGCGCTCGTAGCCGCCAGGTCCACGCCCTCGGCGACCATCGCCACGGCATCTCCCGGCCAGGCGACCTTGGTCAGGTCGGCCGCGGCCAGAGACTCGGCACTCACGGCATCCTCGCCCTGCTCCAGCACGCGGCGACGCAGCGCGGCGGATAGCGCGTGCGCCCACAGTCCCTCGGCCTCGGCCAGGCGCTGCGTAGCGGGAGCGTCGGAGAGCAGGCCCTCGGGTGTATAGCAAATGACGCTCGAGCGCTTGACGAACTCTTCGACCGAAAGCGGGTTGGAGAACATGGCCGTACCGCCAGTCGGCAGCGTGTGGTTGGGGCCGGCAACGTAATCGCCAAGCGGCTCGGAGCTCCAAGCGCCCACAAAGATGGCGCCGGCGTTGCGAATGCCGCCAAGCAGGCCCGTCGCATCCTTGCAGTGCAGCTCCAGGTGCTCGGGCGCCACGGTGTTCACCGCCTCGACGGCGGCAGCCATGTCGGCGGCCACCACGATGGCGCCCTCGTTATCGAGCGAGGCGCGCGTGATCTCGGCACGCGGCGACTGCGCCACCAGGATGTCGATACCCACCTCGACCTCGTGCGCAAACTGCTCGTCGCAGGTCACCAGATAGCAGGCTGCCAGCGGATCGTGCTCGGCCTGGGCCATCAGGTCGGCCGCGACCACCATGGGCTTGGCCGTGGCATCGGCCAGCACACAGACCTCGGAGGGGCCAGCGACCATATCGATTCCCACGTCGCCGGAGACGATCTGCTTGGCCGCGGCGACAAAGGCGTTGCCCGGACCGGTGATTTTATCGACGCGCGGAATGGTCTCGGTACCGTACGCCAGCGCGGCCACGGCCTGAGCGCCGCCCACCATATAGATTTCGTCCACGCCGCCGAGCTTTGCCGCGGCGAGCGTGTAGGGGCTGATCAGGCCGTCTTTTTGCGGCGGAGTCGCCATAACCACGCGCTTGACGCCGGCGACCTTGGCGGGAATGGCATTCATGAGCACCGTGGAGGGATACTGCGCGCGACCGCCCGGCACGTAGATGCCGGCCGCCGCGAGCGGGGTCACCTTAACGCCGAGCATCGTGCCGTCCGCACGCGTGGTAAACCAGCTCTGCTCGACCTCGCGCTGGTGGAATTCGCGAATCTGGCGCGCAGCCTTCTCGAGCGCGGCGACAAAAGCCGGGTCGAGGCCTTCGAGCGCGGCATCAATCTGCTCTTGCGGCAGACGGAAGCTCTGCAGCTCAACACCGTCAAAACGCCGACAGTAATCGCGCACCGCGGCATCACCGTTGGCGCGCACGTTGGCCACGATATCGCGGGCGGCGTCGACGATGTTTTGCGGCAGCACGCCCTTGCGGTTGAGCTGGTTGGTAACGAGACGCTCACCGGGAGCAAGCTTGATAGTCTTCATATCGGTATCCCCTATCGGTCGAGGTTGTGTTCAAAAAACGAGAGGCCGGGCGGCGGCGCCAACCGGCCCACAGCCCAGACGTTGGGGCGCCCGTGCGTGCTCGCGCTATTGTGCCGAGCCCGCGACGGGCTCAAAATGCTTGTCCTTCACGGCTGCCGCCAAGCGATCTGCCAGATTGCGTACGCGCGGATCCAGGCGCGCGGCACCCGGATTGACAAAGAAGCGCGCCGTGCAGTCCATGATGCGGCCGGTGATGACCAGGTCGTTGTCGCGCAGTGTGGCGCCCGTGGCGGTAATGTCCACGATGCGATCGGTCATGCCGACAATGGGGCCCAGCTCGATGTTGCCGTGCAGCGAGACGATATCGGCATTCACGCCGCGCTCGGCATACCAGGCACTCGCGATGCGCGGGTACTTGGTTGCAACGCGAAGCGAACCGCGACGGGCGTAGTTGCGCTCGGCCTGACCGGCGCGCCACGCGGGCTCTGCCTCGATAAACGTGCACAGGCCGTAGCCCAGGTCGACCAGCTGCAGCAGGTTGAGGTCGGCCTCGATAAGCGAGTCCCAACCGCAGATGCCGCAGTCGGCACCGCCGCAGCCCACAAAGGCGGGCGCGTCGCTGGGGCGCACGATGACAAACTCGATATCGCCGACCGTGCCCTCGCCAGCACGCGTGTCGCGACCGCGCACAATCAGGTGACGGCCGGGGTCACGCAGCTCAGAGACGTCCAGACCCGCGGCCTCGAGCACGTCGAGCGTATCGGCCTTAAGCGAGCCCTTGGGCACGGCGATGCGCAGCGGACCCTTGGCACCACGGCCCGCGGCGTGATCGCCATCGGAAGCGGCGTCCTCGGCCGAGGTGCGCGCGGCCTCCAGACGCTCGAGCGAAAAGGCGAAGCCCGCCGCCGGCACCTCGATACCGTCGCCAAACGCACCGGTAAAGATGGAGTCGTAGCGTCCGCCCGAACCGACCGGATCGGGCAAGCCACCGGCATAGGCCTTAAAGACCAGGCCCGTGTAGTAATCGAAAGAGTTCATGATGGAGAAGTCGAACGACAGCACCTGGGCGTCCTCGGGTGCCAGGCTCTCGACCAGGGCACGCAGTTCGCGCGTCAACGGCGCGGCGATACCGGCGGCCTCCAGCAGCGCGTCCACGCGGTCGAGCACCTCGGCACCACCGTGCAGGCGCGGCAGCTCGCTAATGGCGGCCTTGACGGCACCGGACTCGGCGCTGGCAGCCACGCGGGCATCGAGGCCCACAAAGTCGTTGGCATGCACGCAGCGCAGGGCCTCGGCAGCCAGCTCACGATCCTCGCATACCGCGAGCAATTCCTTAAAAGGACGCACGCTGCCTGCGATAATGCGCGCATCGGGAAGTGCCACCTCGCGCACGGCTTCGGCGACCAGCGAGGCAATCTCGACATCGCCCGAGGTATCGCCCGCGCCGATAAGCTCAAAGCCCAACTGCGTAAACTGGCGCGAACCACCGGCATTGCGCTGACACTCGCGAACCACCGGCGCCTCGTAACGTAAGCGCAGAGGCAAGTCGGCAGCGCGCATGCGGGTCGAAACCAAGCGCACGATCGGCAGCGTATTGTCGGGACGGACCACCAACAGGCGGCCGTCGTCATCAAAGAGCTTAAACGGCGTGTCCGCAATGCGCCCGCCCTCCTCGAGCGAACCCTTGTCCTCGAGTAGCGGCGTTTCAACCGGCAGGTAATGATGCTCCCTAAAGCAGCCCTTCACCGTACATGCGATCTCTTCGCGCGCCTGAGCCTCCTCGGGCAATATGTCCCGGAATCCCCACGGTGTGGCCGTCATCTGGTGAGCCTCCTCATGCTGCGTTTCATATAGAACGAAAGACCGGCATAGCTCCGCCGGTTTTCTGGGTACTTTAGCATACTAGAGTGTTTGCGGGGAAAATCGTCCTTCACGGCTCATAGCGTATTCATTTGGAAACATTGGAGCGGATAACCCGCGGCCCACCTCGCCCAGCGGAAAAGTTCACGGACGAGGGCGGGGGCGGGGTGCTTGGTTTTGGAAGTGGGCTTCGCGAACTTCCAAAACCAAGCACCCCGCCCCCGCCCCGGCAATGTAATCTTGGCTGACCATAGTTAGATGCACAGTTTCCAAGGCAGCGTAAGCAAAGTCCCCATTACATAAAAAAGAATCAGCCCCCGCATATCGAAACGGTCGAGAGGGCCTGCTCCGGGCGGGTTGCCTTGCTCCGGGAAGTTCGCGAAGCCCACTTCCCGGCGCAAGGCAACCCGCCCGGAGCAGGCCCCAGCGCGAGGCCGT
>CATZEP010000022.1 GCA_958418185.1 uncultured Collinsella sp.
GATGAACAAATCGCGTGTTTCGAAGCTGTTTCGTCAACGTGTTCCAAACCACCACATTGGGGACAGGCACCTTTGTGGTGGTGTGGTAGTTAGAGGACGAGTTGATGGTAGTCGGCGGGGGTTATGCGGCCTTCGGTGGCAGCGCGGAAGGCGGCGAGCGCATCGCCGGAGAACGGCATGGCCCAGCACAGGCCGCAGCCGGCGGTGATGGAGCCGGGCAGCGGCATGATGCGCCCGGGCACACCGGCAGCAAGACACAGCTGCTCGCATTCCATCACATCGAAGGTGCTGTCGAACGACACAATGATTTTGCGTTCGCGATCGAGGGCATCATCGGACGGGCCTTCACGGTGTGCCTCACGATACGCCGCGGCGGCCGCTTCCTCTTCCGCGGTATGTCCACAGCCACCGCAACCGCAGGTACAGGGTTCGGACCCGTCGCAAGTGCAAGGTTCTCCCGTGTCGGGACAGATATCGTGAGACATGGCAACTCCAATCGTCTAGGCGAGTAACTCGGCCGCCGCAAACTCCTCGGGCGTATTGACGTTCTCGAAGCAGAGCGTTGAGCCCGCGGCCTTAACGATCTGCGGCTCATCCATATATCCAGCGTTCACCCGATCGATTAGGCAGCGAATGCGCTGGCGGTCACCGGCAAGCAGCTCGCAAGCGATCGGCGCGCAGGCCTCGCGACGCCAGACGGCGCACAGCGGCTCAATCCCCCGCTCCTCGCGCGGCACGCACACGTCGAGCGCCTCGGCCTCGACACAGCCAGCAAGGGCACCGATTAGCTCCGAAGAGACAAACGGCATATCACAGGCGACGATAGCCGCGAGAGGAAGCCGAGCCGCAGCCAGCGAGCTCGCGATGCCGCGCATGGCGCCCGCCGACCCCTCAAGGTCCGGCACTATTCGCGGCACCAGGCCGCCAAACGCGCGCTCCTCAAGATAGGCAAGCTCACTGGGACGCGAAGTCGTCACGACCAACTCGCCGGCAACTGGTGCTAGCCGACCCAGCACGCGCTCGATAAGCGGTTCGCCGCAAAACGACATGCGCGCCTTATCGCAGCCCATGCGTGAGGACAGCCCGCCCGCTTGGACGACGCAAGAAAGATCGGCCCGTCTTACGGTAGTCATACGGCAAAACACCTCCATCGGCACGTTCAAAGCCCAACGCACGGGACCAATTACCGTAGGCAACAAGGCAGACGACACGGCAAACCCATGCAAAAACAAAACAGCGCCTTTGCGGCACGCAGCAAGACCGCGAGCACAAAAGCGCTGGTAGCGTATGGCGGGAACGTATGTGAATCGAACACATCCAAGACGTTTTGCACGCCTCGCAACGGTTTTGAGGACCGCGGAGCCCACCGGAGCCCATCCGTTCCCAAGTGCGGCGGTATTTTACCAAACCGAAACGGCTCCATCCCAAAAAGACGAACAAGAAGTTGCGGTGGAATAGTTCCTGTATATGCTGCCAAAGCCTCCAAATAGGAACTATTTCACCGCAACTGATGAGGCGAGGCCGGGCAGCCGGTCTAGCGCAGGGACCTCAGGCCGCCGGCATCCTTGTCGAGCACCGTAAAGCGCACGGCATCTAGGTGCTCCAAGATGCTGATGGCACGCTTGCGCGACACACCCAGCGCCTCGCGCAGCACGCTCGTGGTGGCAGCGCCACCGGCATCGGCGATGGCGGCGGCAACAAGCTCGCGCGCATGGGCCTCGGCGGCGGCAGACAGGGCAACGTCGCGCTCGGCCTTAACGATCGAGCGATTGAGCGAAAGCTCGCGCAGGGCACGCGTCATGGTGTCGCGATCGAGCTGCAGCTGCTCGCCCACCTCGGGCAAAGTCGGCGCATCGAGGCCGGCTTCGTCCAGCAAGGCAACGATACGTTCGCAGGCCTCGCGCACCACACGCGCCGCGGCGGCAGCGGAGTGCGGGTCGAATACCTCGGCACCCTCGGCGGCGCACACGCCGCGCGAGCAGCCCTCGGCAATCAGAGCCGCGGCAACGCCTTCATCAGCGGCAGGCCACGCAGCATGGGCAACGGCGCCGGGCGTAAAGCCCGTCTCCTTGGGAGACGCCGAATGCAAGGCTGACAGGGTCGCCGCCAGTGCATCCATCGCGGCGTCGAGCACCACGGCATCCGCCAAGAGGTCCGCATCACCCACGACAAGCTTGCGAACGGAGCCCTGCGCCACCAACCCGCGCAGTGCGGCATCGAGCTCGCCGACACCAAGATCCAAAGCCTCAGCAACATCAACCGCCGTAACCGGCAGCATCTGCAGCGCCAACCAAGCGCCCACACCGCCCGCGATATCACCGGACTCAAGCGCCGCAAACAGTGCGCGCTCGCCGGCAGAAAGCTCGCGCGAGCGACGGCAGCGCGAAAGCAGCACGCGCCCGCCGCCAATAAGCATAACGGGCGAATACGACAGCACCACGGCATGGTCTCTGGCGCACAGCGGCAGCGGATCATCCAGGCGCACCTGCACGGTACGGGTCTCGCCCACCGCCATGGGGGCCTCGCCCTCCAAAAGCATGATGCGGCCGACGACCTCGGCCGTGCCGGCCATCACATGCACACGCGCGCCCGACTCGAGCACGCGCGGCTTGGCGCCCTCGCGGCCCAGATAGGTGAACGTCATCATAAAGCGCAGCGTCTGACCAAAGCGGTCCGCCACGCCCAGCATCTCGCCACGGTCAAGCGCCGCGACACCGTCACCAACCAGGTTAAGCGCCACACGCTGACCAGGCAGCGCGCGCGGCGTATCGCCATGCACCTGAATCCCGCGCACGCGACAGACCGTACGCGACGGCAAGGCCATCAGCTCGTCGCCCACCGCAACCGGCGCATCGTGCAGCGTTCCCGTCACGACGGTGCCGACGCCCTTGATCGTAAAGCAGCGGTCAATCGGAAGACGCGGCGCGGCATCGGTGAGCTCGGCACGGTCGCGGCAGGCATCCCAGCAGGCACTTACCTGCTCGTCGAGCACCGCAAGCAGCCCGTCGATCCCCTCGCCCGTCTTAGACGACACGGGCACAATCGGCGCGCCCGCAAACACGGTACCCGACAAAAAGTCATCGACATCGAGCTCGGCAAGCTCGGTCATCTCGGCATCGGCCAGGTCGCACATCGTCAGCGCGACCACCATATGCGTAACGCCCAGCAGCTCCAGCACGTGCACGTGCTCGCGCGTCTGCGGCATTACACCCTCAACGGCAGAGACCACCAGCACGGCAACGTCGATGCCTGTCGCACCCTGCACCATGGCACGCAGGTAGTGCGCATGGCCCGGCACGTCGACCAGGCCCACGATCTTGCCACTCGGCAGCGCCAGCTCGCCAAAGCCCAGCTCCACGGTCATACCGCGACGGCGCTCAACCTCCAGACGATCGGGATTCTTGCCGGTCAGCGCCTCGATCAGCGCCGACTTACCGTGGTCGACGTGGCCCGCCGTGCCAACGATAACGGGACACTCCACCAGCGACTGAACCTCACTCATCGAGCAATCGCCTTCTCAACGCACGCGACGAGCGTCGATGCCGCCGTCTCGATATCGCGGTCGCCCACAAGCGTACGGACGTCAAACAAAATGCGATCGTGCGAAGTTCGCGTGACGACCGGCGTGTCGAAGTCCTGGACAAGCGAGCGCTTGAGCGCGTCAACGGACAGGCGCCCGTCGACAAGGCAGACTGCCACGCACATCGTGGGTAGCTCGATGGTAGGAAGCGAGCCACCGCCGGGGGTTGACGATTCCCCGACGATCTCCAACTCAACGGCGCACGGGCAACCGGCCTTATCGAGCCCGGCGACCATACGATCGCGCAGCTTGCGGGCACGTCGCTCCAGATGAGCCTGCGGAAGCGTGAGCATGCTGAGCACCGGAATATCGCGATGGGCAACATCGGCGCCATCCATGTAGATACGCAGCGTGGCCTCGAGCGCCGTGAGCGCCAACTTGCCCGGGCGCAGGGCGCGCATAAGCGGATGCGACCCACAGGCCTGGACCAGATCGCGACGGCCCATGATAATGCCCGCCTGTGCGGCACCGAGCAGTTTATCGCCCGAGCAAGACACCAGATCGAGCCCAGCCGAAACCGAAGCCGGCGTGGTTTCTTCACCGCCGCGCACCAAGATGTCGTCGGGCAACAGCGCACCCGACCCCTGGTCCTCGTAGAACAGCAGACCATGCTTGTGAGCCAGGGCGGCAAGCTCCCGAGAGCCCACCTCCTCGTGAAAGCCCTCGATGCGATAGTTGGAAGGATGGACCTTGAGGATCATCGCCGTATCGGGCGTGATGGCTTGCTCATAATCTGCCAGGTGCGTGCGGTTGGTGGCGCCGACCTCGACGAGTTTGGCGCCCGAGACCGCCATGACATCGGGGATGCGGAAGCTGCCGCCAATCTCGACAAGCTCGCCGCGGCTGACGATGACCTCTTTGCCCGCGGCATGAGTCGCCAGCACCAGCAGCACCGCGGCGGCGTTGTTGTTGACCACGAGCGCGTCCTCGGCACCGGTAAGTGAGCGGATGAGCTGCGCGGCGTGCTCATTGCGCGACCCACGTGAGCAGGTGTCCACACTGTACTCGAGCGTGCTGTACCCACGCGCGACCTCGGCCACGGCCTTTGCCGCCGACTCCGCGAGCGGGGCGCGACCCAAGTTGGTATGGATGACCACACCCGTGGCGTTGACGGCAGGACGCAGGCTCGGCAGTGCGGATCGATGTGCACGCCACTCGATGGCCGAGGCCAGGTCGCGCTTAGAGCGCGGGGCGGCACCGGCGCGAATGGCGGCGCGCTCCTCGTCGAGCTCGGCCGTGACGGCGGCATGCACCACCGCGTCGCAGGTCTCCCCCGCCGCCTTCACTACCGGCCACTCGGCAAGCAGCTCGTTGACGGAGGGAATGGCGCGCAGGCGGGCGCGCACCTCATCGGACATGTTCTGGCTATCGCTCATGTGCGGCCTTTCAAAACCAAAGATGAATCAATCGTTCGAACGTCAAACTATCAGCCAATTCGATCGGCTGAATCGATCATTCGTTATTATCCTCGCGCGCCGCGATCTTTTCCACGCGAACGGCGTTTTCCTGGGTGAGTGCGGCACCCGTCAACGGGTCCCATCGCAGCGGCGTATGGTCGAGCGGACCCACGCCCAAGGCTTGAGCGCCACCGGCATCGGCGCCAAACGAACGCCCGCCGGGAGCGGCCGAGGTGAAGATGCACGCCGGATGCAGATACGGCGTTGTCTCCACGCGCACGCGGTCGCGGCCCATATCGCTCACGAGTTCGACGACCTCGCCGTCGGCGATGCCCATGTGCGCAGCAGCATCGGCATTCATTTGCACGGCATCCAGGTCCGAGCCCGCCTCGGCGGCACCTTGGGCCGCGAGCCTGCGCGAAGTATGCGACTCAAAGGGACGGTTGCCGCTAATGAGGCGAAACATCCCCGGGCCGGGCTCCACCATGGGAGCGATCCAGTTGGGCACACGACCCATGCCGGCTCGCTCCCATATGTCGCTTGCCAGCGCAATCTTGCCGCGATCCAAGGGAATCGCCGGCTCGCCCGTACGCGACGGCAACGCAACACCCGTGTCGGCCCAGCCGCGCTCCTTGAGCTCGTCCAGATTGATCCCAAAAGGCGCCACCTGGGCAGCCGCCAGATCGTCAGGCGTAAACTGGAAGTACTCGCCCACGCCACACGCCTGCGCCAGACCGGCAAAGATCTCCCGCCCCGGTCGCGTGTCGTCATGCTGCACGGGCAGCACGGCATTGCGGTAGAACACGCGCGAATCATTGGCACCCACGACTGTGCCCACGCCGCGGTCGGCCTCCAGATACGTCACGTCGGGCAACACGAAGTCAGAAGCACGCGCCGTCTCGGACCAGCGAATATCAATCGTCACGAGCAAGTCGAGCTGCTGCAAAATACCCAACCAAGCCCGCGCATTGCCATAGCCCGCACCGGGGTTACTGGCATAGACGATGAGTCCACGCAAATCGCCGGCAAGAATCGACTGACCGATGGTCGTGCACAGGCCGCGCACCGGATCGACCAGTGGATAGCGCTCGGACCCCAACTTGGGCTCACGTGGCATCGACGGCGTAGCGAAACACGCAGGGTCCAAATCGCCCAACACAAGCGGCGTGGGCGGGTTGAGCGCGCCGCCCGCGTGTCCGATGCAGCCCAGCAGCACATCGACCAAGCAAATAGCGCGCGCGGTCTGGGTGCTATTGGCATACGCGATACCGATGCCGCCATGAAAGCCCGCGTCCACCACCGCAGCAGGCGCCGCGGCAGCCAAATCACGCGCAGTCGCTCGGATATCGTCCGCCGGCACATCGCACATCGACTCAGCCCACTCGGGCGTCCAAACAGCGGCTGCCTGCGCCAGCTCGTCAAAACCCGTGGTATAACGGGTCACGAACTCGTGATCGTACAGGTCCTCGGCAATCAACACGTGGACAATACCCAACAGCAGCGCCAAGTCGCAGCCCGGGCGCACGCGCAACCAGCGGTCGGCAAGCGCCGCAGAGCCACTGCGCCGCGGGTCGACCACGATGATCTTCGCCCCACGCCGGCGCGCATCGTTGAGCGCATCAACGGCCCCCATCGTCGACGAATCCACCAGTGAACGCCCTAGGTACATGATGCAATCGGTATGCGCCAGGTCGGAGGCGGGGCTATAGCCCAGGCTGTGCTCCCAACCGGTGAGACGGCTTACCTCGCAGGCGCCATCGGCACCGTACACGTTGGGCGAGCCCAGCGCATGCATAAAACGATACGCCCAGTAGCGGTCGAACGAGGGCACGCCAAGCGTCATGCCCAGCGCACGGGGACCATGCCCGTCAACAATCTCCCCAAGGCGCGCTGCGATCTGCGCGAACGCCTCATCCCACGAAATCGCATCGAACCCCGAGCCATCAGCTCGTCGGCGCATGGGGTGTACAATGCGGTCGCGCTCGTCAAACGGCATTGCCAGGCGATGCCGCCCGCGGACACACAGGGCTCGCGCCGCGCACGGATGCCCCGGCACCGGCAACTTAGTCACCACACGCCCATCCTCAACGCGTGCCGCAAAGGCGCAATCGGCATAGCATCCCCCGCATGTGGTCACCACGGCGCGACCGTCACGCTTCACAGCTGATGCCATCTCGATTACCCCTTTCATCAGCCAAACACAACAGGCCAAAAGCCCGGCGACGAGCCCCAGACCCAAAAAGCCTCCCGCACGGCAACGCCCCGCGGGAGGCCCAACGTCAAACAGACGGTACCTTACGCCTCGAACTTCTTGGCGTAGATAAACCAGCAGCCGAGCGCGACCAGAACCGCGCCGCCCACGATGTTGCCCAGCGTGGCGGCGGACAGGTTAAACGCAATGCCCGCGGCGTTGAGCGCATCGGCACCGGCGACGTCGGCACCGTAGCCGCACGCGTGCATCACGGCACCCATGGGCAAAAAGTACATGTTGGCAACACAGTGCTCAAAACCGCAGGCCACAAAGGCGGCGATGGGCAGCAGAATGCCCACAACCTTATCGACTACAGTCTTGCCGGCGGTACCGATCCACACAGCCAGGCACACAAAGATGTTGCACAGGATGCCGCGGAAGAAGATCGTCACCCAGTCGATCGTCACCTTGCCGGCGGCGACGCTCACCATGGAATTGGCGACCGCCTCGCCGTTGAGCTTGTAAATGCCGGCCATGTACACCAAAAAGACGATGAACAGGGCACCGACAAAGTTACCGACCCATACGACGACCCAAGCCTTGAGCATCTGGACCAGGGTGATCTTTTTGCTCTTGAGCGCGCAGACCATAAGCGAGTTGCCGGTGAACAACTCGGCGCCACACACCAGCACCAGCACCAGGCCCAGGCAAAAGCACAGGCCGCCCACGACGCGCTGGGCGCCCCAGCCCAGCGTGCTATCGCTCAAGAACACGGTAAAGAACAGGCCACCGAAGGCAATAAACGCACCGGCGAACATTGCCAACAGAAAGGCCTTTGCGACCGGCAGGTTGGCCTTGGTCACGCCGGCGGCCTCGGTCTTGGCCTCGATCGCGGCGGGTGCCAGGCAATCGGGAGCAGGGTACTCCACCTTGGAATCTGCCATGTCAATCACTTCTTTCCTAATCAGCAGGGACAAGCGCACCTATTGCTCTTGCCCCAAGCGGACAAAGTGGGAAAAGTCGTTGGCGGCCACGGCGTCGTACACGGCGTCGACGGCCTCAAAGACCTCCGGGGACATGGGGTTATAGAACTCCGTATCGCCCGGCTGAATCCCTATGAAGACGATATCTTCGCACGATTGCTCAATCTCTTCGATCAGAATCGACAAAGGAAGCGAATGCGTGGTGAACATCGACTTGCGGGCCACATCGCGCTTGTCGAGCAAGCGGATGGACCCGACGGGCAGCGCCATGTCGGCGGCATCGACCAAGACCAGGCGAGGCGGACGCTCGCGCTTGACCTCGATGATGTCGTCCTCGGGCGTTTGGCCGCCGTCGATGGTGTACCAACCGGCGATGGGTGCGTCTTCCATCTTTTTGGAGAGCACAGGGCCGGCGGCATCGTCGGCGCGCAGCACGCTTCCCGCCGTGAGCACGATACCCGCAAACGGGGCGCCGTTCACACGTCCATCCACAACGCGACCCATTACTGCAACCTTCCCGTCAGATACACGCCAGACACATCGCGCACGCGCTCAACCAAATCGCGAAACTTCATTAAGAACGCGACCTGCTGGGCATGCAGGCCAAAGTCGTCATCGAACACCGAAATGCCAGCCTTGGCCGAACCACGAAAACCGCGCTCGTCGAGCAGCGTGTCGCAGGCCTCGAGCAGCGACGGCACCGCCACCTTGTCGAGCTGGCACTCGCCAAAGGAGCGGATGGCCTCGAACTTTGTCTTAGCCTCCCCCTCCGGCAGCGCGTCGACGAGCGAATAGAAGACATCCACCGGCACCGACAGGCGCGGCTCAAAGCAGTCGAGCACGCCGGTGTGGTGGCCCACGGCGAGCGTGTAGTACAGCACGTCGCAGGCCTCCTGGGGAACGTCTTCCTCGGTCTCCACAAACTTACGCGTGAGCTCATAGAAGACCACCTGGTCGGGCGCATGGCCCAGGCAGGGGTCGGCGACGCCCTCGGCGGCCTCGTCGCTTGCGCGCGAGGCATCGCCAAAGGAGCCGCCGAGCATACCGGGGCCCGCAAAGTAACCAGAGCGGTCCGTGAGCTCCATCTAGCGACCTCCGGCCAGCACCAGATCCTGCAGCGCCGAGTAGACCTCAACGCGGCGAGGATCGTCCTGCTTGTCGATGAGCAGCGCCATGGCACCGCGGATATCGCCCTTGGGCGCGCCCTCGAGCGTATCCATAAACTCATTGGCCAGGTCGCGGCCGTAACGGTAGCCGCTCATGGCGCGAGCCTCGCGCTCGATGGCAACGCGCAGCTTGTACGGCACGCCGGGGTGCAGGATATCGGCCTGCTCGCCGGCGGCCTCCACCGTGGTCTCGGCATGGAGCTTTTGGTCCAGCAGACCGAGCGCCATGGCAAAGCCGTAGATGGTCTGCGCGGGGCTGGGCGGGCAGCCGGGGATGTAGACGTCGACCGGCAGAATCTTGTCCGTGCCGCCCCAGACGCAGTAGTTGTCGTAGAAGATGCCGCCGGTGCAGCCGCATGCGCCATAGGACACCACGATCTTGGGATCGGGTGCGGCCTCAAAGGCGCGCAGGGCCGGCATGCGCATAGCACGCGTCACGGCGCCGGTGTACAGCAGCACATCGGCGTGACGGGGCGAGGGCACGACCTTGATGCCAAAACGCTCGACGTCGAAGACGGGCGTGATGGAACCAAAGATCTCGATCTCGCAGCCGTTGCAGCCGCCGCAGTCGACACGGTAGACGTACACCGAGCGCTTGATCTTCTTAAGAAGGGTCGCCTTGGCCTTCTCGATGCTCTCGTCGAGCTCGATCTTGGTCGGGCGGTACTGAAGCCGCTCGGGCAAAAGCGTGGGTTCGGCCATGGTTACTCCTCCTTCGTATCAAAATCCATGATGATGCCCTCGACCGGCGCCGGACCGGCGGGAATCTCGGGCGCATCGGGGTTGAGCTCGCGGTCGATATACTCCGGGTTCACGCCGTGGCCACCCAGATACTCCATGCCGGGGCCCTGGGGCTCGCCGGACGCAAGCGTCTCGTTGGCAGCCATGCCGGCAGCGTTGCCGGTCTTTACGGCCGAGGCGGCGCGTAGGGCGTCAAGCTCGCGCTTGCACTCCTGGCACATACCGACGGTACGGGCGGCCTGGATGGCCTCCATGCCGCCGGCCTTTTGCAGCAGGCGCTTGGCGTAGTCGATCTCCTTGTGCGGGGCAAACGGCTTGCCGCAACGTGAGCAGTGCTCGAGCGTGTAGACGCTCTTGCTGGTGAGGTCGTCCTTGCTCATGACGGCCAGCTCAAACTCCTCGGTGAGCTTGATGGCCTCCATGGGGCAGGCTTCCTCGCAGCGGCCGCAGAAGATGCAGCGACCGTAGTCGATCGACCAGGTAATGGTATCGGCCGCAAGGTCGGTGTCCATGCGAATGGCATCGGCCGGGCACGCCACGCCGCAGGCACCGCAGGCGATGCAGAGCTCGGCATTGTGCTCGGGCTTGCCGCGCATGTCCTTGTTGGTGGGGAACGGCGCAAACGGGTACTTGACCGTCGCGTCGCCGGCCTTGGCGTTAACCTTCCAAAGCTTCAGCATATTAGAGCGCCTCCTCATCGAGCGGAGCGGCCATGGTGCCCTCGCCCGCGAGCGGCGACTTGTCGCGCCAGACGTTCTCGAACTGCTCCTTGTCGAGCACGTGGTCGCGCTTAGCGGCGACATCGGTCACCGTCACGCGGTCGGTGCAGGAATAGCACGGGTCGAGCGAGCCGACGATCAGCGCCGCATCGCCCACGGTGTTGCCGCGGAACATGTAGCGCAGGACCGGCCAGTTGCTGTACGTGGCCGCCTTGGCGCGCCAGCGGTAGCACTTCTGGTTATTGCCGAGCATAGCCCAGTGCACGTCCTCGCCGCGCGGCGCCTCGGTGGCGCCGATGGCGTACTTGTGCGGGGTGTACTCCCAATCCGTGGTGAGGATGGGGCCCGACGGGCAGTTCTCGAGCATGGTCTCGATCATGTCGATCGAATCGTAGACCTCCTGGATGCGAACGGCGGTACGGCCGAAGGCATCGCAGGTGTCGGCCGTGGCGGCATGCATCTTTTGGACGTCCGGATCGGCGTAGCCGTCGAAGGGATGGTCAAAGCGCACGTCGCGGGCATAGCCCGAGCCACGCATGAGCGGGCCGACCGGCGAGAAGTCACGTGCGATCTTGCGATCCAAGATGCCGATGCCGCTCGTGCGCTCAATAAAGTTGGGCGTGGAGAGCAAGACGTCGACGAGTTCCTGAACCTCGGAGCGCAACTGGTGGATGGTCGTGAGCGTGGAAAGCTTCTGCTCGGCCAAAATGTCGCGGCGCACGCCGCCGATCACATTGAGGCCGTAGGTCTTGCGGTGACCGGAGAGCTTCTCGGCCAGATCCATGGACTTCTCGCGTACGCGGAAGAACTGCTGGAAGCCGGAGTCGAAGCCCGTATAGTGCGACGCCAGGCCAATGTTGAGCAGATGCGAGTGCAGGCGCTCGACCTCGAGCATGATAGCGCGGATGTACTGGGCGCGCGGCGGGACATGGATGCCCTGGGCGCGCTCGACGGCCTCGGCATAGGCCACCGAGTGGGCGCAGCCGCAGATGCCGCAGATGCGGTCGGCGAGGAACGTCACGGCGTCATAGTTCAGGCGCGTCTCGGCGACCTTCTCCATGCCGCGGTGCACGTAGAACAGACGGTAGTCGGCGTCGACGATCGTCTCGCCCTCAACGAACAGGCGGAAGTGGCCGGGCTCGTCGGAGGTAATGTGCAACGGGCCCATGGGGACGAGCGTCGTCTCCTTGCCCTTAGTATCGGCCAAGAACTCATAGTTTTCCATGTCGCTCGCGGGAGCGGGACGGAAGCGATAGTCCATGGAGTCCTTGCGCAGCGGGTAAAGGCCGCTGGGCCAATCGTCGGGCAGCACCAGGCGACGACGATCGGGCAGACCCTCGGGAATCAGTCCGAACATGTCGCGCAGCTCGCGCTCGCCCCACACGCAGGCGGGGACGAACGGCGTCACGGACGGGAACGTCATCTTGGCGGGATCGACCTCGGTGCGCACGGTCACCCAGCCGGGATCCTCCCCCTCCATGGAGATGACATAGTACACGGCGTAACGGCCGCACAGGCTGCGCTCATCGTTGCCGATGATCACGGGAATCCAGCCGTAGCGCTCGTAATACAGGTAGTGGACGGCCTCGGGCAGCTTGTCCTGCTTGACGGTAATCGTCAGCTGGTCCTCGCACTGCCACTCGACCTTCTCGATGCAGCCCGGAACGGCGCGGCGCAGGGCCTCGACATGGCTCTCGCAGCGACGGGCATACACCTTGTTCTCAGTTTCAATCATTCGTTACTCCACCTCGCTCTGAGCGGTCTCGGTACCGAACACAGCGCGGTACATCGGCGTCGCGTGAAGTTCCTCGGTGCTCTGCTCGAGCACGATGCCGGTCGCGGTCTCCACACCGTGCACGAGAGGCAGCGGGGTGGCGATGCCAAACCACAAGATCATGACGGCCAGGATGATTTCGGGGATAAGCATGAGCGCCGGGGCCTCATGCTTACCCATGCCCTGGGGCGCATGGCCGAATACCGACTTGAGTGCGATGCGGGTGAGCGCGGAGATGGCCACGGTAAGGCCGAGGGCGACCACGACGACCAGCCACATGGGACCGGCGGTAACACCGGCGACAAAAGTCAGGAACTCGGAGATAAACATACCAAAGGGCGGGAAGGCACCAAGACCGAGCAGCGCCAGGACGGCGAGCGCGGCGGTTGCGGGAGCAACCTCGACGACACCCTGGATCTTAGCCAGGCTACGCGTGCCAAAGGCGTGCTGGATGTTGCCGGACACGCAGAAGGCAAGCGTCTTGGTAAAGCCGTGGAACACGCAGTGCAGCAGGGCCGCGGCGATACCCAGCGGTCCACCGATACCCAGGCACAGGGCGATAACGCCCACGTTCTCCACAGACGAGTACGCAAAGCGGCGCTTGAGGTCGTCCTGGCGGAACATAGAAAGTGCCGCCACCAAAATGGACAGCGTGCCGACGATCAACAGCAAAAGCTGCGGATACTCGGCGCCCACGGCCTGGATGGTAAAGCCGTAGAAGCGCATGATCACAAGCATGGCGCACTTAAGCAGCACGCCCGAGAGCAGGGCCGAGACAGGGCTCGGGGCCTGGGAGTGGGCATCGGGCAGCCAAGTGTGCATGGGGAACAGGCCGGCCTTGGTGCCAAAGCCGATCACGATAAACGCAAAGGCAAGGCGCATGAGCGTCGGATCGAACTGGTCGGCATACGGCAGCACGCACGACAGGAACGCGGCCTCATGGGCGTTGGGAATCACGTCGGCGGCGTTGGCGTAGATGAGCAGCGTACCGAACAGGCCAAAGGCCACGCCGGCGGTGCAGACCATCGCATACTTCCAAGAAGCCTCGAGGGCCGTCTTGTTCTTGTAGATACCCACGAGGAACACGGTGGAAAGCGTGGTTGCCTCCACGGCGGCCCACGTGAGGATCATGTTGTTGGACAGGCACGCGAGCAGCATGGTGAACACGAACAGGCTAAACAGCGCAAAATACTGCTTGGCGCGCTCGGCGGGCATGGAGCCCTCCTCGATATCGGCCTTTACATAGGGCAGCGAGAACAGCCCCGTAAGAAAACCGATAAAGCCGATGAGCAGCACAAAGATGGCGCCCAGCGAATCGAGGTGGAACCACAGGCCAAAAGCGCTCGCGGTTTCGCCGCTCATAAGGACGTCACCGGCCGCCATAATCGACAGCACCAGGACGGCTGCGACGGAGACCAGGTTGAGACCGGCGAACACGTTATAGGACGTGTTCTTGGGCAAAAACGCCATGACCAGCGAGAACACCAAAGGAGTCGCGAGCAGGGCGAGAATCAACGTTTCCATGGACTACCCCCTCAGCTCGGACAGGTCGCGCGCATCGAGCGAGTGGGAGTCGTCCCAAATGCGACGCACGACGATGGACATGATGATGACGGCAAAGATGGCGTCGGTGGCGATACCGATCTCGATGATCTCGGGAGCGGTGGGGGCCAAAAGCGCGAGCGTCACATGGCTGCCGTTTTCCATAAGGCAGTATCCAAAGATCTGCTTCATGATGTTGCGCTGCGAGATGATGCAGCTAAGGCCCACAAAGAAGTGAGCGAAGCTAATAGCGAGCGCAGGCGTTGCGACCTCGGCCGTGGGCAGGCTGATCTGCGTCACGACGGCAAAGCAAATCGCGACCTCCACGGCGATGATGCAAATGGCCCACGCGGGCTTAAGGCCGGCCTTGAGCGATGCGTCGCTTGGCTCGCCCATCTTCTTGTATGCGCGGTTGAGGATATAAGGGACCAGGACGACCTTGGTGATAAAGGCAGATCCAGCCCACATAAGCAGCTCCTGCGCACCGGTGGTGACACCGAGCGTGGCGAGCAGTCCCACGAGCACCAGCGACTGCACCGCATACCAGCTGATGGAATGCTTGATGTTCTTTGAGACGACCACCATGGTGGACGTGACGATCAGAAGGCCGCCAAGGATGTTGACGATCGAATAACCCATGTCGTTCTACCTCCTAACCGATCCAGCTGGCCGAAAGCGGGCCGCTGACGATAACCATGATGATGAGCACGATAAACACGAACGCCATCGCGCGGGGAAGCGGGGCTCCCGCGGCGACCTCTTCGCTCGGCTCGCCGGGCAGGCAATAGCCCATCCACTTGAGGAACCAGGCAAAGGTGGCGACGGTCTCGGCGACCATAATGCACACGAGCACCAGGATCGCGACGTTGCCGGCACCCACAGAGAAGCCGCCGGCGATGATCTGGAACTTCGAGAAGAACGTGTTCATGGGCGGCACGCCGGCAATGGCGAGCGCCGCGACACCAAAGCCCACGCCCGAGATCGGGTACTTCTTTACGATGCCGCGAGGCTTGGGCAGCATACGCGTGCCGAGCGCCAAGGAGGACGAACCGGCGATCAGGAGGAACAGGGTCTTGGCGAAAGCGTGGTTAAAGATGTGGCACACGGCGCCATCAAAAGCCAGCTGGCTGCCAAAGACCGAAAGGCCCAGACCAAAGAACGCATAGGAGAGCTGGGCGATCGTGGAGAAGGCCAGCAGACGCTTCATGTCCTTTTGCGGCAGGTACATAAGGAAACCAAAAAGCATGGTGACCATGGCGTCGATAATGGCGACCCAGCCCACGATCTCGGGAATCTCGCCGGCAGAGACGAGTGCACGCGCGAACACGCACACGCCGACCTTGACCATCGAGGCGCCATGCAGGTAGGCCGAAACAGGCGTCGGCGCCTCCATGGCCGAAGGCAGCCACATGTACATGGGAACCTGTGCGGACTTGGCCCAGGCCGCAAACAGCACGAGCAAAAGGACGATAGCCTTGAGCTTGGTGTCGAGGCCGGCAATCGCGGTGATGGCGAAGGTGCCGGTGTGGGCAAACACGATGGCGGCGCCCAGATACAGGCCGAGCGCACCGATATGCGTGATGATGAGGGCCTTCATGCCGGCCTTCTTGGCCGTAGGCGTCATGTAGTAGCTAATGAGGCCCCAAGAGCACGCACCCGTGATCTCAAAGAACACGAGCTGGCCCAAAAGGGTCGAGCTGTACACAAGGCCGGCCATGGCGCCGATAAAG
>CATZEP010000023.1 GCA_958418185.1 uncultured Collinsella sp.
CCGTCGAGTCCGTCCGAGCCCAAGATGACGGCAGGGCGCAGGCGTACGCGCTCCTCGTCCTTGAGCTGGCGGATACTGTCGTTACCATAGTTTGCGGTGTTTTTTGCCATACTCGCTCTCTCGATACTCCTTTGCTGCGTTTTAGTCATATAGATAGTCAAGGTAGCATAGCCCAGCCCTTGGGCGATTCCAACCAACACGAAATCCATCGAACAATCGTTCGGAATTTGGTGGAACAGCGTTTACTCGGACAAATCCGAGTCGGTTCTGTCCGAGTAAGTTTGAAAGCGGTCGAATGCGTCCTGCTGCGTTTGCGGTTGGACGCGTTTGTCAAAAACGCGCCATGCGGATTGTTGGATTGAATCGAACATTGGGACATGCGTCTCGTTTTGTGGGCCGAGGGTATGTGAACTGGGGCCCTTTTGGTCTGAAAGGGGGTCTAGCGGGGCGTTATTTGGGCCACGGGTCACTTCGCCGGCGCCGTGTTTCGTCATACGCTCATTGTGGAAGCCGATGCCACGGGGCGACGAAGGCCTCGGGCAACGGATGAGCTGCAAGCGAAAGGAGCGGTGAGGATGATGAAGCCCATGACGAAGAAGCTGCTGTTAGGAATTCCCACCGTGGCGCTTTCGGCTGTGTTGGCGTGTACGCTTGCTGGCTGCGGCGGTAATGCGCCGAGTGGCTCGGGCGGGAGCGCACCTGTGCAGGAGAAGTCCAAGAAGGCCAAGGCCTATGATTCGCAGACGGTCGAGGTAGCAGGCATTACCTATGAGTCTGTGGCTCACGGTACGTTCTATCGCGGCGATGCCAAGCTGCAGGACGGCTTTTACCTGCACATCAAGATTACCAACAACAACACAAAGAACAGGACGTTCAGTTCCTTTAACGTGCATGCTGCCCAGGGCGATCTTGAGGCAGGCGACCCGTTGTTTACTTCCGGCAAGGCGGCCGTGCTCGACTACGTTGCAAGCGAGGCTCCCGATGAGCTGCACGAGGGCATCGACCTTTCAGAGAGGCCAGATATCGGCCCGGGCGAGACCGTTGAGTACGTGTATTTCTGGGCGCCCAAGATGGCGTACTACGGGCCCATCACTGTCGAGTTCGTAGGCGCTTATGCCCCTGCCAAGAATCATGAGGCCATGCACTTTGACACCACGGGATGCGAGACCAAGGAGTTCAAGGCGGCCGGCGGTGTGGCCGATTCTGGTGACGCGGCCAACATGACCGGCATTGATTGCGCATCGTACAGTATCGAGGCCGCCGATGGGTACACGCTGGATTCGTCCAACGAAGAGCACGAAAAGGCAGACTTCTTCCACGACGAGACTGGAGGACGCTTGCACATCAGCATCTTCCCGCGCTCGCCGGAGGAAGAGGTTGCAAGCCTAGAGCAGATCTACGAAGGCAAGGAGACAACAACCGACCAGGTCGAGTACAACGGCATAACGTGGCTGCGCTTTACCGGTCCCGACAACGGCCATACACTGTTTGCGACGGCTCCCGCAACGGGTGAAGCCGTCCGCGTATCGATCGGCTGGAAGATCGACTGGGATGCTGCCGTGCCCATGATGGAGGCGCTGAAGCTCAAGTAACGCCGCGAGTCTCACGTCAGGCGACTCAGGGCTGGCTCCGAGTTATCAGGGCCAGCCCTTTTGGTGTTCGATGAGCCGAGTCGGCGTCTCTCGCAAAGGTAACTGGGAGCTAGCGAGGCGTATCCGAATTGACCTCATCGGCGGTGTCGTTTTCGAGCGCCGTGCGGCGGGCGCTGTAGGCGACGAGGCCGGCGCCGGCTGCGGCGAGTGCTGCTGCGGCTGCCGTCAGGGGGACGTTGACATCGCCCGTGCCCGCAAGCGTGCCCGCTTTTCCGGAGCGCTTGTTATTGCCGTGGTCCTTGCCACTGCCGGAGCTGCTTCCGCCGGAGCTGCCTCCCGTGCCGGAACCGCCGCCACTCGAGCCGCCATCGCCGTCCGTCGTCATCGGGGCGTCGTGAAGTCCTGTCGTATCCGCACTGTCGCATACGCCGACCTGAACTTCTGAGCGCTCGCATGCCGCGTCGGGCACATGAAGCTCGTGCAGTACGGCACCCAGCGCCGAGTTTGCCCCCGGTCGAATTTCCTCGAGCGTTACGGGATCGAGCGCCACCAGATTACGCGCCTTCGCATACAGCGTTACGCGTTTGCCCACTTCGTCGCTCCAACTCTCGGGAATGGCGAAGCTCATGCGGAACTGTGCCGTGCAACCTGGTGCCAGCACGGCGTTGCCACTGTCGGCTACCAGTGGGTGCGTTGCAAAACGTGCGCCCAGCGTCTCGAGCGCGTACTTCACGTGTGTCATGTCGTTGGCCGAAGCGTCCTCGGCAAGCTCTGGATCGTAGATCGATGCCATGCGTGTGTTCGCTCCGAACCCGATGGATGCGCTGGAGAACGGCTGGCTGGAGCCCTCTCGGTACAGATCGATCGTGCCGGCGGTCAGCAAGGTGTTGCCGTCGTTTCGCACCGTGACCATGAAGGATTCGCCTGCTGCTCCGGGCACCACCGCGCCCGAGGTAGCGACCGCGCCCGTCGGAGTGGCACACGCCACCAAGGGCACTTCGATGCCGTGCAGCTCTGCCTCGCTCTTCTCCGCGCTCACAATGTGCGTGGCGAGCGCGGAGAGCATGCCCCCCGACGTCAAAAATGTCGTTATCTGATCGACGGGATGGTTCAGCTCGCACATCACGAACGGCTCCGTGAACAGATCGCCTGCCAAGGTGCTGGCGAAGATGCGGAAGTGCTTGCCCATCACTGCCACCGGGTTGCCTTCTTCGTCGTAGGTTTGTCCCACCTTGCCATCGGTGTTCTCTACATAGAGCGCGCACCTGCCGTTGTCGCTTACGCTAAACGATGCCGGGCCACAGCCTGCGGCACCCACGGGCTGCGTTGCAAATGCCGATGCTCCTCGCGTCCAAGTAATATGCTGCAGTTGCTCGTTGACGGTTGCCAAAAAGCCCGAATGTTGTGGCCACGGCACCGCGTGGGGTACTGTGGCATCTGGTGGCATAACGCCCCAACCCGCGATGGACTGGCCGATCACGGCATACGATGCGCAGCCACAACCGTTTGCAGTTTCGTATGCAACGGGCACCACCATTTTGCCGTTGATATTCTCGGGTACGCCCAGCTCGATGCTCGATGGCGCTTGCGGAAAGCGGAGGACCTGACGGAACGTGAGGCTGTCGCCCAAATCATCCGACCACAGGGTGAAGCACTCCAGCGCAACCTCTGCCTCGCTGCCGAGCGCCTTTTCTGCGGTGGTTCCGCGGCGGTGGAGGTAGGCGCCCGACAGGCGCCCGTCGACAAGTGTCTTGCCCACCGTGATGCGTGGGCACTGCAGGCAATGGTAGCCATCCTCCTGAAGGCGGCCGCGCGAGATGCTGCGCCACGACGTGTGCGATATCACGCGAACTCCGTCGTTGCTTATGCGCAGGCGCACAACGGACAGTATGCCGGATGTGCTCGCCGTATCGAAAAGGGTGTCGTCGCCGTCACGCCGCTCGCCCGAGACCAGCAACACGTAGGCGTCCTGGTTTCCTCTTCCGTCCGTATATTCCACCACGTCGAAGTCGTAATCGTATATGCCGTCGCGCTCCACGTCGCCCTCGCCAAACCCAAGGGGAAAGTCCACAGGCGTGGGAGCGGACCACGTTCCGTTTGCCTTTGTGTGTACCACCAGGCGCGAGCGACCATTGTCGCCGTAGCGCACCGAGGCGATACGGAACAGGCATTCTACGCCGGCAATCATTGCCAGCTTCGTGTGGGCTTCGCTGAGCACGCCAGCAAACAGCACGTTGTCGCTCGAGGGTTTTATGCCGCCACGCTCGTCCTCCGACACACCGGCAGAATTGGCGTTCGGGTCGGCAACGGTGTTCGTTGCCTGACCGATATAGGTGTACTTATACATCGGCGCGGCGTTTTCGTCGTTCTCTATCAGTGCATGGACGAAATGCTCGATCTGTCCCGTGTCGTCGCTTTCTGCATCCGCCTCGAGCTCAATGCGCGTGACCGACCGGTCCCAATCGCGTACGGTAGGCGCGACATTCCTTGCAGTGGCCTTAACCTCGGCGCGTGCGAGCAGCTCGGCGTTGGTGACGATGGTGGCCGATGCGATAAATTGCGGCACGCCGCCCGCCTCGATGTTGCCGGGCGTGCCGAAGCGGGCATCCAGCGTGTAAGGCGTATCTCCACCCAATGCGAGCTCAGAGCGCTGGAGCACATACTGGTTGTCATTGTTCACCGACATATTCCACGAATCGAGGAGTGTGGGCCACGACCCCGACCAAGCCTTGGTGGTCCACTTGAACATTACGAACTGGAGTATCACATCGACATCGACGTCTGCACCTACGCGCAGTCGCGGAAGCTGGTGTCCATCTGCCTTCTCGTACCCAATGAACAGCGTGAGGGATGCGGCGCCGCGCACGGCAGACGAAGCGACGCCTGCAACGCCGGCGCCAAAGGTGACGGCAAGCCCGATCTGGATGGTGAATGAGCCCGAGGTGTTTGAAAAGTCGAGCGAAATGTTTTTAAAAAACGCCGCGCCGCTGCCGTGCGTGTGGGCACCCACGGCGAGCGCCAGCTTCGCCAGCACCCAGGGGTTGACGTTTAGGAAAAACGGCACCGGTCCTAGGGTAAACTGCTCGGTCCAATTGAGGTCGGTTCTTACCTGGAAGAGGGCCTTAATATTGCCGTATGCGGGGTCGTTGTTGTTACCCCAGGTTTTGCCCACCCAATCGTAGGCGAGCGAGCCGTACAGCTGTGTGGCGATATCCATCGTGAACAGCAGCGTGCAATGGTGGCGAAGGAGCTTGGTGTTTCTTGGATCGGTGCCCGAACCGGCACTCATGCTTTTGTACTGATTCCACTTCCCCTCCATCTCGTCGAGGTAGCGGTTTGCTTGCTTGGTGCCCGACTCGCGCGGTGACTTCTTCCAGTACTCCGGATCCGGATTGCCCGAATCGTTCATGTAGCCGGCCGGCTTGTATCCTCCGCCAAACAGCACGTATCCGGCAAACGAGAAATCGAACAAAATGGGGAACGAGGGCATCCAGCACGTGAACTTATTGCCGCCGATGCCGGGAAACGCCGCCGGGAAATCAAACGGAGTGATCTCTTGGTCCATGGTAGTGGGGACGATAGTGGTCGATCCGGATTCCGCCTTTGCCGCCGGCGCGGTAACAACGGCCATAGGGGATGAGGGCGTGTAGGTTTTGCCCTGGTAGTCGAGGACAAAGCGCAGCTTGCACCCTTCTTCCAGAAGGTTTGACGCTGCATCGAGGAACTTGTCTTCGAGCGTGAACGTCGCCAGATTATTCGTGCCCGATGCGCTGGCCTTGACTTGGCCAATCTGCGTGACGGTTTCGGGTGAGCTACTCGTGGCGGGCATTACCTTGTTGATGTGCAGCGTTGCCTGTCCACCCTGTGGCAGATGTGCCTGCACGGTAAAGGCGTGCGTGTCGGGCTGCTCGTTTGCCGTGTCGTCCTTCGGCAGTGCCATGAATGTAGCGTCGGCGTACTGGATGTCCCATTCGTCGAATGTGAGCTGGCGGAAGTACGGCTCGCCGTCGGAAAGCGGACGCGTGGGCGCGGTTATGGCGGTGCCACCCTGGATACGCGCGAGGGGAATCTCGACATCGCGGTAGCCTTTCATGCTGATGGAGATACCGCCGTTAAAGTCGTACGCGTCGAGAAGCGTTGCCTCGTCCACGTAGCCTTCCGAAAGCGGCGCGATCTCAAAGATGGCTGTGCCCTCGTCATCGGTCGTGGCGGTGAGCTGCTTGCCTGCGGCATAGCGCGATGTGAGCGTGACCTGGGCGCCCGTGATGGGCGTATTCTTGTTGGCGACGTCGACCACGACCACACCAAACATGGTACGCGAGAGAACGAGCACCCTGAAGGGGTCTTTTTCGTCGGCATAGGCTTCGGTGGGCGCGAACGGCAATATGAAGGCGTTTGCACTTCCCGACACGCGCGGCAACATAATGCTCGCCAGCGAGGACGCTCCGGCGACAAGTAACGAACGGCGATCAAGCATCTTTGGCTCCCATCCCGCAGGTATCGGTGGAAATAATCCAATTTTGCGAGAAGGTGCCACGTGGCGGTAGTGCCGTTCAAGGGTCAAAATGTCCAAATTGATCGAGCGAAGCGCCGGGTTCCGGAACGCATTCGATGCGCTTGGCAGCCCGGTCGCTAACGCAACATATGCGCGACCAGCTCGGCGCGGGTTCCGATACCGAGCTTGGCATACACTCCTGATAGGCGGTTTTTAACGGTGCCCGGCGATACATCCATGTGGCGTGCGATTTCGGCGTTGGTCCATCCGCGGCAGGCGAGCATGGCCATGGTGAATTCCGTGGTCGTTAGATCGTCGGCCACGTCCTCGCCCGAATCGGGGTTGTGGATGCGCCGCCAGCCGTAGCTGAAGCGGTACGTGATCTCGATGATGCGCGCGAAGTCGTCAGGGTATTGCGTTTTTAGGCACGCCTCGATGAGCCCCTGTAAAAGGCCGTGGTGCTCGCCAATGAGCTCGATAAGTCCGTCGGGGCGCGCAATGTTCCAAGCAACTCCGAAGTGCGCTTTTGCGGCGTCGATGTCCTTGAGGCTCATGCATGCCATGGAAGCTGCCAGGTGCAGGAACAGCTCCGAGATGGGATAACTTCCCTGTTTCATGATCAGGGCGTTTTCCGCCATGCCCAGGCTGCGGCCATATTCGCCGCGCAGGTACAGGGCATGCGCCATCACGTAGCTGGCGAACAGGCGCAGACCTTCGGGCAGATGCGCCGCAAGCGGATAAAACTCTTCGGCAGAATACGGGGAAGGCAGGTGTAGCAGGACGCTCGCGGCCGAGGCGAACAGGATATGTGTGGCGTGGACGGCGGGCGACTCCTCGTCAGCCGGCGTATCGAGGATGCCAGCAAGGCACCGACGGGCGTCGGCGATACGGTTGAGCGATAGGCTGGCGTATCCGCAGATAAAGCATGCGGAATAGCACAGCGCGGGATCGGTGGCGTCAAGATAGGGGCGCGCCGTCTTGGCAGCGAGGGCGGCCTGTCCGCGAAAGTACAGCGCTTCTGCCGTGGCAATGGCGCGCGAATCGGGGTCGGAAATGCCTGCAACCGCAGCGTCAATCTGCCCCGGCACAAAGGCAGTGCACATCAACGGCATGGGAATGCGCGGGTAGCCATCGCAGTCCATCTTCCATCTCCCATCAGGTGGCAACATTAGCAGCAATTGTACCCCTGCTGCTCGGGACTGGAATTTGTGAGTATCGCCTACGATTATGCCGAACGTATAAAGGAAGAGTCTATTGTCGATGCTCCCAAGGTGGCTACCGAAGCCTAGCTGACCTCGACATTCGGAAAAATTGCCACCCCTGTAAAAAGCTCTGCCGCAGCGATG
Organism: uncultured Collinsella sp.; assembly: GCA_958418185.1. Lineage (GTDB taxonomy): Bacteria > Actinomycetota > Coriobacteriia > Coriobacteriales > Coriobacteriaceae > Collinsella. The sequence continues at coordinate 7,434 of CATZEP010000023.1, forward strand.
GGAAACGCATCTTCTGGGCATTCCGTCGTCTCCAGCCAGCGCTGGACTGCTGCTGTCGCCTGCGCGTTGGCGAGCGGGGCGTGGGGACCGTCCGGCGACCAGCGGTGACGGGCGAGCCCTGCCGCGTGCGTGGGCCTCCATCGGCGTAGACCCATGACCCGCATGGCATCGGAGAAGTCCACCATGGCGTCCAGGACCTTACCGTCCGGCACGTCCAGCCTAGCGGCTCTCTTGAACCCGAGGTCGAAGGGGGAGCGTTGTACAAGGCATATGGGGCCGAGTGGAAGTGGATCAAAAGAGCGTTACTTGACGTTTCATGCATAATGCCAACCGCCCCGCGACATCACGTTCGCAGCGCGCAGGGGCCGGAGAATCTTCGCTATGAGAGTTGACGTCTAATACCTTGCATCGTATAGTGTGTATAGCATAGTATATGACGAGAGGAGGTGTGCGGATGGAGGCACAGATGAAGCGCGGCTTCCTGGAGGCCTGCGTGCTCGCGGCCATCTCCGGCGAGGAGTCCTACGGCTACCAGATCGTGAAGGACGTACCGGCGAGCATGGGGCTCACGGAGTCGACGCTCTACCCGCTACTCAAGCGCCTGGAGAAGGCCGGGTGCATCACGGCGCGCTCTGCCGAGCACAACGGGCGGCTGCGCCGGTACTACCGCATCACGGACGACGGGCGAGCGCGCATCGAGGAGTTCCTGGCCGAGTGGCCGTCCGTACGGGAGATTTACGCATACGTTGAGGGGGCGCACCATGACGCGCGATGAGTTTCTGGGCCGGTTGGGCGAGCTGCTCGCCTGCCTGCCGGCCGAGCAGGTGGAGGAGACCAAGGCGTTCTATGCGGAGGCCATCGCTGACCGCATGGAGGACGGTATGAGCGAGGAGGAGGCCGTGGCCGCCATGGGCACACCTGGCGAGGTGGCGGAGGCCACGCTCGACGACCTGCCCGCCGTGCCGCGCGCGATCGCGAGGACGCGCCGGCGCAGCACCACGCTGCTGTGGGTGCTGACCATCGTGGGCTCCCCGGTGTGGGTGCCGCTGCTCGCCGCCTTCGCCGCCGTGGCCGTCACGGTCTATATCTGCATCTGGCTGCTGGCACTCTGCGTGTGGATCGTCGCGGCGGCACTCGGGGGCGGGGGCGTAGTTGAGCTCCTGCTTGCCGTAAGCGGCGTCACCATCGGCCACTTCCCGTACGCCCTCGCCTCGGCGGGCGTGGGGCTCGGCCTCGTCGGCGTGGCGCTCTTCGTTGGTGCTGGCGCTTGGGCCGCCTCAAAACAAATTGCGCGCCTTTCGGCGCTCTGGGCGAGGAAGGCCGCCTCGCCCTTCTGGAAGGGCAAGGGCGAGAAGGGCGGCGCTGCCGCGCATCTCGCGGCGTAGAAAGGAGTGAGTACCATGACCAGCGCGAAGAAGATCTACCTCGCCGTGGCGGGCGGGCTCGTTGCCGCGGGTGTTGTCCTCGCGGGCATTGGCTTTATCGCTTCGGGCTTCGACCCGGCCGTGTTCACAACCCACATCGACACGCGCGACAGCACCATCGTGCTCGGCGGCGTCGAGGTGGACGACCCGATGGGCCTCCCCCTCATCGAGCAGCTCGCCAATCTGGGCGAGATCGACACCTCCGGCGTCGCGGATCCCGCCGCGCCCTAGGCGCAGCGAGCCCGGGCGCTCTGCCCGCCAAGCTGCGTAAGCCGGCGAAACCCGAACCTCAACCTCTGCGCAACTGGCCCCAAGCCTGCGCCGATTCGCTCTCGGCGCCGCGCGGGGGCCCGTGACGCATGCCCAAAAGGTATGAGGAGAAAGGAACGCGATGACGACAACCACGCCCTTCCGCCTTCATGGGGCCACGCAGGACCGGAAGCGACTGGGCCGTGCGGTGGGGCTGTGCTTGGATTGGCTACACTGATATGGACAGTTCCGTGAGGGGCGCGAGAGACGGGACTCTGGGGAGATCTTCGAGGAGGAGTGTCTCGACTGGAAGCGCGGGTTCAGTGGAGCAGGAACCTAATCTCTATCTCTCCTGCTTTTTTGATTTGTTGAGAAGCCGGCATTTGGGGGCATTTTGGATAGCGAACAGTTCAAACAAGAAGCTGAGAAAATAGAACAAAGCCTGAGTGCCTTGAGAGTCGCCGAGCGCAATGCAGTGATTCCCTTCATGAACGGCGACTTTACCCAATGGGATCTATATCTGGCATCCTCCTCTGAGTATGCGATGAGACTGATAGACGGATTCATCTCCATGCTCGAGTCGAGGAATCTTGTTTGCGTCGCCCAGCTTCTCCGCGCACAGGTTGGAGTCTGCCTGCGGACATTCGCATTATTCGCCGCCGAAGACCAGGATGACTTTCTCAAGCAGGTGTTTCAAGGTGTGCCTGTGAACAAGCTGAAAGATTTCTCGGGTGAGAAGATGTCCGATGGAAGACTTCAAGACTTACTCGAGAAGTTCGATCCAAAGGTAAAAGATGTATACAAGGTGACGTCTGGATTCGTCCACTTCTCCATTGATGTTCTGCCGAGCATGGGTGTGCCTGGGGAGGGCTATGAGGTCGAGTTTAATTTTGGAGCCGAGCCCAACGAGAGAAACAATGCGCCTCTCGTGGAATGCGGCAAGGCGTTCTGCCACTATGTCGACCTGCATCTCCAGATGCTCCATAAGGTGATTGCTTCGGATGAATGGTATGCCGATCGATTCCGTATCGATTCCGATGGTCCTGCAGACGAGGCCTCGAAAAGCGAGAAGGTGTAGGTCGAACGCATTGACGCTGCCTTGACAGCATCCCGATATGATAACGAATGGGAGGTTCCCTGCGAAATGTGCGCCTCTGTATATTCTCGCTAGGACGCCCTCGACCGATAAGGCATCGTTGAGTTCAATTTGAGTTCAGCTCGGGTGCCTGAAATCGCCCAACTCTGATAAAAGGGGAGACGACGGTACACCACGTAGACGAGAGGCTATGGAAGTGCACGATTTGATTATATTGGCGCGCTAAACCGCCCCGCTGCCCAACTTGAACTCCGCTCACGCGTGTATGGGGCTGCGAGAGGTAACGGCCTGCGGCCTCCTTTGTGTGCTCGATGATATCTTCGAGCATGCCGGGCATGGCGGAGACATTCGCTGCAATCCAGCCGTGTTCAAGCGCCGTTTCGGATAGGAGCGAGAGGGGGCTGTCTTGCCCGTTTCCCTTGCACCCGTAAAGATGGTTGACAGTTTGGGGTCTCCCGGGTCTTTAGCTTTTACCGTGCTAGATGCCTCATGGAAACTGTTGGACTTTAATCAGACAGACCCAGCATGTCGTTTTCCTCCATGAGGACATCGGCTAAAACCGCAACACCTATGCTTGTTTAAGCAAACTTCCTGATAGTCGTGGAGCTGCTGTAGCCCGACATGCAGGACATCGCTCGGCTTAAACACCGGATGCCGCATCCGCGAAACGAGTTGCGGTGCACCCTGTTCCAAAAGGTTGCCAAGTACCATGGCGTGAGCGTTGGGGTAGCCATCATTCAGCGTGGATACATCCGGATGCGCATAGATCCAGACGATTCCAACGTTCTCGTATTTCCCGTGCAGGTAATCGAAGAGGGCAAGCGACGCCATACAGTTGCCGCCGACGGTCACGACTCTGCCGGGGTTTTCTGCCGTAAGCTTCCTCTGCGCATCCTGAATTCCCGCCAGGACTTCGTCCTCGGCGCAGATGCGAACTGCCTCCCATTTCTCATGTCCAAGTTTTGGGACGCGTTTCGCAATGCCGAGTGGGACCCCTGGACAGTCGGATCACGTGGTGGCCCCCTTTGAGAGGGTCACGAGCATGGTGGTCCCGTTCTCGGAACTTGCTTCGACCTCTACCGTGCCGCCGTGTAGGGCTGCAATCTCCCAAACAAGCGCTAGCCCGAGTCCTGCGCCGCCGTATGCCCTGCTGCGGGATTTATCTAGACGAAAGAACGGCTGGAAGATGCTCTCTCGGTACTGTTTGGGTATTCCCGGGCCCTCATCTTTGACTCGCAGGAGCACGTGGCTGTCGCTGTCGCTGATGGAGACGTTGACAGTCGAGCCGGGGCGGCTGTAACGGATGGCGTTTTCGACCAGATTGAACACCAGCCGATAGAGGAGCGTATCACTTCCGATTGTCAAAGCGTCTCCAGCACAATTGAGGGCTATGCCCTTATTTTCGGCAAGTGGCGCAAGGTCGGTGAGGACCTCTTCGGACAAGGGACCGAGTTCAACATCGTCCTCGCAAGGAACGCTGCGGAGCTCACTCATCTCGAGTAATACCTTGGTCATTCGAGACATGCGCTCGGTTTGTTCTTGTAGCAGGCCGAGCAGCTCGGCTGTTTCGGGTTGCAAACCGGAGTGCTCGGAGATGAATAGTTCAATCTGTGCTTGCATAAGGGCGAGCGGGGTGCGCAGCTCGTGTGCGGCGTTGCCGGTAAACTGACGCTGTGCAGAGAACCCTTCGCCAAGACGGGCGATCATGTCGTTGAAAGAGGCGCTGCATCGCTGTAGCTCGGTGGGCACATCTTCACTGAGTCCGATTTCGCTTAGGTTGTCAGGCCGCACACGCTCAACCTGGGCTGCAAAAGCCCGTAGCGGTTTGAGTGCACGGCCGCTCGCAAAGTATGCCAGCGCGCCGCCAAGGAGTGTGACTCCAGCCGTGATGTACCAGGTTGTCGTGCCAAAAGACTCCTGTGCGTCGTTTACGACGATCGTGACCTTGTCATCGGGGGTCGCTTTCGTTGGGTCGAACGCCTGGGGCGAATTTTCGCCGGTTGCGTTAAAGGCCGAGATGTTACTGCCGATGGCATCCATGTAGCGCATGCCCGTATAGCCGACCAGGCAGTTCGTCAGCACGCATGCCGCACACGTGAGCAGTGCCGTCATAATCGTTATGCGCCATTGCAGGGAAAGCCTTTTCATTCGCTATCCTCCATAACGTAGCCCTCTCCAATCCGATTGCGAATTGGGTCGTATCCCAAAGCGCTGCGCAACTTTTTTCGGAGCGACGAAATATGAACGCGGGTTGCGTTGCTAAAGCTGTTCACGCTGCTATCCCAAACGTGCTCGATAAGCTCCTCTTGACTTACCGGGCGCCCCTGATTAAGCATCAGGTATTCCAAGATTCCCGTTTCCTTGCGCGTAAGAGATAAAGCCTCGCTGTTCACGGAAGCGATGCGCGCCTTGGTGTCAAAGCGGAGCTTTCCGCAGGTTAAAACTATGTCGCTTTGTGTAAAGCGTCTGAGGGTAAGGCTGCGAATCCTTGCCGCAAGCTCGTCCAGATGAAACGGCTTGGTGAGGTAATCGTTGGCGCCGGCATCGAGTCCGGCGACCTTATCGGATACTTCGCCGCGCGCGGACAGAATCAGCACCTTGGTCTCGCAGTCGGTTTTCCTAAGTTCCCTGAGCACGGTCATGCCATCGATACGGGGAAGGTTGAGGTCGAGTACCACGAGGTCGAAGGCCTCAACATTCAGTAGGTCGAGCGCCTCCTGTCCGTCGTGACAGCAGTCGACGCTGTACGCCAAGTTTCGCAAGCTGCGCGCGATTGCGTCACACAGCGCCCGCTCGTCCTCGACGATCAAAATTCGCATAACAGTCTCCTTGCATATTCCAAATCGCGCTTAACACGGATTTTATAGCCGATATGGTCCAATGGCCGCGTAACGAAAGGAGTGGTCAGGTTGTTCAAAGCGGTAAAACCGGTGGTACAGGTCGCTTTGTTGATCGTCGGAATTGCCATGGTGTGCTTTGGCGTTATGCGTGGCGAGGCGGATGCCGTGCTGGCCAAAGCGATTAGGCTGTGCTTGGAGTGTATCGGAATTGGATAAAAGAGAAAACACTGCGTCGCATGTTTTGGCTCGATTTCGCGGATTCATTCAGGCGGCGGCGACGCTCGTCACCAACATTCACCTGCCGAACTTTGCCAAAGGCGGTATCTATCAGGGCGCGGGAAAAACAGTCTGCGTACCTGGACTTAATTGCTATTCGTGCCCCGCGGCATCGGGTGCGTGCCCCATCGGGTCGTTCCAGTCGGTAGTAGGTTCATCCAAGTTCAACTTTTCTTATTACGTTACCGGTACGCTCATTTTGCTCGGCGTGCTGCTGGGACGCTTTGTATGCGGCTTTCTGTGCCCGTTTGGCTGGCTGCAGGAGCTGCTTCACAAGATTCCCGGCAAAAAGTTCCCCACGAAAAAGCTCAAGCCGCTCACGTACATCAAGTACGTCGTGCTGCTGTTTGCTGTGGTAGTGCTGCCTGTGCTGGTGGTCAACGATGTGGGGATGGGCGACCCGTTCTTTTGCAAGTATATCTGTCCGCAGGGCGTGCTCGAGGGCGCCATTCCGCTGTCAATCACTAATGCGGGCATCCGATCTGCGCTGGGACAGCTCTTTACCTGGAAACTTTTCGTTCTCATTGCCGTGGTAGTGCTGAGCGTTTTGTTCTATCGCCCCTTCTGCAAATGGATTTGCCCGCTCGGCGCATTCTATGCGCTCATGAATAAGGTGTCCTTGTTGGGGATTCAGGTCGACGCGTGCAAATGCGTCTCGTGCGGCAAGTGTTCAAGGGTTTGTCAGATGGACGTTGATGTGGTCCGCGCGCCCAATCATGCCGAATGTATCCGGTGCGGAAAGTGCATCGGGGCCTGCCCCGTCGATGCCATCAGCTATCGCTATGGCCTGGATGTGTCGGCGGAAAAGCTTCCCTTGACCGCCGATAAAAAGTAAACAAGCTTCGACAAAACGGAGGAATGACCATGAAGCTTTCTAAGATTGTGGCCCTGTTTATGGTGCCGGTACTGGCCTTGTGTCTTGTGGCGTGCTCGGCACCTGGTGGCAATGCGAGCGAATCTGCGAGCTCCGATCCTAAGATCGCAGAACTCACTGCGCAGAAGCCGACCAATGCCGACGAGGCCGCCGAGTTGTATGCAAAACTCATGCAGAAGGAGAACGATATCTTTTCGAGTGATAACGCGCTGTGGGAAAAGGTATTCAATGCGGCAAATAAAGACTCGGTAATGATTGAGGACGGCAGCAATTACGGCGATTTTCTGCTCAAGACCATCGACGGCGCCAAGGATGAGTTCACGGCGGATGAGCTCAAGACGCTCAAGGCCGGTGCGCAGCAGATCAAGGAGATCGAGGACAAGCTCGAGAGCTTGGAGAAGGAGTTCCCCGGCTGTGGAAGCACGCCGAGCGAAGGCGAGAGCGTCGACGCTTCGGCCGCTGGCATGACGGCTGGTGTCAATGCTTCGAGCGAGGCGACGAAGTTCCCCAGCTTTACGGGCAAAGACCTGGATGGCAACGACGTGAGCAGCGACGAGCTGTTCTCTAAGAACAAGGTCACCGTCATGAACTTCTGGTTCACCACGTGCAAGCCGTGCGTGGGCGAGCTGGGCGATCTTGAGAAACTGAATCAGGAGCTTGCCGAGAAGGGCGGCCAGGTCGTGGGCGTCAATTCCTTTACGCTCGATGGCAACAAGGGCGAGATTGCAGATGCCAAGGACGTGCTGAGCAAGAAGGGCGTGACATATAAGAACATCTGGTTCAAGTCGGATAGCGAGGCCGGTAAGTTTACGTCAAATTTGTTCTCGTTCCCGACAACGTATGTCATCGATCAGAATGGCAACATCGTAGGGGATCCAATCGTGGGAGCCATCAGCTCCGCCGAGCAGCGCGCAGCGCTCGACAA
>CATZEP010000024.1 GCA_958418185.1 uncultured Collinsella sp.
GGACAAGGCAACCCAGGCTCAGGATTCGTTGGCCGGTTCGGTATCAGAGGCTTCTGATACGTTGGGCGAAGTGCGCGATTCGATTGGCGACATGAATGCCGCCATCGATAAGACGAGTGGTTCCATTGCCTCGGCAGATGCAGCACTTGCCGGTCTGCAGGGTCAGGCGCCGTCGCTGACGCAGGCGATCTCCCAGGGCAACGACCTGCTGGGCGAGGCTCGCGCCACGGCGGGTAACTCTGTCGCCTCGCTCTCCAAGGCGCTCTCGGAAGGCAGCCTTGCGCTCACCAAGACGTCAGCCTCCGCGAACGCTGCGATTGGCAAGCTGACGGGCACGATCACATCTACGACCACCCGCATCGACAACTCGCTCGAGTCTCTCCAGGCGACGATCGACCACAATAAGGCCGTTATCGGGCACTTGGAAATTCTCGTCAATGACACGTCGACAGGTTCCAAGGAAATTGACGCGCGCATTGTATCGACCATCGATTTGCTCCGCAAGCAGAATGAAAAGCTTCAGAGCATCAAGGACGGTCTGTCTGCACAGTCGAGCGCCATGGCGAATGACGCCGCGGCTGTCTCGGGTGCCAGCGACGCTATCAATAACGCAATCCAGACCGGTGCGACCAACCTTGGCCAGGCCCAGACGGACCTGGGTCAAAACGCGCTGCCGAAGGCCTCGAGCGCGCTTGATTCATTTGCCGCCGTCTCGGGTGATCTGACGGGAATCGTGTCTGGCCTCACGCCTACTATTGCAAGTGCGCGCGGTACACTTTCGCAACTCAACGCTACGCTCGGTCAGGCCAAGACCACGCTGTCCCAGACCGACGCCTCGCTTGCCAAGGTCCAGGACAAGCTCGCTACCGCCGCCAACGACATCGCGGCGCTGCAGACCTCCGAGTCCATGGGCGAGCTGGCCGACCTGATGGGCGTCGACGTCGATGACGTTGCTGACTTCATGGCATCTCCGGTCGAGCTGACCTCCAAGTCGATCTATCCGGTTAAGAGCTTCGGCTCGGGCATTGCTCCTTTCTACACCAATCTAGCGCTTTGGGTGGGCGGCTACGTGCTCATCGCCATTTACAAGCTCGAGGTCGATCGCGAAGGCGTTGGCAGCTTTACCGCGCGTCAGGGCTACTTTGGCCGCTGGTTGCTCCTGGTGATCCTGGGCGCGTTGCAGGCCATTATCGTTACGGTGGGAGATCTTGTCATTGGCGTACAGTGCGTCAGTCCGCTCCTATTTGTGCTGGGCGGCATCGCCATCTCATTTACGTACGTCAACATCATTTACGCGTTGTCCACTACGTTTAAGCATATCGGCAAGGCAATCGGCGTCATTCTTGTCATCGTGCAGATCCCGGGTTCGTCGGGCATGTACCCCATCGAGATGATGCCCGGCTTCTTCCAGTGGCTGCACCCGCTGCTGCCCTTTACCTATGGCATCAATCTGCTGCGTGAGACGGTCGGCGGCATGTATTCGTTCAACTACCTGTTTAACCTGTGCATTCTGGGCGTGTTCTTGATCGTGGCGCTCTTTATCGGCCTGCAGCTGCGTCCGCTGCTGCTCAACCTCAACCTGCTCTTTGATAAACAGCTTTCCACGACCGGTATGATGATTTGCGAGTCTAACGACCTGCCGCGCGAGCGCTACTCCTTGCGAACGGCCATGCGCGTCGTGCTCGATTCCGATTCGTACCGTCGCGAACTGCTCGATCATGCGGTCGCCTTTGAACATCGCTACCCGTACTACATCAAGGGCGGTTTTGCCGCCGTGGTGGGCGTTCAGGTCCTGCTCTTTGTCCTGTCGACGGTTCTCGATATCGACAATAACGGCAAGATCATCCTGCTTGTCATTTGGATCATCTCGGTTATTGCCATCTGCGGCTGGCTTATCAATATCGAATATATCCGCGCGAGCCTCAATACCCAGATGCGCATCTCGGCGCTTTCCGATGAGGACCTGCGTCGCGAGATGCGCGAGCACACGGCCGCCATTCCTGCCGCCCGCCGCATGTTTGGCCTCAACGCCAGCGAGCGTGGTGCCAAGGGTGGCAATCAGTCCACGGGCCGCTTGCCGCATATAGGCTCGCACCATAAATCTCAGGGCAGCGACAGCACAGCCACAAATGATGGAGATACCACCCCGCTTGGCAAGCACTCCAAAGGAGGTGAGGCATAAATGAAGAACATCCTGCATCTGTTTAAGCGCGATGTCCAAAACGTGTCTCGCTCCGTAATCGGCTTGGTTGTCGTGATGGGCCTCATTATCGTGCCGTGTCTGTACGCGTGGTTTAACATCGCCGGCAGCTGGGATCCGTACGGCAACACCGGCAACCTCAAGATCGCCGTGGTCAACACCGATGAGGGTTACGAGAGCGATCTGATCCCCGTCGAGGTTAACGTGGGCGAAAACGTAACGTCCGCGTTGCGTGGCAACGAGAACTTCGACTGGGTTGTGCTCAACGATCGCGATAAAGCTATCGAGGGCGTAAAGTCGGGTGCGTACTATGCGGCCGTTGTTATCCCCAAAACGTTTAGCGCTGACATGATGACGCTTTTCTCGACCGACGTGAAGCACGCCGATATCGAGTTTTACGAGAACCAGAAGGCCAACGCCATCGCGCAGATCGTGACCGAGAAGGGTTCGAGCGCCGTTCAGAACCAGGTTAACGAATCTTTTACCGAGACCATTACGAGCGTCGGTCTTAAGACGGTGTCCAGCCTGCTCGATTACATGAGCACCGACCAGGTCAGCAACTTTATCGCCAACCTGTCCTCGACGCTCGGCGATTCGGTCCAGGACCTGCAGGACGTTCAGGCCAGCGCAACGTCGCTTGCGGGCATTTTGAGCTCCACGTCCGATTCGCTGACGTCGGCGAGCGGCATGCTCAAGCAGACCGGTGCTGTCGATGAGTCGACAAAGCAGCTCATGGAACATGCCAAGAGCGGCATCGATGATTCCAAAGAAGCGCTTAAGGCGGCAAGCGATGCCATCGATGCCGCGATCGATGGAAGTGCGGGTTCGTTCGACAATGTGTCTGCCGAGCTCGCGAAGGCGTTCGATGCCGCGAACCAGCATGTCGACCTTACGGTGTCCCAACTCAACGATGCCGCTGCGGCCCTCAATGCGCGCGCCAAGGATATCGATGAGATGGCCGATCAGCTCCGCAGCCTTGCCGACCAGGTGAGCGATGAGAATTTGAAGGGCGGTCTCAAGTCCGCCGCGACATCGCTGGACAGAATCGCCGTTGAGTGCCACAACAATGCCAAGGATCTGGCGGCCACCGCGAAGTCTCTCTCCGATAGCATGGCCGAGGTCAACAACTCGCGTGCCGAGGTCGATCAGGCCATCGCCGATGCCAAGGCCGGCATCGCGGGTGCCAAATCCGATTACGATTCCACGTTCTCGGTTAAGGCCAAGGAGCTCAAGAAGACCGTCTCGGGGGTTCTGGATTCACTGAATGGTATTTCGGGCGATCTGGATAGTGCCGTAGACGACCTGACCGATGCATCCGGTTCGCTGGCAAAGGGCCTCTCCAAGGCTGCAAAGCTGGTCAACAAAGCTTCCGATCAGCTGGGTGAGGCGTCGGACAAGATCAGCGCTTTCAAGGACGAGCTCGACGGCGCCTTGATGTCGGATGACCTCGCTACGATCAAGACGATGATCGGCAATGATCCCGAGGGTCTGGCCGTGTCGCTTTCCGGCCCTGTCGCACTCGACCGTAAGCCGGTCTATCCGATCCGCAACTACGGTTCGGCCATGGCGCCGTTCTACACGATTCTGTCGCTCTGGGTCGGCTCGATCGTACTGGCGGCCATGATGAAGGTCTCGGTTGACGATGAGCTTATCAACGAGCTCATCCCCGTGCGCCTGCACGAGATCTATCTGGGTCGTTACCTGTTCTTTGGCGGTTTGGCTCTGCTGCAGGCAACGCTCGTGTGCGCGGGCGACATCCTGTTCTTTGGCATTCAGTGCGACAACCCGCTGCAGTTTGTGTTGGCGGGCTGGGTCGCGAGTCTCGTGTTCTCCAATATCGTCTACACGCTTACGGTTTCGTTTGGCGATATCGGCAAGGCGCTCGCAGTCGTGCTGTTGGTCATGCAGGTCGGCGGTTCGGGCGGCACGTTCCCCATCGAGATGACCGGCCCCGTGTTCCAGGCGATCTATCCGTTCCTGCCGTTTACTCACGGCATCAACGCCATGCATGCCGCCATGGCTGGCGCCTACCATATGGAGTACTGGGTTGAGCTGGGCATTCTGGCGAGCTATCTGATTCCGTCGCTGGCCTTGGGCGTCGTCTTCCGCCGTCCGGTCATCAAAGCCAACGACTGGATTATCGAAAAGCTGGAGTCAACTAAATTAATCTAGCGCAACAATGTAAACGCCGTCGGAACATCAAGGTCTTCCAACCCGATGCTTTAGCGTAGTGAATTGCGTGGGCTGCTTGGTTGTTGCTACAGTAGCGGGGCGTGCCGGGGGTCCGGTGCGCCCCGTTTTTATTTGACCATGAGGCGGCACGCAGCCATACGCGTGCGGACACCACGCCCAGATTGAGTGTGAGGATGTTCCATGGCCCAATACGCTGCCAACGAAATCGAAAACATGCCCGATAGCCCTGTGGCCCGTGAGGATTTGGGCGCGGGCGGTATTCCCAGGGGCGCCGGCGCACGCTCCCCGCTGTTCTGGAAAGTTTTGCTACTTTCGGTGGCGGTCATCTGGGGCTACTCCTTTACCACTATGAAGGACGCACTCGGCACCATTCCGGTGTTCGAGCTGCTCTATGTACGCTTTCTGCCTGCAGCGTTGGTCATGTTTGCCGTCTTCCACAAGCGCATCACTGCACATTTCAACGCTCGCAATCTGATCGTTGGCCTGAGTATGGGCGTGCTCATGTGGGCGGCCTATGCGTTGCAGACGGTCGGTCTGGCATATACTACGGCGGGCAAGAATGCTTTTTTGACGGGCACGTATTGCATCCTCGTGCCGTTCGCGAGCTATTTTCTGAGCGGAGAAAAACTCACCCGCTATAACCTGGGCGCGGCACTGCTGTGCTTGGCGGGCATTGGCTTGGTGGCGCTCGATAGCGTCGAGTTCAACATTGGTGACGTCATTACGCTGGCAGGCGCGGTCTTCTTCGCCATCCAGATGGCGGTGACCGCCAAGTACGGTCGCAAAATGGACATCAACGTTATCACGTTTTGGATGTTTGTGGGCAACGGCGTGCTGAGCCTGGTTTCGTCGCTGTTATTCGAGACCCAGGCGCCTCTGTCCGTGTGGACGCCGAACTTTATCGGTGTGATGGCGTTTCTCTCGGTGGGCTGCACATGCGTGGCTCTGCTCATCCAAAACGTCGGCCTGGCGCATGTCCCGGCTTCGACGGGCTCACTGCTCCTTTCGATGGAGTCGCCTTCGGGCGTGTTGTTTTCGGTGCTGCTGATGGGGGAGGCGCTCACCTCGCGCCTACTCGCCGGCTTCGTGCTTATCTTCCTGTCGATTATCTTGAGTGAGACTCACTTCGATTTTTTGCGCAAAAAGCCGCGCCCGCAATTGTAAACAACTTGTTGCGCCGCCCTCCCGGGGCGGCATTTTTTATGCGTCGCCCTTAAAGTTGTACTTTGCACTTTACGCTATCAAAGTGCTTGCTGCAAAAACGTTACTGGAGGGCATCTATGGCACCAGCTTTGTCCGATTTTCAACCGCAACCAGCGCCCAAGGTTACCGCAGCGGCGCAGGCCGCTATCGGTGACGGTCTTGTTGCAGAAGCTCAGACTTTTGCAGACGAGCTTGCTGTGTGGCGACACGATCTACACCAGATGCCCGAGCTGGGTAACAACCTTCCGCAGACGTCCGCCTTTATCCAGGCGCGTCTGGACGAGATGGATATTCCCTATGCCGTGCTTGTCGACGGCTCCTGTGTCGTTGGCCTTATCGGTGCCGGCGCGGCAGCTGCTGCTCGGGGTAACGGTACGTGCACGGACAAGCAGGCCGGTACGGTCATCATGCTCCGCGGCGACATGGATGCCCTTCCCGTTGCCGAGGAATCCGGCGAGCCCTTTGCATCCACCAATGGCTGCATGCATGCTTGCGGTCACGATATGCACGCGACGGCGCTGCTTGGTGCGGCTCGTATGCTCAAGGCCCGCGAGTCCGAGCTTCTCGACGCCAACGCCACGGTTAAGTTGCTGTTCCAGCCGGGCGAGGAAACCTTTGAGGGTGCCCGTGCTGCCATCGTCGACGGTTTGCTGCAGAGCCCACGCCCCCAGGCGGCTTTTGCCATGCACGTTAACAGCCAATCGCCGCTTGGCCTGGTGCTCTATGGGAGTCCGGCGCTCTCGGGCGTGTACGGTTTCCGCATCACGCTGCAGGGCAAGGGTGGCCACGGCTCCAGCCCCGAGATCTGCATCGACCCCATAACGGCCGGTGTGCATGTGCACCTGGCACTCCAGGAGCTTATCGCTCGCGAAGTGCCGGCGGCCAAGGAGGTCGCACTGACCGTGGGCAAGTTTGCCGGTGGCCAAGCGGCCAACGTCATTCCAGATACCTGCGTGCTGGAAGGCACACTGCGTGGCTTCGACGTCAAGCTCATGGAGCGCCTCAAGACCCGCATCGCGGAGGTCGTCAAAGGCGTTGCCACGACCTATCGTACGCCGGCGACTATCGAGACGCTCTCGGATGTTCCCCCGCTCGTACTCGATGACAATATGACCCAGGCTTCACTTGGCTATGTGGGTGCGACACTGCCCAAGGCCACCTTCCTGCCGCTGTTCCACGCCATGGCGAGTGAGGACTTCGCGTTGATCTCGAGTGAGATCCCGAGTGCGTACTTTACCGTGGGCGCTGCCGTGACTGATACGGACGAGCATTTTGCTCAGCATCATCCCAAGGCACGTTTTAGCGATGCCGAGCTTCCCCTTGGCGCCGCGGCTTACACGGCGGTCGCTTTGGGCTATATCGCCGACCACCGGTAGTACCCAACCTTGCCTTTCAAGCCTGCGGGCATGGCCATAAGGCCTATGCCCTTGTCTTTCAAGGCAATCTTGGGCACTACCGGCGCCTGGCTTTGTCATCATGGCCACGTGCTACACGATTTTCGTTAACTGCATGAGCCTGTTTCAGCCGCTCGTCGTCAGCGACCTGGGCATCACGCTTGCGCAGTACAACATCTCCAACGCCATCTCCACCGTGGTGAGCGTTATCGGCTCACTTGTGATCGGTCATGTTGCCGATAAAGTAAGCGGTCGCGTTTTGGGCTCCCTCACTGTAATCGCCACCTCTGCCGTTCTTGCCGGCATGAGCTTTGTCGGTGAGCTATGGCAGGTCTACGTGCTCTTTGCCGTCTCGGGCTGCTTTGCCGTCGCCTCGACCCGACTACTTATTAGCCTTGTGACCGCCAACTGGTTTACGGCCAAGCGAGGCCTTGCCATTTCCATCGCACTTTCGGGCACGGGCTTTGGCGGCGCTATTCTGTCTCCCATCGTGAGCTCGCTTATCGTGAGCGTTGGCTGGCGTTCCGCCTTCTTAGTGCTCGCGGCTATCTGCATGGTGGCGGCACTGCCCAGCCGCGTCCAAGCAGTTTGGCATGGCCGACCTCGGCAAGGTCACGGGCACCATTACCTCGCTCGAGATGGTCGGCGGCACCGTGGGCGCCATCGTTTCGGGTGTGCTGTCCGATGCCACGGGCTCTTTTGCGAGCACCTGGATTGTCTGCTTGGTGTGCTCGGTGGCTATGTTGGTGTTTCTGCTGGCGTCTGAGCCCATCGCCGCCAAGCTGCGTGCAAGCGTGGCGGGGGAGTAGACGTCCGTCGCTCTTTTCTGTTTGCCCCGTTCTGTTTGTGGCCGCCCTGGAAGCCGAATGGATGCTCGTACCATCATTCGGTTTCCAAGGCGGCCACGGGCCTACGAAATGATCCGTTTTCCTCCGTCCCCAAGGGGTCGCGTGATCCGAAGGGGACGGAGGAAAACGGATCACAAACAGCGGCGGCGCGTCTGGCCGAACGAGTCCCCATACCCTCGTTCGGTCAGACGCGCCGCCGCGTTTTGTTTTTGTGCCGTATAATGACCACTACCTATGACGCGATACAAAAGAAAGGTGTTTGCCCATGCAGGCACAGAAGGCGGAGGGAACCCGCGACCTTATCGGCGCCGAGATGCGCGCCTGGCAAAAGATGCAGCAGATTGCGGCCAGCGTATTCGAGCCGTTTGGCTTTAAGCCCATCGAGACGCCCGCGATCGAGCAGGTGGACGTCTTTGTCCACGGCATCGGCCAGTCGACCGACGTCGTGCGCAAGGAGATGTTCCGCGTGTTTAGCGGCGCCAACCTGGAGCGCGTCTTTACCGAAGGCACCGATACCAAGCTCAAGCCTAAGCAGCGTCTGGCCCTTCGTCCCGAGGGCACGGCCGGTGTGGTGCGCGCCGTCGTGGAGAACAACCTGGTGCCCCAGGGCTCCACGCCGTTTAAGGCTTACTACGCCGAGGCCATGTTCCGCGGCGAGCGTCCCCAGAAGGGCCGCCTGCGCCAGTTCCATCAGGTGGGCGTCGAGTGGCTCGGCGCTCCCGATCCGGCGGCAGACGCCGAGTGCATCATCATGCTCATGGAGTTCTACAAGCGTCTGGGCTTCGATCTTTCCAAGCTTCGCCTGCTCATCAACTCGATGGGTGACGCCCAGTGCCGTCCGGCTTACCGCGAGCAGGTTAAGCAGTTTATCCTCGATCACGCAGACGAGATGTGCGATGAGTGCCGCGAGCGCGCCGAGCTTAACCCGCTGCGCGCCTTCGACTGCAAGAACGACCACTGCCGCGAGATCATGGCCGAGGCTCCGCTGATGGGTGACAACCTGTGCGACGAGTGCCGCGAGCACTACGAGCAGGTCAAGCGCTATCTGGATGCCGCCGGTATCGAGTATGTCGAGGATCCCACCCTGGTGCGTGGTCTGGACTACTACACCCGCACCGTCTTTGAGGTCGAGGCTCCCGGTGCCGGCGTCGGCTCCATCGGTGGCGGCGGCCGCTACGACGGCCTGGTCGAGCTCGAGGGTGGCAAGCCCACGGCGGGCGTCGGCTTTGCCGTTGGTTTTGAGCGCGCCCTGCTGGCCCTGCAGGCCTTTGGCAACGATTTGGGTGCCGATGAGGCCCCGTGCGTCTATGTCGCCAACGCCGGCAAGGAGCTGCGCCAGAACGTTTTTGCCATCACGCAGGAGCTTCGCGCCGCAGGTATCGTGACCGAGGCCGACTATCAGGGCCGTTCGCTCAAGGCCCAGTTTAAGCAGGCCGACAAGGTGGGCGCTAAGCTCATTTTGGTCCTGGGCGGCGACGAGCTTGCCGCTGGCAAGGTCAAGGTGCGCGACATGGAGAGCCATGACGAGGTACTGGTCGATCTGGCCAACGTGGTCGAGGCGGTTCGCGAGCGCCTGTAGCGCATCTTTTTGAGCTGCGGGCCTGCTAACGTGCCCTGCTCATGGAGAGCGATTGTTACGGGGGTGTTTCGCTTTTATGCGGAATGCCCCCGTTTACGTATGCCGCCCACCGAGAAATACGACCATTTAGGGCAAAAACCTTTGCAATGCAGAAAATACTTTTGTGTGGTAAAGCGCAATCAGTGTCGAAAGTATTTCTCAAGCGCCTATAATGAATACCGCATGTTACGTGCATAGAAGGAGGAATGGGAGGAAACGTGGCTGAGAACCTAAGCAACCAGTCTGTACCCGAAGCCGCGGCGCGCGTCGCTGCCGTGGTCAACCGCCTCGTTAACCGAATCGGCTCGAATGCCGAGTCCAGGGAGCGTCTCGCCGAGATCGAGATCCCCGAGGAGCTGCGCGACAATCTGGCGCTGTTCTTGCGCCTGGAGCGCCGTGTGCTTAGCGAGTATGATCCCGAGATCGCGGACCTGTTCGACAAGATTTTGACAGCCGAGATTGTGGTCAATGCCGGCAACCCCGGTACCTGCGCTGCCGACGAAGCCGTCGACGAGCAGGGCGTGCCCACCGCCGACGAGCCCACTGCCGTGGCATTTCGTGAGGTCGTCGATTTGATCGACAGCCTGCCGCTCGATAAGCAGCAGGTCATTGTCCGCGCCTTTACGAGCTTTTTCCATCTGGCAAACCTGTCGGAGGAGAACTACCGTGTGGCGCAGCTGCGCGAGCGCGAGGCCGGTGCGTCGACCGATACCGAGGTCGATCCTGCCAACGAGCTTACCGTTGCCTATCACCAGCTGGTGAATGAGCTGGGTGTCGAGGGTGCCAACGAGCTGCTCGACAAGCTCGAGTTCCACCCTGTCTTTACCGCACATCCCACCGAGGCCCGTCGTAAGGCCGTCGAGGGCAAGATCCGCCGTATCTCCAACCTGCTGGAGGAGCGTCCGCGTCTGGGCGGCTCCGACCTGGTGGAGAACGAGCGCCATATGCTGCAGGAGATCGACGCCCTGGTGCGTACGAGTCCCATCGCGCTCAAGAAGCCCACGCCGGTCGAGGAAGCCGATACCATCATCGACATCTTCGATAACACGCTGTTCGACGTTATCCCCGTTATCTATCGTCGTTTTGACGATTGGGTGCTGGGCGACAAGGCCGGTACTGTGCCGCCGCTGTGCCCGGCGTTCTTCCATCCCGGCAGCTGGATCGGTTCCGACCGCGACGGTAACCCCAACGTCACCGCCAAGGTGAGCCGTGAGGTCGCCGCCAAGTACTTTACGCACATGGTGCTCAAGCTCGAGGACAAGTGCCGCCACATCGGCCGCAACCTCACGCTCGAGGCTACCTACAGCAAGCCTTCTGCCGAGCTCATTAACCTGTGGAACCATCAGGTCGAGATGAGCCCTCGTTACACGGCCCGCGCCGAGCTGATCTCCGAGCACGAGCCGCATCGCGCCGTCATGCTCGTCATGGCCGACCGCCTGAACGCCACCGTGCGCCGCATCACCGACACCATGTACCACAGCGCCGACGAGTTCCTGGATGACCTGCGCGTCGTCCAGCGTTCGCTTGCTGCCTGCGGTGCCGTCCGTGCCGCCTACGGTCCGGTCCAAACCATCATCTGGCAGGTCGAGTCCTTCGGCTTCCATATGGTCGAGATGGAGTTCCGTCAGCACTCCGTGGTGCACGCCCGCGCCCTCAAGGATATCCACGAGAACGGTATCCATGGCGACCTGCAGCCCATGACGCGCGAGGTCATCGATACCTTCCGCGCTATCGGTTCCATCCAAAAGCGCTACGGCAAGAAGATGGCGCACCGCTACATCATCTCGTTTACCAAGAGCGCTCAGCATGTGGCCGACGTCTTTGAGCTGGCGCACCTGTCCTTTGCACACGAGGAGGATGTCCCCGAGCTCGACGTGATCCCGTTGTTCGAGCAGCTCGAGGACCTCGAGGGCTGCGTCGACGTGCTCGATCAGATGCTTACGCTGCCCGTGGTGCAAAAGCGCCTTGCCCAGACCAACCGCCGCATGGAGGTCATGCTGGGCTACTCCGACTCCTCCAAGGATGCCGGTCCTACCACGGCCATGCTCGCGCTGCACTCCGCGCAGGAGCGCATCGCCAAGTGGGCAGAGAAGAACGATATCGACCTGGTGCTCATGCACGGTCGCGGCGGTGCCGTGGGCCGTGGCGGCGGCCCGGCCAACAAGGCCGTGCTGGCGCAGCCCAAGGGTTCGGTCAACTGCTTCTTTAAGCTTACCGAGCAGGGCGAAGTCATCTTTGCCCGTTACGGCAACCGCACGCTGGCTCAGCGCCATGTTGAGTCCGTTGCCGCCGCAACGCTTTTGCAGTCGGCCCCGAGTGTCGAGAAGACCAACACCGAGACCACGCAGAAGTTCTGGGATATGGCCGAGAAGCTCAACACTGCAAGCCATGAACGCTATCTGGACCTGCTGAACACCGAGGACTTTACACCGTGGTTCTCGACCGTGACGCCGCTGACCGAGGTCGGTCTGCTGCCGATTGGCTCGCGTCCCGCCAAGCGCGGTCTGGGCGCCAAGTCGCTCGATGACCTGCGTACCATCCCGTGGATCTTCAGCTGGAGCCAGGCGCGCATTAACCTGGCCGCTTGGTACGGTCTGGGCACCGCCTGCGAGCAGCTTGGCGATCTTGACCAGCTCAAGGCTGCCTACCAGGAGTGGCCGTTCTTCCGCACCTTTATCGACAACATCGAGATGTCGATTGCTAAGACCGATCAGCGCATCGCCAAGATGTATCTGCATCTGGGCGACCGCGATGATCTGTCCAAGAAGGTCTTTACCGAGATGCAGCTCACCCGTAAGTGGGTCCTTGCCATCGTCGGTGATGAGTGGCCGCTGCAGCGTCGTCGCGTGCTCGGCTGCGCCGTTCGCGTGCGTAACCCCTACGTCGACGCTCTGTCCATCGCCCAGGTCCGCGCCCTTCGCGAGGTGCGCATGAATCAGGACGAGATGGCCGAGGAGAAGAAGGCCGAGTACATGAGCCTGATTCTTTCGACTGTGACCGGCGTCTCGGCAGGATTGCAGAACACGGGGTAATCGATAGCCCTGTAGTCGTCCGGGCCCGCCATAAGTTTACTTTTAGGCACGTCCTCGGACATGCAAGAAGCCCTCGCTGCGCACTTCGTGCGGCGAGGGCTTCTTGCGTCCTGCGGAGTGTGCCTAAAAGTAAACTTATGGCGGGCCCTGCGATGTCCGGTCTTCGGTGGATTACTTGCTGGGGGAATAATGGCGCGCTTCGCGCGTTTTGGATGGGGTCTGTCCCGGCGGCGCGTTTGGCGCTTCGCGCCTCGCGCCTTATCGATTGGGATTGAGATGCATGTGGCGCTTTTCGCCTTACGACTGTTGCGGCCGCGGTCCCGTTTGGGATCGCGGCCGTTTTGTTGTGGGTCAAATATGAACGTTGTGTTAACGACTCGGTGGACGGTGGTGTTTTTCGGTGAGCGGCGTATCCTTCCAACGGTTTATCTAGTGTGTCAGTTGAAAGGAAGAGGGCGCTCGTCATTGTTTGAATGTGAACTACCGTTTGACCATAAGACGTTGCATCTAGAGCTCAGGGATAAGAACTTCGCGGGTGTGATGGAAGGTCATCAAAACGAGTTTAAGACTACAAAATCGCAGGAAGAGCTGGTAGAGGAGTCGCTTGCCAACCCTTATGGCTCACCTTCGCTCGAGGAGCTTTGTGCTGGCAAGAAGGATATCGTCATCATTAGCTCCGACCATACGCGCCCCGTTCCCTCGCGTGTGACGATGCCTATTCTGCTGCATCACATCCACTCCGCTGCGCCTGAGGCACGCGTTCGCATTCTGGTTGCTACGGGTATGCATCGTCCGTCGACGCACGAGGAGCTCGTCAACAAGTACGGCGAGGAGATCGTTGCCAACGAGGAAATCGTTATGCACGTCGCGACTGACGACAGCATGATGAAAAAGATCGGCACCCTGCCTTCTGGCGGCGAGTGCATCATCAACAAGATTGCCGCCGATTGCGATCTGCTGCTTGCCGAGGGCTTTATTGAGCCGCACTTCTTTGCCGGTTTCTCTGGCAGCCGCAAGTCCGTGCTGCCCGGCATTGCCAGCTACAAGACCATCATGTACAACCACAACGGTCAGTTTGTGAACGATTCCCATTCGCGTGCCGGCAACCTGTGCCACAACCACGTGAACGAGGATATGTTTGCCGCTGCCGAGATGGCTCACCTTGCCTTTGTGCTTAACGTGGTGCTCAACGGCAAGCACGAGGTCATCGGCTCCTTTGCCGGCGACATCCACAAGGCGCACGAGGCCGGCTGCGAGTTCGTGAAGAGCCTTGCCGGCGTTGAGCCCGTCGAGTGCGAGATTGCCATCACCACCAACGGCGGCTACCCGCTCGACCAGAACATCTACCAGGCCGTGAAGGGCATGTGCTCTGCCGAGGCCACGCTTCCCGAGGGCGGCGTGATCATCGATGTCGCCGGTTGCCCCGCCCGTCCCGGTGGCGCGGGCTTCTATCACAACACCGCCGACAACCATCCGGCAGAGTTTGAGCGCGCCTGCATCGACCGTCCTAAGGACGAGACCCTGCCCGACCAGTGGACGAGTCAGATCTTTGCCCGCATCCTGGCGCATCACCCCGTGATCATGGTCACCGACCTGTGCGATCACCAGATGATCAAGGATATGCACATGACGCCGGTCAACACCCTCGAGGAGGCGCTCAAGCTCGCCTTTGAGATGAAGGGTGCCGATGCCAAGGTTGCCGTCATTCCCGATGGCCTGGGCGTTGTCGTCGCGCAGCACTAGTACGCGGCCTAAACGAATCGTTTATAACCGACAAGAAAGATAAGGTTTTATGCTTACCAAACTCCTCTGCGAATTCGGCGCAACGGCCCTCATGATCATCTTTGGCGTGGGCGTGCACTGCGATACCGTGCTCAAGGGCACCAAGTATCAGGGCTCCGGCCACATGTTTGCCATCACCACCTGGTCCTTTGGCATCTCGGTCTGCCTGTTTGTCTTTGGCGGCGCCGTGTGCATGAACCCCGCCATGGTGCTTGCCCAGTGCATCGTCGGCCTGGTGCCGTGGAGCAGCTGCATCCCCTTCATGATTGCCGATATGCTCGGCGGCTTTGTGGGCGCTGTAATCGCTTGGCTTATGTATGCCGATGAGTTCAAGGCTTCCGAGGGCGTCGTCGACCCCATTGCCCAGCGCAACATTTTCTCGACCAACCCCACCACCGAGGGTACGAACTATGCCCGTAACTTCTTCTGCGAGGCTATCTGCACCTTTGTGTTCATCAGCGCCATCCTTGCTGCTGCTAGCCGCGCTGGCGAGAACGTCCTGATGCTCGCCATCTGCGTTGGCCTGATCGTTTGGGCTGTTGGCATGGGCATGGGCGGCATCACCGGCTTCGCCATGAACCAGGCCCGTGACCTTGGTCCTCGCATGGCTTATCAGGTGCTGCCGATTAAGAATAAGGCCGACAACAACTGGAAGTACGGCCTGCTCGTTCCTGGCATCGCGCCGTTTGTCGGTGCTGCTCTGGCCGCGCTGTTTGTGCATGGTTTCTTGGGCATGTTCTAGTCTGAGGCTACATAGTTGTCCGCTGGCCGCATGGGGTAACTTCCCAGCGCGTCCTCGGACATGCAAAAAGGCTCGCTGCGCACTT
>CATZEP010000025.1 GCA_958418185.1 uncultured Collinsella sp.
CATGCCGCCGAAGTTGAAAGGCAGATTGCCGCTCTGGCGGGCTTGCAGCGTCGGCTGGTTACGGCGTTTGGCAAAACGCCGTAACTATCTAGCCGCCCAGGTAGGCTTTACGCACGTTGTCGTCGTGGAGCAGCTCTTGGCCGCTGCCGGTCATGGTGATCTTGCCGGTCTCGAGCACGTAGCCGCGTGTGGCGATCGAGAGCGCCATCTGCGCGTTCTGCTCGACCAGGAGCACCGTGGTACCGGCTTTATGCAGGTCCTCGACGATCTGGAAGATCTGCTCAATCAGAATCGGCGCCAGACCCATGGAGGGCTCATCGAGCATGAGCAGCTTAGGGTTGCTCATAAGGGCGCGGCCCATAACGAGCATCTGCTGCTCGCTGCCCGAAAGGGTGCCGGCGACCTGGCGACGACGCTCCTTCAGACGCGGGAACTGCTCGTAGACGCGCTCGAGACCCGGAGCCACCGTTGACTTGGGCTGCGTATAGGCACCCATTTCCAGGTTCTCCTCGACCGTCATCTGCAAAAACGCGCGACGGCCCTCGGGCACCTGGGCCAGGCCCTTGCCCACCAGCTTGTCCGCAGGCGTATGGGTAATGTCCTCGCCCATAAACTTGATGGAGCCGGTCTTAGAGCGCAGGAGGCCCGAGACGGTCTTGAGCGTCGTGGACTTACCGGCACCGTTCGCGCCGATCAGGGCCACGATCTCGCCCTCGTTGACGTTAAAGGAGATGTCCTTGATGGCGTGGATGGCGCCGTACCAGACGTTGATGTTGTAGACGGAAAGCATCGGCTCTGCCATTTAGTTCTCCCCCTTATCCTGCTTGCCCAGATACGCCTCGATAACGGCATCGTTATTCTGGATTTCCTCTGCCGTGCCCTTGGCGATGACCTTACCAAAGTTGAGCACGCAGATACCCTCGCAGATGTTCATAACGAGCGACATATCATGCTCGATAAGCATGATGGCAATGCCAAAGGTGTCGCGAATCTTGACGATGTTCTCCATGAGCTCCGCGGTCTCGGACGGGTTCATGCCGGCGGCAGGCTCGTCGAGCAGCAGTAGCTTGGGGTTGGTGGCAAGCGCGCGGACGATCTCCAGGCGGCGCTGAGCGCCGTAAGGCAACGATCCGGCCTGCTCGTTTGCCAGATGCTCCATATCAAAGATGGACAGCAGCTCCATGGCGCGCTCGTGAGCAGCCTTCTCGTGCTTCCAGTACGTCGGCAGGCGCAGCACGCCCTCAAAACCGGAGTAGCGCTCCTGGTTGTGCAGGCCAACCTTTACGTTATCCTCCACCGTCATGGTGTTGAACAGGCGAATGTTCTGGAAGGTACGGGCAATACCCATGCGGTTGACCTGATAGACCGACTTGCCCGAGGTGTCCTCACCGTCGAGCAGGATGGTGCCGTGCGTGGGCTGGTACACCTTGGTGAGCAGGTTGAAGACCGTGGTCTTGCCGGCACCGTTGGGGCCGATGAGACCGGCGATCTCGGTCTTGCCGATGGTCAGGCTAAAATCGTCGACTGCCTTAAGGCCACCGAACTCAATGCCCAGGTGGATGCACTCGAGCGCCGGGCGCTCGCCCAGATCGCGGTCGGGAACGATGGCGCCAGAAGGATACGGGACCATCTTGCCCTTGTTGAACTCAAACTTACTGGGCATCGGCTGCCACCTCCTTCTTGAAAGCGAAGCGGTCCTTGACGCGACCGAAGAACGCCTTGAGCTGCGGGTTGTTGGTAAAGATCATGACCAGGATCAGCACGATGGCGTAGATGAGCATGCGGTAGTCCGAGAACTGACGGAGCAGCTCGGGAAGCACCGTGAGCAACGCCGCCGCGATGACGGAACCGCGCATATTGCCCAGACCACCCAGGACCACGAACACCAGGATAAGGATGGACGTGTTGAAGTCGAACTTGGTGGCGGAGAGCTGCGAGAAGTTACCGCCGAAGAGAGCTCCGGCAGCACCGGCGAGGGCAGCGGAAACCACGAAGGCGATCATGCGGTACTCGGTGACGGAGATGCCTACGGACTCGGCTGCAATCTTGTTATCGCGCACGGCCATAATGGCACGGCCGGTACGGCTGCGAACCAGGTTGAGCACGATCACGAGTGCGACCATGACCAGGATGGCACCGGCGAGGAAGGTCGAGTACGTCGACACGCCCGAGGCGCCCTGGGCGCCCTTGATGATGGCGGTGCCGTCCTCGAGCAGATGCAGGTCGTCGATCGTAGAGTTGCCCGTGATGTTAAAGATCACGTGCAGGCCGCGGGAGTCGACGCCCACAATGAGGCAGGTGACGATCTCCTTGATAATCTCGCCAAAAGCCAGCGTCACGATAGCCAGATAGTCGCCGCTCAGGCGCAGGACCGGGATGCCGATCAAGAAGCCCAGGATGGCGGCAGCGATGGCACCGACCACGATGCTGACGATAAGGCGCACCGGATCGGAGGGAACGGCGCTCTCCAGGGCGACCGCGGTAACGATTCCCGTATAGGCGCCGACGCTCATAAAGCCCGCGTGGCCCAGCGACAAGTCGCCCGCGATGCCGACGACGAGGTTAAGGGAGATGGCCATGACGATATAGGCCGTGATGGGAACCAGCTGACCAGCGATCATGCGCGGAATCATGTGGTTAGACTGCATAAAGAACACGATGGCGAACGCCACAAGGCACATGGCGTACGTAACAAAGTCGTGACGCGTCTGCTTGTCTTTAAGAAACTTCATAACGCTCACCTACACCTTCTCGGGGACGTACTTGCCCAAGAGGCCGGCAGGCTTGACGAGCAGGACGATAATCAGAACACCAAAGACGATGGAGTTGGCAAGACTCGTGGAAATATAGGCCTGCGCCATCGCTTCGATGATGCCGATGAGAATGCCACCGACAAAAGCGCCAGGGATGGAGCCGATGCCACCGAAGACGGCGGCGTCGAAAGCCTTGATGCCAGGCATGGCACCCGTCGTGGGCTGCAGCACCGGCGAGTAGGAGCACAGCAGCACGCCGGCGATGGCGGCAAGGGCAGAGCCGATGGCAAACGTCATCGAGATGGTGCGGTTGACGTTGATGCCCATGAGCTGAGCGGCGGCCTTGTCCTCGGACACGGCGCGCATGGCTTTGCCCATCTTGGTCTTACCTGTAAAGAACATCAGGCCGGCCATGATAACCAGGCAGGCGACAATGGTGACGAGCGAGACGGCGCTTACGTTGAACTTGGCCAAGAACTCCGGCACCTGGAAGGTGACGAGCGAAGTGAAGTTCTTGGGCGTGGCGCCCCAAAGAAGCTGCGCGGCGTTCTGCAGGAAGTAGGACACGCCGATAGCCGTGATCAGAACGGCCAGCGGGCCCGCTTGACGCAGCGGCTTGTATGCCAGACCCTCGATGAGAACACCGAGAACGGTACAGACCACACAAGAGAGAACTACAGATGCCCAGCCCGGGAGGCCGAGATACGACGTGGCACAGAACGAGACATAGGCACCGACCATGATGACGTCGCCGTGAGCGAAGTTCAGCATTTTGGCGATACCGTAAACCATGGTGTAGCCCAACGCGATGATGGCGTAGACGCTGCCCATGGACAGGCCGTTGACCAGGTATTGGATAAAGACCGTCATGTTCCACATCCCCCTTTCGAATAGGTTTCCAGTTAATGTATGAAACAGGGACGTTACACTGTCCCTATAGATACCAAGCAAGCAGGGAAGGCCAAAACCTCCCCTGCTTGGGATCAAAACCGCTCTATGTAAGGCGGCCTATTAGGCCTGTACGTACTTGCCGTCGGTGATGACGTACGCCGTGGGCTCCTTCTGGACCTGGCCCTTATCGTTCCAGGTGAGCTTGCCAGTCAGACCGTCAACGGTAATCTTGAGCATAGCCTTGGACAGCTTCTCGGCGACCTCGGTCGGATCGGCGTCGACGCCAAGACCGGCCTCCTTGACGGCCTCGGCCACCGCGTGCACGCCGTCGTAGGCGTCGGCGGCAAACTGATCGGGAGTATCGCCGTACTTATCCTTGTAAGCGTTGACGAAGTCGGCGTTCTTCTCGTCGTCGGCGGAGAACGGGGTCATGAGCAGCAGACCCTCGGCAAGAGAGGTATCGAAGCCCTCAACGCCCAGGATGCCGTCCATGCCGTCGCAGCCCATCATCTTGACGTCGTAGCCCATGTCCTTGGCGTTCTTGAGCAGGACGGACGCCGGCGTGTAGTAGATCGGCGCAAAAATCATGGTAGCGCCTGCCTGCTTGGCCTTGGTCAGCTGGTTGGTAAAGCTCGTGGCGGAGTCGTCCTTAAAGGTCTCCTCGTCAACAATCTCGAGCTTGGACTCAGCGGCCTGGGCCTTAAAGGAATCTGCGATGCCCGATGAATAGGCGTCGCCGGAGTTATAGAACAGCACGAACTTCTCATCCGCATACTTCTGCGCCAGGAACTTGGCAGCGTTGACACCCTGGTTGGGATCGGTGAAGCAAACCTGGAAGACGCAATCCTTGCCGTCAGTGACGTCCTCGGAGGACGCGGACGGGGTGATCATGAACGTCTTGGGGTCGTTACCGCACTCTGCGGCAACGGCAACCGACGCACCCGTGGTGGTCGGGCCGACGAGGGCCTGCATGCCCCAGTCGAGCAGGGTGTTGAAGGCGTTAACGGCCTTCTCGCCATCGGCCTGGTCGTCCTCGGCCTTGCTGGCAAGCGGCAGCTCCTTGGTCGAGAAATCCTTGCAGCCAAGCTCGACGCCCTGGGTGACAGACTTGCCGTAGGACGCGTTGGCGCCGGTCAGCGGGCCGATGGTGCCGATCTTAAACGAAGCGTCGCTCGAAGCGGAACCGCTGTCGCCGCCGTTGGAGGAGCAGCCAGCTAGAATGGACATCGCCCCCAGACCTGCTGCGCTCGCGATAACGCTCCTGCGATTCATAACAGGGTTCAATGACTTACCGGTGAGGCTCGACATGCGGCTCTCCTCTCAAATCTCGTCGGGTTTCGGTTACCCGACAGGCCATCCTTCGCCGTGTTCGGCGTTCGCAAAATAGTAGACGCTTTAGTTAAGAAAAGTGGCGATTATTTCAACTTTTCTTTTGCTTTATCCATTTATCCATATTTATGAGTATTTCTATCGGTTTATGCAGTTTAGCCACTTTATTGTGTGAAAGTAATATTTCCATTCTGTTACAAGCGCCCCTGCCCTGATTAAAACAGCCTCACCGGTCGCGTTTTGTACGCACCTAGGCGGCGATGTACTTGCCGTCCTGAATCACATAGGCTGTAGGTCGTATGTAGTGAGCATGTTTCCAATGTTTCCGCAGCGTTTCGGGGGTGCCGTTTTGTGCGACTCCTGTTGCCTGGCGAGCACGCGCCCTCGGTTCACGCTAGAATGCACTCAACCTTTAAGCGGTAATCCATCCATAAGATGCACGAAGGAGCTATCTATGAGCGAACCCCTGCGCACCGTGAACGTCGGTCTGATCGGTCTGGGAACCGTCGGAGGCGGCGTGGCCCGTCTGATCAAGAGCCACCACGATGAGTACCTGGCAGCCTACGGCATCGACCTTAAGCTGACCCGCGCCTGCGCGCTTGCCTGGGAGCAGGCCGAAGCAGCCGGTATTGAGCGCGAGGCCTTTACAAGTGACTGGCACGACGTCGTCACCGACCCCGCCGTCGACATCGTCGTCGAGCTGATCGGCGGCGAGCATCCCGCAACCGAGATCTTCACCACTGCCTTCGAGAACGGCAAGCATGTCGTCTCCGCCAACAAGGCTCTGCTGGGCCGTCACGTCGAGACGCTCGCCGAGAAGGCGCGCGCGTGCGGCGTGCAGATTAAGTGCGAGGCCAGCTGCGGCGGCGGCATCCCCATCGTGAGCACGCTCGAGCACGACCTGGTGGGCAACAAGATCCTGACCATCGCCGGCATTCTCAACGGTACCACCAACTATATCCTGTCGCGCATGGACGCCGAAGGCGCCGATTACGCCGACGCACTTGCCGACGCGCAGGCCAAGGGCTATGCCGAGACCGACCCGTCCGCCGACGTCGACGGCTTCGACGCCGCCAGCAAGACGGCAATCCTCGCCTCCATCGGCTTTGGCACCCGCGTGACCACCGACGATGTGTACCAGCAGGGCATCCGTACCATCGGCGCCGAGGACATCGCCCAGGCCCGCGAGCTCGGCTACACCATTAAGCTGCTGGGCATCGCCCGCAACACCGACGCCGGCGTCGACGTCCGCGTGCATCCCACGCTGATCCCCGCCGACCACATGCTTGCCAAGGTCAACGGTGCCATGAACGCTGTCTACGTGGTAGGCGACGCCGTGGGCGAGACCATGTTCTACGGTGCCGGCGCAGGCTCCTTCCCCACCGCGAGCGCCGTCGTGGGCGATATCCTGTCGCTCTCCGAGCAGATCAGCCGGGGCGTGGCTCCGCTGCCCGAGATTGAGCCCTATGGCCACAACCTCGCCTTTAAGCCCATGGACGAGCTCCAGACCAAGTACTATGTGCGCCTGAAGGTCGCCGACCGCGTGGGCGCCCTGTCCGAGACGGTCGACATCTTTGCCAAGCACAACATTTCGATCTCGCTCATCAACCAGGTCGAGGACGGCAAGTCGGGCGTCAGCGATGCCTGCTCGGTCATCTTCCTGACGCACCGCGCACTCGAGAAGGACGTCCAGGCTGCCGCCGCCGAGCTTGCCAGCGTCGACTGCGTTGCCGAGGTCGCCAACGTCCTGCGTATCGAGGACGTCGAGGCCTGGACCGAAGGCGTCATGGCCAACTAACCCATCAATCGCCTAGCAATACGCGCTTTGAGGGCTCCCGTCCGATGTGGGACGGGAGCCCTTTTGTCTCCTGCCCTAAGCACAACGGCAGAGCACATTTGCGCGAGCCGCTCATCGGTAACGCGGGCTACCGTTCACCGATATGCAAACGCGGCCGATTCCGGCTACCGCTACGCTGTGCTGCGTACGTCCACCCCCGAAGAATGGAGGCACCATGTTGCTCGAGGGCAAGAAAGCAATCGTCACCGGAGGCACGCGCGGTATCGGCTATGCCATCGCCTGCCGTTTTATCGAGGAGGGTGCCGCCGTCACCGTCTTTGGCTCGCGCCAGGAGACTGCCGATGCAGCCGTTGAGAAGCTGACAGCCGTCTATCCCGACGCCAAGGTCTGGGGTCGCTCCTGCGACCTCACCTCACTCGAAGCCGTGACCGAGGCCTTTACCCAGGCTGCAGCCGATATGGGCGGTCTCGATACGGTCGTCAACAACGCCGGAATCTCCCAGCGCTCACCCCTTTTGGACTATACAGCCGAGGAGTTCGCCAAAGTTATGGACCTCAACGTCGTCGCCGTCTTTAACGGTCACCAGGCTGCCGCCAAGATCATGACCGAGGCCGGCCACGGCGGCACCATCACTACCACAAGCTCGATGGTCGCCAAGTACGGCCAGCCCTCTGGCGTCGGCTACCCCACGTCTAAGTTTGCCGTCAACGGCATGGTCCAGTCGCTCTCGCGCGAGCTCGCCCCCATGGGCATTCGCGTCAACGCCGTTGCCCCAGGCGTAACCAAGACCGATATGGTCGCCAACCTGCCCGAAGAGGTCATCAAGCCCATCATCGCCACTATTCCGCTCGGTCGCATGGGCGAGCCCGAGGACGTTGCCAACGCCTTCGTTTTCCTTGCGAGCGACATGTCTTCCTATGTCACGGGCGCCATCCTCCCCGTCGACGGGGCAGCCCGCTCCTAAAGGTCGAAAGTTTCGGCTTCGAACCTCAACAGAGTTCAACGCAAAAGGCGCGCTGCCCGCATCAACCGCAGGCAGCGCGCCTTCTATTATTTGGACGGAACCCGTATCCCGACATTCCTTGCTACTTGCCGTCGTCGTCCTCGGCTTCTTCTCTTGCATAGAGCTCCAGCATGCGGCGGCGGTATTCGCGCACGGCGAGCTTGGCGCGCTCCAGGCGGCGACGCTCGCGCGGAGTCAGCTTGGACGGGTCGATCTCGTCGCCATAGGTCTTCTCGGCCAGCAAATGAGCGGCGTCCACGATACGGGCATCGATGTGCCCGTTTGCCGCCTCGGTCGAGAGGCGGTCGGCAATGGAATCAAGGGTAGGTATGCCGTCGAGCGAACGCCCATGGCCATGCGAGGTCAAAAGCTCATGCTCGCGTGCGAGCAGGCTCGCCAAATCGTGATGGGCGCGCAGGATGTCAAGTGCATCGGATGGATGCTCGGCAACCTCTGCCACGGCAGCGACCGGCGCGGCATCGACCACGCGGTAGAAGAGCTGCGCGAGCAGCGGCATCAAAAACACCGTGATGGCACCGGCGGCCACCATAACCGAGGCGACATTTTGCGAAAGAGCGCCTGCGTTGACGGCCACGCTCGTCACAGCAACGATGATCGGCAGCGCCGTAGTGCAGTACAGGGCCACGGTAATGCGGCCATACGCCGACACATCGCGCGTCGCGGGACAAATGCTCATAGAGACAAGGATCGGCACCGCGCGAATGATCAGCAGCGCCACGATAAAGCCCACGAGCAGCGCGGGGCGCGACACCACGGCCGTCAGGTCGATCTTAGCGCCCGACACGGTAAAGAACACCGGGATTAAAAAGCCATAGGCCAGGCCATCGAGCTTAAGCTCGAGCGTATGATTACCCTCGGGGATGATATAGCGCAGGACAAAACCGGCGGCAAAAGCGCCCAACACGATATCGAGGCTAAAAATGGCGGAAAACGCCACGAGCGTGACCAAAATAAGCACCGTCAGGCGCACGAACGTCTGCGATGTGGTATCGGCGCGCTCCTGAATAAAGGCGAAAAAACGACTGCCGATGCGTTTGGAGCGGCCGGGGACCACGGCAAGCAGCACGCACACGGCGGCAAATAAGCTCAAGATCAGCAGCGTCTCGATACCCGTACGGGCAGACAGCAGTACCGACATGGCGAGCACGGGGCCGAGCTCGCCCCACGTACCATAGGCGAGAATCGAATCACCGACGCGCGTTCCGGCAAGCAATCGCTCGCGCAAGATGGGCATGAGCGCTCCAAGCGCCGTCGAGGTCAAGGCGAGCGTCACGGCGATACCATCGAAATGGCTGACCGAGAACCACGGGGTAAAGCGCACGGCAAGCCAGGCGATGCCAAACGTGACGACCCACGTCGCCATACCGTAGCGCCCCTCGACGCCCGTGATGTTCTTGGGATCGATCTCAAAGCCGGCAAGCAGGAACAAAAAGGCCAGACCGAGCTCGGACACAAGCGAGACCTCGGCATCTACATGGATGACGCCGAGCATATGAGGTCCCAGCACCGCGCCGAACACGAGCAAAAAGACCGTTTCGGGAACGGGTTTTCCAGGAATCGCCGAGGCGATGAAGGGGCTTGCAAAGGCCACGAGTGCGATGATGGCGAGCGAAACAAATGCCATGTGATGCCTTTCTCTTGTTTGCGCTTCACTGTAGCACCCTCGCCGTCCTCAACGCGCCGCGAGCTGTCGTATCATAGTGACGTTTACAAACATGTGGCTCAAGGCGACCGCGAGGCTTGCCCCGTAAACCGACCGCTGCCGCATACCGTACCGTACGCCCAACCGATCAGGAAGGCAGGAACCAATGGTCTCTCGTATCTACGTGGAGAAGAAACCCGGGTTCGACGTCGAGGCTCAGCAGCTCAAGGGCGAGCTGACCGAGATTCTCGGCATCAAGGGCATCGAGGCCCTGAGGATCATCAACCGCTACGACGTCGAGGGCATCGACGAGGAGCTTTTCCGCTCCTGCGTGCCGACCGTCTTTAGCGAGCCCCAGGTCGATGTGACCTACGACGAGCTCCCCGCAAGCGATGGCGCCGTCTTTGCCGTCGAATTCCTGCCTGGCCAGTTTGACCAGCGCGCCGACTCCGCCAGCGAGTGCGTGCAGCTCATTAGCCAGGGCGAGCGCCCCGCCGTGCGCTCCGCCAAGGTCTATATGATCTCGGGCGCTCTGGACGAGGCCGCCATCGAGGCCATCAAGCACTACGTGGTGAACCCCGTCGAGGCGCGCATCGCCTCGCTCGACCTGCCCGAGACGCTGTACATGGAGACCCCCGAGCCCCAGCCCGTCGAGGTGCTCGACGGCTTCCGCGAGCTCGACGAGGCCGGCCTTGCCGCCTTTATCGCCGATCGCGGCCTTGCCATGGACGAGGCGGACATCGCCTTCTGCCAGCAGTACTTCCGCGATGAGAACCGCGACCCCACCATCACCGAGATCCGCGTGATCGACACCTACTGGTCCGATCACTGCCGCCACACCACCTTCGGCACCGTCCTGGACGACGTGACGATCGACGACGCCGTGGTGCAGCAGGCCTTCGACCGCTACATGGAGATGCGCCACGAGCTCGGTCGCGACGCCAAGCCCGTCTGCCTCATGGACATGGGCACCATCGGCGCCAAGTACCTTAAGAAGACCGGCGTCATGACCGATGTCGACGAATCCGAGGAGATCAACGCCTGCACCGTCAAGGTGAAGGTCGATGTCGATGGCGAGGACCAGGACTGGCTGTTCCTCTTTAAGAACGAGACCCATAACCACCCGACCGAGATCGAGCCCTTCGGCGGTGCCGCCACCTGCGTGGGCGGCGCCATCCGCGACCCGCTCTCGGGCCGCAGCTACGTGTACCAGGCCATGCGTGTCACCGGCGCCGGCGACCCCACCGTCCCGGTTTCCGAGACGCTCGAAGGCAAGTTGCCGCAGCGCAAGCTCGTAACCACCGCTGCCGCCGGCTACTCCAGCTATGGCAACCAGATCGGCCTTGCCACCGGCCAGGTCAACGAACTCTATCACCCCGGTTACGTGGCCAAGCGCATGGAGGTTGGCGCCGTCGTGGGCGCTACCCCGGCAAACCACGTTCGTCGCGAGTGCCCCGCCCCCACCGACAAGATCATCCTGCTGGGCGGCCGCACCGGCCGTGACGGCATCGGTGGCGCCACCGGCTCCTCCAAGACCCAGAACACCGAGTCCATTGAGACCTCGGGTGCCGAGGTCCAGAAGGGCAACGCCCCGGTCGAGCGCAAGCTGCAGCGTCTGTTCCGCCGCGGCGATGCCTGCCGTCTGATCAAGCGCTGCAACGACTTTGGCGCCGGCGGCGTCTCGGTCGCCGTGGGCGAGCTTGCCGACGGCCTGTACGTGGACCTGGACACCGTGACCAAGAAGTACGACGGCCTGGACGGCACCGAGCTCGCCATTTCCGAGTCCCAGGAGCGCATGGCCTGCGCCGTCGCCGACGGTGACGTCGAGGAGTTCATGGGCTACGCCGCCGAGGAGAACCTGGAGGCAACCGTCATCGCCGAGGTTACCGCCGAGCCGCGCATGCGCATGGCATGGAATGGCGTCGCCATCGTCGATCTGTCCCGCGAGTTCCTCAACTCCAACGGTGCGCCCAAGCACCAGGTCGCCCACGTCTGCGCCCGCAGCGTGTGGCAGCCCAGCTGGGCCGGCACCACGCTTGCCGAGCGCATGACCTCGCTCGTCACCGACCTCAACGTCGCCTCCAACAAGGGCCTTTCCGAGCGCTTCGACTCCACCATCGGCGCCGCGACCGTGCTCATGCCCTTTGGCGGCAAGACGCAGCTCACCCCGAGCTCTGCCATGGTCGCCAAGTTCCCCGTGGACGGCGAGACCACCACGGCGAGCGCTATGGCATGGGGCTTTAACCCCTATCTGATGGAGGCCGACCAGTTTGCGGGCGCCTACCTGTCCGTGGTCGAGTCCATCGCCAAGCTCGTGGCCGCCGGCTTTGAGCACAAGCGCGCTTACCTCTCCTTCCAGGAGTACTTCGAGCGTCTGCGCACCGAGGCCGAGCGCTGGGGCAAGCCCATGGCAGCCGTCCTGGGCGCCCTTATGGCCCAGGTCGACCTGGGTGCCGGCGCCATCGGCGGCAAGGACTCCATGAGCGGCTCGTTTGAGGACGAGGCCGGCGAGCTCAACGTTCCGCCGACCCTCATCAGCTTCGCCGTGGCCGTGGGCAAGGCGGCCCGCGCTGTCTCCCCCGAGTTCAAGGGCCTCACGCACCGCGTCGTCCGCATCGCCCCCGCCACCTATGGCCAGGACTACCGTCCCGACGCCCAGCAGCTGCTCGCCGCGTTTGACGCCGTCGAGGCGCTCACCGCCACCGGCAACGCCCTGGCCATCTCCACGCCCGGCTACGGCTGCGGCGCCGAGAGCCTCTTTAAGATGTGCGTCGGTAACCAGATCGGCATCGAGCTTGCCGAGGATGTAGACGTAGAGAGCCTCTTCACCCCGCTCTACGGCAGCTTTATCGTCGAGCTCGCCGAGGACGCCGAGCTGCCCGAGGTCGCCGACGGCATTGTCGTCGAGCCCCTGGGTACCACCGTCGAGGGCTATGTCATCGATACCGGCTCCGAGGTCATCGAGCTCTCCGAGCTCCAGGAGGCCTGGGAGGGCGGCATCGAGGGCGTCTTTGCCTACCGCAGCGCCGGCGAGACCGCCGAGGTCGAGACCATCGACTTCCGTGCCAAGGATATCCACGTGTACGGCGGCGCCAAGATCGCCCGCCCGCGCGTGGTAATCCCCGTGTTCCCCGGCAACAACTGCGAGTACGATAGCGCCCGCGCTTTCCGCGCCGCCGGCGCCGAGGCCGACACCTTCGTGATCAACAACCTCACGCCCGAGGCCGTCGCCGAGAGCACCCACGAGCTTGCCCGCCGCATCCGTGCAAGCCAGATCGTCATGATCCCCGGCGGCTTCTCGGGCGGCGACGAGCCCGATGGCTCCGCCAAGTTCATCACGGCGTTCTTCCGCGCTCCCGAGGTCACCGAGGCAGTCCGCGACCTGCTCAAGGCCCGCGATGGTCTGATGCTGGGCATCTGCAATGGCTTCCAGGCCCTGATCAAGCTCGGTCTGGTGCCCTACGGCGACATCGTCGACGCCACGCCCGATGCGCCCACGCTGACGTTCAACACCATCGGTCGCCATCAGAGCCGTCTGGTGCGCACCCGTATCTCGTCCAACCTGTCCCCGTGGCTGTCGCAGTGCAGCCTGGACGACCCCTACACCGTCGCCATCAGCCACGGCGAGGGCCGCTTTGTCGCCAACGACGAGGTGCTCGCCCAGCTGATCGCCAACGGCCAGGTCGCCACGCAGTACGTGGGCGAGAACGGCAAGCCCAGCATGGATCTTTCCGTCAACCCCAACGGCTCCGCACTCGCCATCGAGGGCATCACGAGCCCCGACGGCCGCGTTCTGGGCAAGATGGGCCATGCCGAGCGTCGCGGCGACAACCTGTACCGCAACGTGCCCGAGCATGTCCCTGGCGATAAGTTCATGCCGATCTTTGAGAGCGGCGTGGCCTACTTCGCTTAATGCGTCCCATCGGGTACAATCCGCTCGGGTAACAACACCCGCCACCGGCACACCCGGTGGCGGGTTCTTTTTTGCTTCACGCATACAGGAAGGACATCATGGAAAGCCGCAAGCCGTATCTCGCCACCCTGCCCGGACTCATCCTGGGCTGCCTCGTCTGCTGTGCGCTCTGGGGGTCGGCTTTCCCCTGCATCAAGATCGGTTACGGACTCTTTGGCATCCCCGCGCACGATGGCGCCTCACAGCTGCTCTTTGCAGGTTTGCGCTTTACGCTTGCCGGTGCCCTGGTTATTGTTGGGATGAGCGCGGCCCAGCGCCGTCCACTCGTTCCACAGGCTCGCGACATCAAGCCCATCTTTGTCTTGTCGCTCTTCCAGACTATCGGGCAGTACTTCTTTTTCTACCTTGGTCTCTCCCATGCAAGCGCTATGTCGAGTTCCATCATTGAAGCCAGCGCCAACTTCCTCGCAATCCTCTTTGCCGCCCTGGCGTTTCGCACCGAGAAGCTCGATACGGCCAAGGTGCTTGGCTGTATGCTGGGCTTTGCCGGCGTCGCGCTCGTCAACCTTTCGGGCGCGGACGGCACCTTTGGCTTTACGCTCGACGGCGAGGGCTTTATCCTAGCCTCCACCGTCGCGGGTGCCCTTTCGACCTGCCTGATTGGCATCTTCTCGCGCGAGCACGACGGCGTCTTGCTTGCCGGGTGGCAGTTTTTAGTCGGTGGCGTGGTCCTTACCGCCATCGGGTTTTTGATGGGCGGCACGTTGTCCCCCACCGAAATCGCCCCCGCCATCGCGCTAATCATTTATATGGCACTCATTTCCGCCGTCGCGTACTCGCTGTGGTCCCGCCTGCTCGCCGTCAACCCCGTCAGCCGCGTTTCGGTCTTTGGCTTTATGAACCCGGTCTTTGGCGTGCTGTTGAGCGCACTGCTGCTCGGCGAGGGCGCTGGCACGAGCCCCGTTACCGTCATCGTTGCCCTACTGTTGGTCTGCGGCGGCATCATCATCGTCAACAAACCAAAAAAGGTCTAACGAACTGCCCTTATTAGCAGAGGGGATTCATATACTTTAGTTTAATGGAGTACATCGGAGAGCCGAGGGCCGCCATGCACGCAAGCGTGTGCCCCTTTTTCTAGCGTATCTGGACGCCGGACTTCTTTTTCTCGGCCTTGACGCGGTAGAGCTCCGCGTCGGCAGCGCGAAGCAAGTCTTGCCAGGTATCGACGCCATCACCAACCCGTGCGTAGCCGATGGACATCCGCAACAGATACGGAACCTCGGCGCGCGCGAGCTCGTCGCTGATTGCCGCGCACAGACGCATGATGTCCTGCTCCGCCGTCGCCTTTTGAAGCACCACGAACTCATC
Organism: uncultured Collinsella sp.; assembly: GCA_958418185.1. GTDB lineage: Bacteria > Actinomycetota > Coriobacteriia > Coriobacteriales > Coriobacteriaceae > Collinsella. Next base: position 14,719 of record CATZEP010000025.1, read on the forward strand.
ACCGCCATAACGTGCGATAAAGCCACCAGACGCCGAGCAGACCTCTTTGAGCGCAGCAGATATGACCTGGAGGGCATGGTCGCCCTCCACATGTCCATACCGGTCGTTAATCTGCTTAAAGCCGTCGGCGTCCATCATAAGCAGATACACGTCTTCGGCCTGATCCACATTTGAGAAGAGCGACAACATA
>CATZEP010000026.1 GCA_958418185.1 uncultured Collinsella sp.
GATGGGGTCAAGCGCGACCACGCCGTCTCGCGTATGAAAGCTCGCTTGGAAAAGTCGGGTATGGTTGAGTTCAACCTCGATGAACGCGACATGACGAAAGATCCCGATATCGAGTCGATCATCGGCTCGCTCAATACCTTTCCCATGGGCAGCGAGTTTCGCCTGGTGATCCTCGACGGCTGCTCCAAGCTTGCCAAGGCGGTCTCGGAACCGCTTGTCGAGTACCTCGCAAGTCCCAGCCCCACGACGGTCTGTCTCATTATTGCCGACTCACTTGCCAAGAATACGCGCCTGTATAAGGCAATCGCCAAGATTGACAAGAAGGCCGTGATCGACTGTTCGGGCACCAAGCGCTGGGAGCTCCCGCGCCGCGTGCAGCAGATGGCGACGCAGCACGGAAAGTCCATCTCTACGGCCGCCGCCGAGGAGCTCGTTTCGCGCTCGGGCGAGAACACTCGTATGCTCGATAACGACTTGACCAAGCTTGCCCAGATGGTCGAGGCGCCACAAATTGAGCTTGCCGATGTGGAGCGCTGGATCGTGCGCACGGCCGAGGTCCAACCTTGGGACTTTCTCAATGCGGTCTCGGCCCGCGATATGCGGCGATCGCTCGAGCTCTTTAATCTGCTGCCCGTCAAGAGCTATGTGTGGACCTACACGCTGCTATGCGGTCGCATCCGCGAGTTGATCGTCGCCAAGGCGCTCGACTCTCGCGGGCAGGGGCGTGAGCTCGCCGCGACACTCAAGCTTCAGGCCTGGCAGGTCAAGAATCACCTGACCTGGGCACGCCGCTTTTCGATGGCGGAGCTTGTCGCTGCGCTCGAGGGCGCGGTCGATGTGGAGCTCGCACTGAAGGGCTCGGCCGATTCCCAGACCGCGCTTTTGCTCTGGATTACGAACATCTTGAGAAAATCGTGATGATACCTGCCTATTTGACAAATTCGTTCTATCCCTTTGAGGGGGAGCGTGCTATAGTAGGCGCTTGCATGACCTCACCGTGTCTCAGAGGTGTCATACATTTTTTGCAAGGAACTCGAAAGGAACTCCAGAAGTGGCAAACATCAAGTCTCAGAAGAAGCGTATCCGCACCAATGAGGCAGCTCGCATGCGTAACAAGGCTGTCAAGTCCGAGCTCAAGACGCTGACCAAGCACGTCCAGTCCGCCGTCGCCGAGGGCGACGCCGAGAAGGCCCAGGCTGCCCTCAAGACCGTCACCAAGCGTCTCGACATGGCTGCCGCCAAGCATGTTATCCACAAGAACCAGGCTTCCAACCGCAAGTCCGGTCTTGCCAAGCTCGTGAACAGCATCAACGCCTAAGTTGTAAATTTCACACCACACAGATTACGCGCATAAATGGAGCCTGTTTTATGGAACAGGCTCCATTTTTTGTACCGCTCGGGTAAGATAGTCCGCATGAATACTTCAATTGACATTTCCCACATCCGCAACTTCTCGATCGTTGCGCACATCGACCATGGCAAGTCCACGATCAGTGACCGCATCCTCGAGCTCACCCATACCGTCGACGAGCGCGATATGGAGTCGCAACTGCTCGACACCATGGATATCGAGCGCGAGCGCGGCATCACGATCAAGTCCAATGCCGTTCGCGTGTCCTATGACGCCGATGATGGTGAGACGTATCAGTTCAACCTGATCGATACACCGGGCCACGTGGACTTTACCTATGAGGTCTCGCGTTCGCTGGCCGCTTGCGAGGGCGCGGTACTCGTCGTCGACGCCACGCAGGGCGTCGAGGCGCAGACCGTCTCCAACGCGACGCTCGCCATGAACGCTAATCTGGATATCGTGCCCGCCATCAACAAGATCGACCTGCCGTCGGCACACCCCGACGAGGTTAAGACCGAGATCGAGGATGATCTGGCGATTCCTGCCGACGATGCCGTATGCGTATCGGGCAAGACCGGCGAGGGCATCCACGACCTACTGGAGTCCATTGTCTTTTTGATTTCGCCGCCCAAGGGCGATGCGAACGCGCCGCTCAAAGCACTTATCCTGGATTCGTATTTTGATGAGTACCGCGGCGTCGTTGCCACGGTCCGCGTCTTTGACGGTTCCATCAAGAAGGGCGATACCCTGCGCATGATGCAGGCAGAAGGTGACTTCTTGGTCGACGGCGTGGGCGTCAAGCGTCCCGCCGAGACCCCGGTCGACGCACTGACGGTTGGCGAGGTGGGCTACGTGGTCACGGGCCTGAAGGATCCCGAGGCCGTGCACGTGGGCGATACCCTCACGTGGGCGTCGAATCCCTGCCCCGAGCCGCTTCCCGGCTACCGCGAGGCCAAGCCCATGGTCTATACGGGCCTGTTCCCGATCGACAACAAGGATTACGAGAACCTGCGCGACGCTCTCGATAAGCTGCATGTCAATGACCCGTCGTTGGTGTGGGAGCCCGAGACCTCGGTGGCGCTCGGCTTTGGTTTCCGCGTGGGCTTCTTGGGCCTGCTGCACATGGAGGTCGTCAAGGAGCGCCTGGAGCGCGAGTTCAATCTGGATTTGATTGCCACGAGCCCTTCGGTGGACTATCACGTCTATAAGACCGACGGCGAGATGATTGATGTCCGCAGCCCGCAAGATCTGCCCGAGGCTACGCGCATCGAGCGCATCGAGGAGCCTTACCTCAAGGCCAAGATTATCTGCCCGCCCGAGTATACGGGTGCCGTCATGCAGCTCGCCATCGAGCACCGCGGCATTACGACCGACATGATCCATCTCACGAGCAAATCGGTCGAGATGCGCTTTGACATGCCGCTTGCCGAGCTCATCCTGGACTTCTTTGACCAGCTCAAGAGCCGTACCAAGGGCTATGCCTCGCTCGACTATGAGTTCAACGAGTATCGTCCCTCCGAGCTCGTCAAGCTCGATATTTTGCTTTCGGGCGACGAGGTGGACGCGCTTTCGTTTATCGTGCACAAGGACAAGGCCTATGGCCTGGCACGCGGTCTGTGCGACAAGCTCAAGGAGATTATCCCCCGCCAGCTGTTCGAGGTGCCTATTCAGGGCGCTATCGGCAACAAGATCATCGCCCGCTCCACCGTCAAGGCGCGCCGCAAGGACGTTTTGGCCAAGTGCTATGGTGGCGATATCTCGCGTAAGCGCAAGCTGCTCGAAAAGCAGAAAGAGGGCAAGAAGCGCATGAAGGCCATCGGCTCGGTCGAGGTTCCGCAGGAGGCCTTTATGGCGATCCTCAAGGTGGACGAGTAGGCCCATGGCGCTTTCTGAATACAGTACGCGGCTGCTGGGTGCCTATGCCGAGCAGCCGTTCCTTATGGCTCCCATGGCGGGCGTAACCGACCCCGCCTATCGCATCATGTGCCGTCGCCGTGGTGCCAATCTTGCCTATAGCGAGATGGTGAGCGTGGCAGGCCTTGCCTATGCCAGCAATAAGACGTGGCGTCTGGTGCTGCCGGCCGACGAGGAGCAGCAAATCTGCGTGCAGCTCTTTGGTTCCAAGCCCGATCAGTTTGCGAGTGCCGTCGCTGCCGTCGAGGAACGTGTGGGCGATCGCCTGTCTTTGATTGATATCAACATGGCGTGCCCAGCTCGCAAGGTTGTCACCAAGGGCGAGGGCTCGGCGCTTATGCGCACGCCAGAGCTGGCAGAGAAGATCGTCGAGGCGGCGGTGGGCGCGGCGCACGTGCCCGTGACCGTAAAGATCCGTAAGGGCTTTTATGCCGAGGACCGCAATGCCGCGACATTTGCTCAGATGCTTGAGGGTGCAGGGACTGCCGCAGTCGCCGTGCATGGCCGCTGTGCCACGCAGCTCTATACGGGCCAGGCCGATTGGTCGGTCGTCGATGAGGTCGCAGATGCCGTCGAGATTCCCGTGATCGGTTCGGGCGACGTTTTCTCGGCCGAGGATGCCGCGGAGCATCTGCGCAACTCGGGTGCCAGCGCGGTGTTCATTGCGCGCGGTATCTATGGCAATCCCTGGGTGTTCGGCGATGCTCGCGCCCTTGCTCTCGATGGCGCGCCGGTGCCGGAGCGTAGCTCGGTCGAGCGACTGGATGCCCTGCGCGAGCATCTGACGCTCACGCACGAGCTGTTGCCGCTCATGTCGCGTGCCCGTACGTACGCGAGCTGGTATCTAAAGGGCATGCCCCATGCTGCGGCCTGGCGCGCTCAGGTGGTGCGTTGCTCCACATACGAGGAGTTCATGGCACTGGTCGATGATATCGAGCACGATGTGGTGGCCTGCGAGGCCGCACTTGCCGCCGGCGAGTCGGTGCCCGCTCATCCGCTGGAGGCCTAACGGTGGCCGTTACCGCGCTGTACGTGCATGTGCCGTTTTGCGCCCAAAAATGCCGGTACTGTGACTTTGACTCACGCAGTTTTGCTCCGTGCAACATGAGCGTTGCGCTCGATACCTATTTTGAGCAGTTGTATGCGCGCCTCGATGCCTTTGGCGACGCAGGCGCGCTTGCACAGATCCGCACCGTCTATGTTGGCGGCGGCACGCCGTCGCTGGCGGGGGAGCGTTTGGTAGAATTTGCCCGGCGTATCTCTGCGTGGTGCAAGCCTGTTGAGTTTACCTGCGAGGCCAATCCCGAATCGCTGACCGCAGAGCTTGCCACTGCGCTTGCCGGGGTGGGTGTCACGCGCGTCTCTCTGGGCGTGCAAACGCTCGATAACGCCGAACTTACCGCCATCGGCCGTATTCACGATGCCGATCGGGCGCTCGCTGCCATCGCGACGGTCAAGGACGCTGGGCTCGATGTGTCGTGCGACCTGATGTGCGGTCTTCCCGGGCAAACCGCCGTTAGTTGGCAGCGCACGCTCGATGGCGTGTTGGCGGCGGCGCCGCATCATGTGTCGGTGTACCCGCTCACGCTCGAGGAGGGCACGCCGCTCTACCGCATGGCGTGTCGCGACGAGTCGCTCGAGCCCGACGAGGATTTCCAGGCTGCATGCATGGACGCGGCGCGTGAGCGCCTGGGTGCGGCCGGCTATCACCCGTATGAGGTGGCAAGCTACGCGCTCGACGGCCATGAGTGCGCCCACAACATTGCCTATTGGACCGGACAGGGCTATCTGGGTTTGGGCCGCTCTGCCGCCGGTATGCTCGACGCCGAGGATTTCGATCGCTTGGCCGGGCTGTTTCCCGACGTGCTTGCTCGCGGCGATGCGTATCGCGTGCGCTTGGTGCAACGCGACGATGCCGCGACGACGTTTGATGCCGAGTATCTGTCGCAGCGCGAGGCGGCGGCCGAGGATTTGATGCTTGCCTGTCGCATGACGCGTGGCATTGGGCCCGATCTGTTGGTTCGCTCGGCAAGCGTGATCGCTGCAGATGAGTTGGCGGCGGCCTGCGACCGTGCGGTCGAGTTGGGCCTTGCCACCTGGGTGCCCGATCATATTGAAGGACATGCGGGGCGCGTCACCTCGAAAGACGTTATCGCAGGTCGCGTCCGTGCTCGTTTAGCGCCCACTCACTTGGGCTGGCTCGATGGAAATGTGCTGTTCGAGCTGTTTTGGGGTCTAGCCTAGGCCGCTCGGGTAGAATTACCGCAATATATACGCTGCTGTGAGCAGGAGGTTGCCGCGCATGGCGACGATGAACGAAAAAGATTACTACGAGATTTTGGGTGTCTCCAAGGACGCCACCTCGCGTGATATACAGAAAGCCTTCCAGCAAAAGGCCCGCAAGCTCCATCCGGACGTCAACAAAGAACCGGATGCCGAGGAAAAGTTCAAAGAGGTTTCCGAGGCCTATGCTGTGCTTTCGGACGAGCAGAAGCGTGCGCGCTACGACGCCATGCGCTCGGGCAATCCCTTTGCCGGCGCTCCCACGGCTTCGCCCTATGGCGGCGGTTACGCCGGCAGCGCGGGCTACGGCAATCCCTTTGAGGGCGGCTTTCCCTTTGGTGGCGCCTGGGGTCAGCCGCGTCGCGGGCAGGCTGCCTATAATCCCGAGAACGGCGCCAACGTGGTCGTCGATATCAAGCTCGACGCTAAGGAGGCCAAGGGCGGTGCCCGCAAGACCGTCCGCTATACGCGCTTCGATACCTGTGGCCACTGTGGCGGCTCGGGTTCTGTTTCGTCCGAGCATGCACATACCTGTCCGAGCTGCGGTGGTCGCGGCCACATCGATGTCGACCTGTCCTTCCTGTTCGGTGCCGGCACGTTTCAGTCGGTCTGCCCCGAGTGCGGCGGTTCCGGTAAGGTCGTCGCCGACCCCTGCCCCGATTGCGGCGGCAGCGGCCGTGTCCGTGTGACCTCCGAGCAGACGATTGAGTTTCCTGCCGGTACGCACGATGGCGACGAGGTCCGCATTGGCGGCATGGGTCACGCCGGCACCAACGGTGCCTCGGGTGGCGATCTGGTCGGCCGCGCTCATGTCGAGGCCGAGCGTCTGGAGGGCAAGGCCCGTACCGGTTTTTACCTGATGGGCATCGTGGCGCCGTTTTTGGTGCTGTCGGCCATCTCGGGCGTGTTCTCGGCCTTTGCCGTGATGTGCTTTATTCCGTTTGCCATGGGCCTGTTCATGGTGGTCTCGGACGGCGTGCTGCACCGCAGCCTGCTGTGGTGGAAGCGCGGCGCGATGCAGTTTGCCAACGGTTTTGCCAACGGATTTATGTTTGCGCTCGTGTCGGTTTGGTTTGCGAGCTGCTCGCAACGTGCCATGCTTTCGCCCTACGCAATGCAATAACATCAAACCCTCTGTTTGCGGCCGGCCCAGCTTGGGTATAGGACGCACTGTGACAATAATGAAAGTCGGAAGGATTCGGTCGTGTCGGAAAATAGGGATTACTACGAGGTACTTGGCGTCGACAAGGATGCCGACGCGCGGACGATTAAGCGCGCGTTTCTAAAGAAGGCCCGTACCGTACACCCGGACGTTTCGGACGACCCCGAGGCCGAGGCCAAGTTCAAAGAGCTCAACGAGGCGTATTCCGTTCTTTCCGACGAGCAGAAGCGTGCTAACTACGACCGTTACGGCACCGCGGACGGCCCCGGTGGCTCTGGCTATGTCGACATCAACGATATCTTTGGTGGCATGGGCATGGACGACCTCTTCTCGTCGTTCTTTGGCGGCGGTGCCGGCGGTGGCGCCCGAAATCGCCGTGAGCGTCGTCGCGGCCGCGATATGGCCATCTCCCTTTCGGTGACCCTTGAGGAGGCGGCACTCGGTTGCAAAAAGACGATCAGCTATGACCGCCTTGCCCCCTGCGAGGATTGCAACGGCACCGGTAGGGCCGAGGGCGCACAGGAAAAGCAGTGCAGCCGCTGCCACGGCACGGGCTATGTGACGACGGTCCAGCGTTCTTTCCTGGGCCAGGTTCAGTCCTCTTCGCCCTGTCCCGACTGCCACGGCGAAGGCACGGTCATCGACCATCCCTGCGAGACCTGTGACGGTCAGGGCCGCACGCCTTCGCACGAAAAGATCGATATCGATATTCCCGCCGGCGTTTCGACCGGTCGCCAGCTGCGCGTGAGCGGTTTTGGCGAGGCCGGCCTTCGCGGCGAGCCGTCGGGCGACCTGATCGTCAACGTGCGCGTCGCCGACCACGAGCGTTTTAAGCGCAACGGCGACGACCTGTACCTCGTGAGCGATATCTCGATTGCGCAGGCTGCGCTCGGATGCGAGATCGAGGTCGAGGGCATTATGCCTGACGAGGTCGTCAAGGTGTGCGTCCCCGCTGGCGCCCAGTACGGCGACACCGTGAGCGTCAACAATTACGGCATGCCGCGTATCGGCGGTGGCGGCTCGCGCGGTCGTCTGATTGTGCAGCTGCGCGTGGTCGTTCCCACCAATCTCTCCAACAAGCAGCGCGAGCTGCTTCGCGCCTTTGCCGACGAGATGGGCGATGACGTCGCATCCGGTAAGAAGTCGGTGACCGACCGTATCAAGAGTGCCCTCGACGACATCCTCGATTAAGGAGCCCGCGTGCTCGCACCTCATATCTCTGTCGTCAACCTCGGCTGCCGTGTCAACCGGGTTGAGTCCGACCGTATCACTGCCGATCTCATGCGCCTGGGCTTTGCGATGGTGGAGCCTCAGGATGCTGAGCTGATCGTCATTAACACCTGTGCCGTTACGGGCGAGGCCGAGGCCAAGACCCGTAAGGCCGTTCGCCATGCGCTGGCCTATCCAAACGAGCCCTATGTGGTCGTGACCGGATGCGTAGTCAATCTGCACCCCGAGGAGCTGCTGGAGCTTTCGGACCGCGTGATCGCCGAGCCGTCCAAGATCGATGTCGCCGAACGCGTCTGCGAGGTGCTGGGCGTTGAGTCCGATGACGTTCCCGCCTGCAGTGACGGCGAGGTGGTCGACGCACTCGGTCGCTCGCGTCTGGGGGTGAAGATCCAGGACGGCTGCAACCATCGTTGCACCTATTGCATTGTGTGGAAGGCCCGCGGCCCCGAGCGCTCCGTGCCGGTCGAGTCCGTGCTCGAGCAGGTTCGCGAGGCCCAGGAGGCCGGCGTGCCCGAGGTGGTGCTGACGGGCGTGAACCTGGGCGCCTACGATGGCAAGAGCGCGACTGATGAACACGTCGAGATCGATGAGCTGCTCGAGGCGATTATGGAGCGCACGTCCATTCCGCATGTGCGCATTTCCTCGGTCGAGCCTATGGATATCTCTGAGTCCCTGCTTAAGGTCATGGCGCGCTATCCGAAGCGCATCGCCCCGTTTTTACACCTTCCCGTGCAGTCCGGCTGCACCAGGACACTGCATCGCATGGGGCGTCCCTATAGCGCCGAGGCCTTTGAGGAGACGGTGCGCATGATTCGCACCAACTTGCCTCAGGCGTCCCTTTCGTGCGATGTCATCGTCGGTTTTCCCGGCGAGACGGACGAGGAGTTTGAGGAGTCGCTGGCGCTGTGCCGCCGCGTGGGCTTTTCGCGTATGCATGTGTTTCGTTACAGCAAGCGTCCCGGTACCCTTGCTGCCGATATGTCCGACCAGGTGCCGCCCGAGGTTATGGCCGAGCGCAGCCGTCGTATGCGAGCCGCGGCGCAGGAACTCGCCATTGCCGACGCTCGCCGCCGCGTGGGTACCGTCGAGCGCGCCGTGCTCGAGTATGGCGACAACCTGACGCTCGGTTCGTTCCACCATGCCCGTCTTGACGATACCTGTGGACTCACAGCCCCGTGCCTGCTCGATGTTGCTATCATCGGAGTCGATGATTCCGGCTTGGTCCATGCACGCAGGGAGGTTCATGGAAGCCTCGAAGATTAGACTTACCGTTCCCGAGGGTATTGACCCCTCGCGCGTTTTGGGCGCCGGCGACGGCGTCCTTCGTGAGCTCGAGAGCTTGGTTCGCGCTCACGTGGTCGCCCGTGGCGACAGTATCGCCGTGAGCGGCGACCCGGACGAGGTCGAGCTCGTGGCGCGCTTTTTCGAGCATGCTTTTCGCGAGGCGGCCGCCGGACGCACACTGTCTGCCGACGATGTCTCTCGCTGCCTGGCCGTCTTGCGCGACGGTGAGCACGAGGCTACATCGCTTCGCGATGATGTGCTGCTTTCGTATCGCGGCCGTGTCATTCGCCCCAAAACGCTCGGCCAAAAGCGTTACGTGGATGCCATCCGCTCGCATACCATCACGTTTGGTCTAGGTCCTGCCGGTACCGGTAAGACCTATCTGGCCATGGCGCTCGCCGTTGCCGCGCTCAAGCGTCACGAGGTGGGCCGTCTGATCTTGACGCGTCCGGTTGTCGAGGCGGGGGAGAACCTGGGCTTTTTGCCCGGTACCCTCGAGGAAAAGATCGACCCCTACATGCGTCCGCTCTACGACGCCCTTTTTGACATGATGGATCGCGAGCGCACCGATGAGCTCATGGAGCGCGGCGTGATCGAGATCGCCCCGCTTGCCTACATGCGCGGCCGCACGCTGAGCGATGCCTTCGTGGTGCTCGACGAGGCGCAAAATACCACGCCCGAGCAGATGAAGATGTTCCTGACGCGCCTGGGCTTTAACTCCAAGTTTGTGATTACCGGCGACCTGAGTCAGCGCGACCTGGTGGGTCGTCGCGGCGGTCTTGCCGACGTCGAGCAGATTTTAGGCCGTGTCGACGATGTCGCATTTTCTCACCTCGAGCGTGCCGACGTGGTGCGCCATGCCTTGGTGGGGCGTATCGTCGAGGCATACGATGCTTATGATGATGTGCGCGAGAAACGCGTGCACGACCGAAAGGAGTCCCGTTGAGTGTATTGATCAGCAACGATGCCGAGCTCGATACGCTGCTCGACGCGCAGGAGGTAGAGCACATCTGCGAGGTCGTGCTTGCCGCCGAGGGCGTTGAGCGTGAAGTCGAGATTTCCCTTTCATATGTCGATGAGGACGAGATGCACGAGCTCAACCACGAGTGGCGCGGTATCGACCGTACCACCGATGTCCTCTCGTTTGAGTGCGACTCGGCCTTTGACGAGGATATTCCCGCCGACGAGACGCTCGAGCTCGGCGATATTATCCTGGCCCCGCAGGTCATTGCCCGTCAGGCCCCCGGCTTTGGTAATAGCCCTGCCGACGAGTGCCGCCTGATGCTCGTGCATGGCATGCTGCACCTGCTGGGGTATGACCACATTGAGGACGACGAGGCCGAGGTCATGGAGGCCCGCGAGGACGCCATCTTGCGCGATCTGGCGCTCGAGCGCGGTGAGGACCCCAAGCTGGTCCACGTCGGCCCCATCACCAACCACGCCCACGACTAGGAGCCGTCTATGATTCCCGGATCGAACAAGGACCATCCGTCCTTCTTAAAGTCGTTCTCCTACGCCATGGAGGGCTTCGTCACCGCCGTTGAAACCGAGCGCAACATTAAGGTCATGCTCGTGGCGGGCGTGTGCACCGTCATTGCTGGCTGCGTTGTCGGCCTCGACATTGCCGAGTGGGCCACAGTTATCATCTGCTGTGGCTTGGTGATTCACGGCGAGCTGTGCAATACCGCTATGGAGGCGATCGTCGACCTGGCGACCCAGGAACTCCATCCGCTGGCCAAGCGTGCGAAGGACATTGCCGCCGCCTCTGTATACGTTCTTTCCATCACTGCCGCGATTGTGGGCGTGCTGGTATTTGCCCACGCGCTCGGCTTTATTTAGAAAGGGATTCCCATGTCCGACAATATGCAGCCTACCGATGAAACTCTGGACGACGAGTCCCTGGATGCGGTGGATGCCGAAGCGACTGAGGCATACGATGAGGTCGAGGAATTCGACCCGTTTGAGGGCATGAGCGACGAAGAGCTCGACGCCCTGTGCGACGAGGACGACAGCCTCGCGGGCTTTGGCGACGTTGAACCCGGTTTCCGCAGCGGCTTCGTGGCCCTGGTCGGTCGCCCCAACGCCGGCAAGTCTACGCTACTCAACGCCTGCTATGGCAAAAAGGTCGCCATCACCTCGCCGGTGGCCCAGACGACCCGCCGCCGCATGCGCGCCGTCGTCAACCGCCCCGGTTACCAGCTGGTCTTTGTCGATACCCCGGGTATCCACAAGCCCAAGGACGGCCTGGGGTCCGAGCTCAACAAGAGTGCGCTGTTCGAGCTGAACGATGTCGATGTCGTCGCGTTTTTGATTGATGCCACCAAGCCGATCGGTAGGGGAGACGCCTGGGTTGCCGAGCGCGTTAAGAACGCTCGTTCCAAGAAGGTCCTGGTGCTCACCAAGGCCGATGAGGCCGACCCCGCACAGGTCATGGAGCAGCTTAAGGCAGCCCACGAGCTCATGGAATATGACGATGAGATCGTGACGTCGTCGGTCAAGAACTTCAACGTCGATGCCTTCATCGAGACCGTTGCGCACTTTTTGCCCGAGGGTCCGCGTTGGTTCCCCGAGGACATGGGTACCGACGCTTCCGACGAGACACTTGTTGCCGAGTTTGTGCGCGAGAAGGTCTTGCGCCGCACCCGTGATGAGATCCCGCATTCCGTTGGCGTGATCTGCGATGCGCTCGAGCAGACCAAGAAGGTGCTGCGTGTGCACGCCACCATTTACGTCGAGCGCGAGGGCCAAAAGGGCATCATCATTGGCAAGGGCGGCGAAATGATCAAACATATCGGTATCGACGCCCGTCGCGATCTTGAGCGCATCTTTGGCACGCAGGTCTTTTTGGAGCTGGACGTGAAGGTCAAGGCCGGCTGGCGTGACGATGAGGCCCAGATTCGCCGCTTTGGCTACAATGCCGAGGACTAAGGGCGCGCGGCGCGCATGGCTGGCTCCCGGACATATCGCACGAAGGTGCTCGTCCTTGACAAGACGAAGCTCAAAGAGACGGACCTGATCCTGACGATGCTTGACGAGCGGGGTCGGCAGGTTCGCGCCGTGGCAAAGGGCGCCCGCAAACCCGGTGGGCGCCTGGCGGCGCGCTGTGAGCTGTTCTGTACCGTTGATATGCTATTGGCGCATGGACGGTCGCTCGACGTTGTTTCTCAGGCGGAGCTTATTGAGGCGCCGCTCGGTGCTGCTCCTGACTACGAGACGACCTGTGCCGCCAGCGCGATTGCCGAGGTTGCGCGTGTGTGCTCGTTCGAGGATGCCGAGGATCCGTTTACCTTTGCCATCACGCAGCGGGCGCTTGCCCTGGTGGGCAGCGGGCTCGACACGGCGCATATGGATCTGCTTGTGGCGGCATATGTCTTTAAGCTGCTATCGCACGTTGGCTATCGACCCGATTTTTCTGCCTGCGTGCTGTGCGGAGACCCCATGCTGTCGTATTTTTCGCCCCGGGCGGGCGGTCTTCTGTGCGGGTCGTGCGCGTCGAGCGTTCCGGGTGCCGAGTTGGTGTCGACCGGTGAGGTCGCGTGGCTGCGCGCCCTCATGTCCATGACATTCGATGCACTCATGGCCGAGAGGGTCGATCCCCATACCGCTGCCTTTTTGTTGGGGCTTTCGCATGTTTGGGCTGCGACGCACACCGATCAGCGCCTCCGTGCGATGGAATTCATGTTGGGTCGGTGATGATGCGCAGTCGCGGGCTGCTTGTGGTAACATACCGACCTGTTGGTACCTCGATCTTGGATGCTCGCTCCACCGGCGGCTCCCCAGTCCGAGGCGAATAGCGTCGCCCGAGGGCGACAAGAAACGAAAGGTGAAACAATGACTGTTTCCAAAGAGCGCAAGGCGGAGCTGACTGCCCAGTTCGGTAACACCCCGGTCGACACCGGCAACCCCAAGGTTCAGGTCGCCATCCTGTCCGAGCGCATCAAGGAGCTGACCGAGCACATGAAGTCCCACCAGAAGGACTTCCACACCCGTCGTGGCCTGCTCATGCTCGTCGGTAAGCGTCGTCGTCTCCTCTCCTACATCAAGAAGAACGACATCAATGAGTACCGTGAGCTCATCAAGGCTCTGGGCATCCGCGACAACATCCAGTAAGGATTTGTACATGCTAAGAGCGTCCTGCGCAGCGGGGCGCTCTTTTTGTGTAAGGGCGCGAACAATCACGCTCTGAAGCGTGGCGGGGGCAGGGGGCCTGCGTCACATGAGAAGCCCGCAGGCAAGGGGCCTGTGGGGTAAAGGAGAACAATGACACTCGTATCCAAGACCTTTGAGCTGTACGGCAAGACCTACACCTTTGAGTCGGGCGAGCTTGCCAAGCAGGCCACCGGCGCCTGCCTGGTCAAGCAGGGCGACACCACGATGCTCGACACCGTGGTCGTCTCCAAGGAGCGCAAGAACTACGACTTCTTCCCGCTGACCGTCGACTTCAACGAGAAGATGTACGCAGCCGGCCGCATCCCGGGTGGTTACCTCAAGCGTGAGGGCCGTCCCAGCGAGAAGGCCACGCTCACCGCGCGCATGATCGACCGTCCGATCCGCCCGAGTTTCCCGGACGGCTTCCGCAACGAGGTGCACATCGTCGCCACCTCGCTCGTCGCCGACCAGGTCAACCCCTTCGACGTCATCAACGTCATGGGTGCTTCCCTGGCCATGACGCTCGGTGGCGTGCCCTTCGAGGGCCCGCTTGCCTGCGTGCGCATCGGCCGTAACGTGGAGACTGGCGAGTTTATCGTCAACCCCACCTACGAGGAGCGCGAGAACTCCGATCTGGACCTGGAGCTGGGCGGCTCTGCCGACTTCATCTCGATGGTCGAGGCCGGCGCCGAGGAGATCTCCGAGGACGACATGCTCGCCGCCATGAAGTTTGGCCAGGAGGCCCTTGCTGCCTTCTGCCAGGCCCAGGACGAGTTCGTCGCCGAGTGGGAGCAGGTCAACGGCCCCATCGTCAAGAAGGAGTACCCGCTCGACCAGCCCGTCGAGGAGGTCCAGGAGCGCATCTTTGCCCACTACGACGAGATGGCAGCTGCCCTTCGCGACGCCGACAAGCTCTCCCGTATCGGTAAGGTCGAGGCTCTGAAGGAGTCCATCCGCGCCGAGTTTACCGAGGAGGAGCAGGCCGCTTGGGAGCGCGAGATCCCCGTGGCGCTCAAGAAGCTCGAGAAGAAGGCCATGCGCACCATGGTCGTCGAGACTGGCGAGCGCGTCGATGGTCGTGCCGCCGATGAGATTCGCCCCATCATGGTGAAGGATAACTACCTGCCGCTCGTTCACGGCTCTGGTCTGTTCCAGCGTGGGCAGACCCAGGTGCTTTCCGTCCTGTCGCTCGGCATGCTCAACGCGGGCCAGCGTCTGGATACCATCGAGCCCACCGCGGGCACGCGCTACATGCACCACTACAACTTCCCGCCGTTCTGCACCGGCGAGACCGGCCGCATGGGCAGCCCCAAGCGTCGCGAGATCGGTCACGGCAACCTTGCCGAGCGCGCCCTGCTTCCGGTGCTCCCCGACGAGAACGAGTTCCCCTACGCCATCCGCGTGGTCTCCGAGGTCATGGAGTCCAACG
>CATZEP010000027.1 GCA_958418185.1 uncultured Collinsella sp.
ACGCGCGGTCATGGCAGAGGTGCAGGTGTCTCCGGTGGGGCGGCGCCGCAGAAGTGGTTGACTGCCACGGCGACACCGTAGACCGTCTCGGTTGGAATAAGCGCCAGGCCACCGCGACCGAGTAGCTCGGCCGTACGCTCGACGGCGAGCCGATGCGGCTCACGCGTTCCCTCGAATACCCGATAGACCGTCTGCATGTGTATGCCAGCCCCTTACGCTCTGGTGCAAGTTTATTTACTGTGGGGCATTCTCGCACGAAACGTTCAACCTATTTGCCCAGAGCGCATGTTGGTTTGGTGAGCGGCTCTAGTAGTCGGTGAAAGTGAGGGGGTTATTGGACTGCGACGAACTTCTTTGGCCTGCCGGCGTGGCGTTCTTGGGCGGCGTAGCGCTCGATGCTGTCTATCGTTATCATCCGACGGCCGTCGACGAGTTCAACATCGAGCTTTCCGGCTTTGACCAGCGCGGTAATCCGCGGAGCGGAAACTTTGAGGTCCAGCGCTGCGTCTTTAAATGTTCGGCACGCCGCTTCCCGAGCGTCCTCGTGGTCGATTTCGACTGAAAGGGTCACGACCTCGGCCAAGCGTTCGTACCCTGCCGGAGTCAAACCGTTGTTGAGGTCGTCGGCCAAAAACGCCATCAGTGCCTCGGTGGCATGGGCAATCGCTTCTTCGCGCGTATCGCCATCGGCAAAGGCGCCGGGAATCTGCGGGAAGCTAGCGCAGTAACCGTCGTCTTCTTTTATGAGAACGCAGTCATAGGTAAATCGCTGCCTCATTTTGCCTCCAACTACCATCCAGCTTGGCGACGAATACTTGCCCACGTGCCCTTCTTTGGTCGATCACCACCAGAACCGTTCACGGTGACAACGCGGTCACCAGAAACATACTTAGCATGACTACCGACTTGCGCGACCTTCACGAATCCATCGTGCTTGAGTAGGGCAATGATTTCCCGAAAGGTAGGAGGTTGCATGGGCCGACCTCTTTCAGCCGTCCTAATTATAAACT
Source organism: uncultured Collinsella sp. (assembly GCA_958418185.1). Lineage (GTDB taxonomy): Bacteria > Actinomycetota > Coriobacteriia > Coriobacteriales > Coriobacteriaceae > Collinsella. The sequence continues at coordinate 1,011 of CATZEP010000027.1, forward strand.
ACTTTATAATTTTTGCTAACCAGTTAATAAATATTACTGGCGCTGTTTGGGCTCGGTGACGATGGCTCGAACGATGCGGGGACGATCGGTAAGGTCACGGACGATGCGCACGTCCGAGAGACCCGCCTGGCGGCAGAGCTCGGCGGCGACGTCGAGGGCACCCTCGTAGAGCTCGCAGGCAAACAGGCCGCCGGCGCGCAGCATATAGGGCGCCGCATTGAGCAGGCGGCGGAAGATATCAAGGCCATCGGCACCGCCCTCGAGCGCCAAATCGGGCTCGAAGTCCTTGACCTCGTGCGGCAGCGAGCGCATGACGTCGGTCGGAATGTAAGGCGGGTTGGAGACGAGCACGTCGAAGGTGCCCCATTCCTCGCGGGGGATAGAGCTCACCAGGTTGGTGAGGCTGAAGGCAACCTCATCTGCCGTGAGACCGAGGGCATCGCGGTTTTTGGTGGCCAGATCGATGGCGCGCGACTCGATATCGGTGGCGGTGCAGGTGACGTGACCGCGGCGCTCCCAGGCAAGGGAGAGCGAGATGCAGCCCGTGCCGCAGCCGACCTCGAGAACGCGGGCAGTGCGGGGCTCGGCTGGGGCAGGCGCAGCGGCATCCTGAGCTGAAGCCGTCTCCTGGTCGGCGCCTTCGATGGCGATGCCGTATTCGTCGAGCTCGGGCTCGGCGGCCTCCTCGGCCTCGGCATCTGCTGCCTGCGCGGCGGCTTCCTCGGCCTCGCGGTCGGCCAGTTCCTCGGCATAGGCACGGCTGCCCAGTACGTCGCTGCCTAGCGCCGCCTCATCGGCAGCTGTGAGGTTAGCGGCACGGCGCTCGGCCGTCGCTCGCTCGTCGGCCAACGCGGCTTCGGCTTTGCGCGCTTGCTCGACCTCGTCGTTCCAGGGCAGCTCAACGCGCTGACGGGCGGCAGCCTCGGGGCTCAGCACCTCGGCATCCAGATAATTGAGGACTTCCTCGACGAGCATCTCGGTCTCGGGACGCGGAATGAGTACGCCGGGGGCGCACGCGACGTCGATCATGCGGAACTGCGTGCTGCCGGTGATGTACTGCAGCGGCTCGCCCTTGGCGCGGCGGACGACCGCCGCGTGCATGGTCTCGAGCTGCGCCGCATCGAGCGTCTCGTCCATACGCATATATAAGTCGATGCGCGCCAGACCCGTGGCTGCGCACAGCAGCCATTCGGCAGAAAGACGGGGATGCTCCTCACCGCGCTCGGCCAGGTACTCCTTGGTCCACTCGAGACAACGCTTGATGGTCCAGATCTCGTTTGCCATGGGGTCCTCCCCTCTTAAGCGCCAGGCGGCGCGCGAATGTCGGAGCAGATTGTACGCGAGGCCAGCGCTTGGCAAGAGACGATTGAAGGCGATTATCGAGAATCAGCCCAGAATTTTGCACCGGGCTCGCTCAAAGTGTTCATTCGCCGACGTCTAGATTTGCATTCGTCAAGCTTTTGGCAAGGTTGCCCCAAAACTAACCAATATCTAACCAAACGCTTGCCACATCACTTGACGCGCAACGCGTCAAAAATCACCCCGCGACTTCTTGGACGATTTTTCAAGCAATATTTTCAATTGCAGATGCATACCGTTAATTGCTTTCAGCAGGTAGACAGCTTGAAGTCTATCAAAGACGATTGAATAACATCTCAAAGCAATAAGCCCAACCTAGTCGTTTAAGAACGTCCCCAATGACCACCTCTAAGGCGCCGCAGGTTGAGCATAAGTCAGCGAAAACGCCCCTAAGCGAGCAAGGTGACGTGAAAGAGGAGGGAAGCGTACTTCGGTACGCGACCGACGATTGAACGTCAGATTGCCGCTTAGGGGCGTTTGCAGCGTCGAGCCGTTACGCGGTTTGGTAAAACCGCGTAACCCACTACACAGCCTGCGCCAGCTTCTCGGCTCGCTCGGCGGCGGCGAGCGCCTCGATGACGGTGCCGAGCTGATCGCCCAGAAGGACGCCGTTGTAGGTGGAGTTGAAACCGATGCGGTGATCGGTCACGCGGTCCTGGGGCTGGTTATAGGTACGGATCTTCTCGGAACGGTTGCCGTGGCCAATCTGGCTCTGGCGCTCGGCGCCGAGCTCGGCCTGCTGCTTCTCGAGCTCCATCTCGTACAGACGGGCGCGCAGCATCTGCATGCAGACCTCGCGGTTCTGAATCTGGGAACGCTGCTCTTGCGACTGCACCACGGTGTTGGTGGGCAGGTGGGTGATACGCACGGCGGAGTAGGTGGTGTTAACGCACTGACCGCCAGGGCCCGAAGCGCAGTAAGTGTCGATACGCAGGTCGGACTGGTTGATCTGGACGTCAATCTCCTCGGCCTCGGGAAGCACGGCGACGGTTGCCGTTGAGGTCTGGATGCGGCCCTGGGACTCGGTCTTGGGAACGCGCTGGACGCGGTGCACGCCGGACTCGAACTTCATGACGGAGTAGACGCGGTCGCCCTCGACCTTGAACTCGATGGACTTAAAGCCGCCGGCCTCGCTGGGGCTGGAATCGAGCACGGTGGTCTTCCAGCCGCGCGACTCGCAGAAGCGCTGGTACATCTTGTACAGGTCACCGGCGAAGATGGCCGCCTCGTCGCCACCGGCGGCGGAGCGGATCTCGACGATGGTGTTCTTGTCGTCGTTGGGGTCGCTCGGGATGAGCATGTACTTAATGTCTTCCTCGAGCTGGGGAAGCTTGGCCTCGTTTTCGGAGATGTCCATCTGGAGCATCTCCTTCTCATCGGCATCGGTGGTATCGTGGAGCATTTCCTTGGCAGCCTCGATGTCATCGAGCGCGCCGATGTACTCGCGCGAGGCGGCGATGAGGTCGGACTGGTGCGCGTACTCCTTGTTGAGACGCGTGAACTCCTTAATATCGGAGGCGACGGCCGGGTCGGAGAGCTTCTTCTCGAGCTCCTCGTAGGCCTTGATGATCTTTTCGAGCTTGTCGCGCATGGCAGGACTCCTTTATATGCGTGAAGGTGAAAATCGGCAGAATTGATGGGGCGCATGGCGCCACTGCGGGGGTAAGCCCAGCTAGAACATGTCGATCCTCAGATACATGCGCATCCCTTCGCGTATGGGGTACATAGTTGCGGTCTAACCCATACATGATAGCGTGCGCAGGCAAACCTGCATATAACCCGCACGGAATGAGTGGACGTAGCCGTTGGGGACGCTCCTTAACGACTAGTCGTTTAAGAACGCCCAACGGCTAACAAAGGGACTGTCGCTTTGTCACATTCTAGAGCGTTTGAAGCAGAGCGATGAAAAAGCGGATACCCTGGAGGTAGGCGCGGCGGGTGATGCGCTCGTTGGTGCCGTGGACGCCGCGATCGCACTCGTCGTCATCAACCACAAAGGCCGAGAAGCGAATGCACTCAGGGCAAATGCGCTGGTAGTTGGCAGCGTCGGTCGCACCGATCACGGTCGAGGGCACAATTGCCACTGGCTCGAATGATCCATTTTCCTCCGTCCCCTTTGGATCACGGAAATAGCGGGCGGCGATGGAGCGAACCGCCTCGAGGCCGGGGCCACCGATGCGCAGGGACGGCGAGGGTTCGGAGCTGCCGGGGCCGAGCTCGACCTCGACACGGTCGGCGAGCCCCGCCCCGGCAACCGCCTCACGGCAGCGCGCCACAACGTCGGCCACGCTCGTGCCCTCGAGCATGCGGAAGTTGATGTTGGCCCACATATCCTGCGGCATTACGTTGGCGCCGGTGCTGCCACCCTCGATCTGCGTGGGTGCGCAGGTGGTCGTCACCAGCGGATAGAGCTTCTTGCTGGCGAGGCAATCGCGGACAATGGCGCCCCCGTTGGCGGCAATTTCATCCGCCGTGTAGAGCCCCAGCTCGACGAGCTGGGCGGCAAGCAAGTCGGTCACGCGCGTCGGCCACTCGATATCGCAGATTGCGGTGATGGCACGGCTGAGCACCTCGAGCGACGTGCCGCCGTAGGGGTTAGAAGAATGTCCACCCTCACTCTTCGTCTTGAGCACGATATCGGCATAGCCCTTCTCCGCGAGGTCGGCGTGCATGAGCCAACCCTCGCCCGCGCTGTACTCGGCATCCGAAACGATGCGGTAGTCGCCCTCGTCGATCAGGTATTCAAGTTCAACGCCGCGTTCCTCGAGCACGCGGCCGATTGCTCCCGCGCCGTACTGCGTGGTTTCCTCGTCCTGGCCAAAAGCGAGCAGCAGGGAACGCTTGTGCTCCCAGCCGTGCGCCAACGCATACTCAACCGCCTCGAGAATGCCTGCGACCTGGTCTTTCATGTCGATGGCACCGCGACCCCAAATGTAGGTGTCGTCCACATGTCCGCTAAAGGGGGCATACGTCCAGTCAGCCTCGGTGCCGGGCACCACGGGGACCACGTCCATGTGGCCCATGAGCATGACGGGTTTGAGGGCGGGGTCGGAACCGCTAAGTGTCACCAATAGCGAATGGTCGATAAGCTCGACCTCGCCCGCCGCAAATACGTGCGGCCAGGCCTGCTGCATATAGGCGCGCAGGTCGTCGAACGGCTGCCAGTCCACCGCCTCGGCATCCATGCTCGAGATGGTCGGAAACGACAGCACGCGCCCCAGGCGCTCGCACGCGCCAGTTTCATCCAAATCGGCAAAATCGTCCTCATGCGCAAAGAAGCGCCAAACCTCGGCCATGACATCCTTTCGATTGTGACGACAAAGGCCGCCCCACGGGAGCGGCCCTGCAACGCAAGAGTTTGCGGTCGGTTATTTGTCCTCGAGATAACGCGAGAGGAACTCGCGGGTGCGCTGGTGCTTGGGGTTGCCGAAGAGCTCGGCCGGCGCGGCGTCCTCGAGCACCACGCCCTTGTCCATAAAGACCACGCGGTCGGACACGGTTCGGGCAAAGGCCATCTCGTGCGTGACGACGACCATGGTCATGCCGTCGGCCGCAAGCTTGCGCATGACCTCGAGCACCTCTCCCACGATCTCGGGGTCGAGTGCGGAGGTCGGCTCGTCGAACAGCATGATCTGCGGATTCATGCACAGGGCGCGCGCGATGGCCACGCGCTGCTTTTGGCCACCGGATAGGCGGCCCACGGCGGCGTGCGCGAACTTTTCGAGCCCCACGCTCGTCAGATGCTCCATCGCGACCTTCTCGGCCTCGGCCTTGCTCATCTTTTTGAGCGTGACGGGCGCGAGCGTGCAGTTGTCGAGCACATCCATGTTGTTGAACAGGTTAAAGCCCTGGAACACCATGCCGATGTCCTCACGCAGCTTGTTAATGTTGCAGCGCTCGGCCGTAAGGTCCTGGCCGTGAAACCAGATATGGCCCGCGTCCGGAGTCTCGAGCAGGTTGAGGCAGCGCAGGAAGGTCGACTTGCCCGAGCCCGAGGCGCCGATAATGGTAACGACCTCGCCGGGGTTAACGGACAGGTCGATGCCCTTAAGCACCTCGAGCGAGCCAAAGCTCTTGCGCAGGCCCTCGACGCGGATAAGCGGCTCATTGGTCTGTGCGGCGGCCGCGGTGCCGGTAGTGGCGATATCTGCCATGATGATTCTCCTCGTCTTGAGCCTAGTTGGAGCTGGGCAGCGTTGCCGGGGCCTCGGCGCCGAGCTTTTTGCCAAAGGCCTCGAGCAGGCGGCTCGCCACGAGCGTCAGGATCAGGTAGACCACGAGCGCCACGCAGTAGACCTCCATCTGGCGGTAGTACACGCCGGCGACGGTGGTGGTGGCGTACATGAGGTCGAACACGCCGATGACCGAAAGCACCGACGAATCCTTGATGTTGATGATGAGCTCGTTGGTGAGTGCGGGGATCGCGTTTTTAATACCCTGGGGGAACACGACCTTGCGCATGGCCTGCCACTGCGACAGACCCAGCGAGCGCGCCGCCTCGGCCTGGCCGGGATCGATGGACTCGATGCCGCCGCGCAGGACCTCCATCATGTAGGCGGTGGAGTTGAGCGAGATGGTGACGAGACCGGCGGTGAAGGTACTCCAAATCTGGTTGGCCTGGGCGGTCTCGAAGCCCATGCCGCGCAAAACGGTGAAGCCCGCGTAATAGATGAGCAGGCCCTGGACCATCATGGGCGTGCCGCGCACGATGGTAGAGTAGACGGTCGCAAAGCCGCGGCCGATGCTCTTAAAGAAGCGCACCAGATCGTTATCCACGCGGTCGAACGTCTGAATACGCAGGAACACAAAGAGCAGCGCCAGGAAAAAGGCGATGACGGTACCGAAGGTCGCAAGTGCGATGGTGATCTCGATGCCGCGGATAAAGAAGTCGCCGCTCTTGTAGGTCATGTAGACCAGGCTCGACAAAAAGTCGCTGGGGTTGGAATCCGAGACAACGCTCACCTGCACCAGGTCGATAAATGACATGACGCAGCGGTCGATAAAGAAGATCGCCGCGATGGCGACCACGACGTAGCTGCCTAAGCGTGCGCCACGACGGAAGCGCTCGGATGCGAACGGCGACGCCTCGCGATAGTCGTTCCAGTGCATGAGCTTGGCGACCAGCGCCGCCGCCGACACGACGAGCCAGGCCCAAAGGATTGCCCAGAGGCAGTCTTGGAACACGCCCGTAGGCGCCAAGAAGCTCAGCGGCGTGGGGTTGCGCTGACTAAACGCCAGGCCGAGCGCCGCGATAACGCTCGTGCCCAGGTACACGTAACGGTGGTCGGCCTTGATAAAGGAGGCCAGACGATTGATGGTTTTCATGCTGCCTCCCTATGCCGGCTGACGGTCGAGGCACGCGTCCCACATTTGGTCGCGTTCCTCTTGGCTAATGCCCTTGAGTGTCTTGTCGATGAGTTTAAGCAGCTTGTCCGAGCCCTTGCGGCAGCCGACGTTTGCCGCGACCTCCTGCTTAAAGCCCTCGCCCTCGGCAAAATGGATGGGGACGATACCGGGATTTTGGGCCATATAGCCCTTCTCGTTCTCGGTGTTGTAGGTCACGGCATCGCACGTGCCCTGCAGCAGGTTCGAGAACACCGTGGGAACCGAATCGACCGGGTTCTTGTGCACAACGCCCGGGATCTCGTCGATGACGGTGTCGAGCATGGTGTCCTTTTGGCCGAGCACCGTGGCACCGCTAAAGTCGCTAAGCTTGGTGGCGTTTTGGTAGGGGGAACCCTCTTTTACGAACAGGCCAAAGTAGCCAATGAAGTACGGGTCGGAGAAGCCGACCGACTCCTCGCGCTCGGGCGTGGCGCTCATACCGGCGATGATGAGGTCGATCTGGCCGTTGTTAAGCGAATCGATAAGGCCCGAGAAGCTCTGCTTGACGGCAACGGGCTCGCCACCGAGGGCCTTGCAGACGATCTTGGCGATCTGCACGTCGTAGCCATCGGCATAGGCGCCCTGCACGTTGTCGATGGGGATGGTGAACTCACTGGCTTCGGAAACCTGCCAGTTGTACGGGGCGTAGGCCGCCTCCATGCCGATGCGGATCTTGTCCTTGCCGATCACGGAATCGGACAAGTCGTCGCGACCGCCGCCCGTCGTGGGCTGAACCACCTTGAGCGTGGACGGACGCTGACAGCCGGCGAGCGCGCCGGCGACGACGGAAGCGCTCGCAGCAAGAGCGCTACCCAAAAAGATGCGACGGCTGCATACCGGCTGGGCCTGCATGCCGCGCTGTTGGGGAGAATGCATAATCTGCCTTCCCTGTTGAATCGTACGCTAACGACTTAACAGGATACCGCTCAGCGTTACTTCCAGCAGATGCATATATAAGATGCATATATACAAGTTTACGAACTGAAAACGATTGGTAGTCGTTGGGGACGTTCTTAAACGACTAGTCAAACAAGAACGTCCCCAACGACTAGGCATGAAAAAGGCAAGGCATAAACCTTCTGGTCATGCCTTGCCTTTTGAATGACAAATTGTCGCTCTGGGTGGCGCGCAGCGTCGACCGGCCCGCCGTTCGTCAGAACGGCGGAACCTCTAGAGCAAGGTGACGCTAAAGCTACGTTTATCGGTAGCGCCGGGAGCCAAGGTGATGGTGTTGACCTTGTGCTCAAAGACATCGTCCTCGGTGTCCATGGTGGTGTGACCGGTCCAGGGCTCGAGCGCCACAAACGGAGCGTCGTTGGCGGCAGACCACACGCCGATGTACTTAAAGCCCTCAAAGTCGATCTTGACGCCGTGGCCCGACTTGCGGCCGCGCAGCGTGAGCGTGGAGCCCGGGGTATCGGTGAACATGATGGCGTCGTTATCGAAGCTGCGGTGCGTGATGGGCAGCACGTCCGAGTTATCGGGAGCCTTGTAGCTACCCTCGAACGTCATAAGACCGTCGGGCGTGATGACGGGGGCCTCGTTAGTCCAAGCCTCGGTAAACGCCAGCTCGTAATCCTCGAATGCCTCGTCCTCGGCACCGGGAGCCGGTACGTTAAACGCGGGGTGGCCGCCCACCGAGAACGGCAGGTCCACGTCGCCGGTGTTAGTGACGGCAAAGGTCTGCGTGAGGGTGGCGTCGCCGGTCAGGGCATAGGTCATGTTGAGCTTAAAGTGGAACGGGAACGCCTTGAGCGACTCGGGCGTGTCGGTGAGCTCGTAGGTAACGGACGAACCGTCCTCCGACACCTCGACGATCTTGTGCTCGACAATGCGCGCGATGCCGTGGCGCGCCATCTCGCAGGCGCCGGCGGCAGACGTCGCCGTGTTGTTGCGCAGCGATCCCACGATAGGGAACAGGATGGGCGCGTGCTTGCCCCAAAAGGCCGGGTCGCCCTGCCACAGATACTCATTGCCGTTGAGGGCAAGGCTCGTGAGCTGGGCGCCCATGGAATCGATGGCCGCGGTGAGGCCGCCGCGCTTGATGGTAGTGACGGTGGACATGCTACTTCCTCCAAAAGTAAACAACAGTGTCGAGGGTTATTGTCCCACTCTTGGCAGCAGGGCTGAGCGGCAGGCGCAGTTATTGAGCAATAGCATAAAGGTCAAACCCACCCTGCGGCGCGCTATCGACCGTATCGGGTGCTTGCGAATTAAAACTCACCGGGACCATGCGCTTTGAGGCGCGGTAACGCGTGCCGTCGGTGGCGACGGGCGGCTCATCGACCGTGAGCTCGTAGTCGCCGGGCTTGAGCTCGATACCGTCACCTTCGGAATTGACGTATTGGTACTCGTCGATTGCTTGTCCCCTGAGCGTGCGGCCCACGATATGGACGAGCATTTGGCTGTCGCCGCGCGCGGTATCCCACGTCGCGCCGTCCTTAACCTCGACCGACACATGCACCGAGCGCGTGCGGCTGAGCGATTGCTCGACGGACATCTCGACCTTGGCGGCGTCTTGGCGCTGCCGCTCGACATGACCCCAGATGCTGCCGATTGCCGAGCAGGCGATAACGCCGGCCATGAAGGCGATGAGGATGGGGCCGAGCGGAGAACGGCGGCCCGCGTCTTCCTCACGAGCCAGGTCGGGGCGATGCGTTGGCGCAGGCGCCTGAGCACCCTGCGCGGGCACGTCGAGAATGCTGAAAGATGCCGTACTGCCGGGGTCGATGGTGTGGCGCGGCTGCGGGGTCTTGGCCGGCGAGATGGACATGTCGGCTGGCTCACCCAGCGTGGCCGTGGCATCGGCCTTTGCCTCGTCGGCCTCGGCCTGAGCCCAGGCCCGTTCAAAAGTCAGGGGCTCGACGGGGTCGGAGGCGGCGTCCATCTCGACGGCATCGTTACCGGTCTCGTCCTCGTCGCTCGACACGTCACGCGGCGCGGGCTCGTCCCACTCCTCGTCCGGAGCCTCGCCCTCGCTATACCACCATTCAAAGTTATCGATATCCATACGGGGCGCCCCTTAGGCCTCGCAAATAAACACTTGCTAGCCTTATACCCCCAGATGGCGCCGGAGCTCGCCGGCGCAGACAGGAAAACCATCACAACATTCGGCGCTTTTCCTCGTTTTCGAGATTTTCGCCGAATGTTGTGACGGCTTGGGCGACTGGCTGGCAGCGCAATGTGACAAAGGAGCTGCCCCTTTGTCACATTCTGCTAGAGTTGCAGGGATTGAATCCCGCCTATTCATGCGACATTGGAGTGACAACCTTGACCGCCGCAACCACGCCTAAAAGTAAGTCAACCGCCGCCGCGCTCTCCCCCGCGCGCACCAAGCTCTGCCTGGCGCTGCTCGTGCTGTTGGGATTCTCGCTCGGCTGCTCCGAGTTCGTGGTCATCGGCATCGAAAGCGACTTGGCAACAGAACTCGGCGTATCGCTTGCCACTGCGGGCCAGCTCATTAGCGTGTTCGCGCTCGTCTACGCCATCGCGACGCCGGTGCTTGCGCTCAGCACGGGGCGGTTCCGCCGCTACCAGCTGCTCGTGTGCTATAGCATCGTCTTTGTTCTCGGCAACCTGGTCATGGCGTTGGCGCCCAACTTCCAGGTGCTGTTTATCTCACGCATTGTCCTGGGCTCTGTCTCGGGTGCGCTGCTCGCCGTGGGCGTGACGTACATCCCTGAGCTGCTATCCCCGCAGCAAACCTCACTTGCCATCTCGGTCGTGTACGGCGCGTTTTCCGTAGCGATGGTCTTTGTGACCTCGATTGGCAAGTTTGTGGCCGACACGCTCGATTGGCACGTGGCCATGTACGGCACGCTAACCTTTGCCGTTTTGATCTGCGGAGCGCTCGTGGCATTTATGCCGCGCGCTGGGCAAACCGACGAGCCCGCCACCTTCCGCGAGCAGGCGGGGCTGCTACGCGAGCCGAGCATCATCACCGGCATGCTCATCTTTTTGTTTGGCGTGGGATCGGTCTACGTGTTTTACGGCTATGTGACGCCCTATCTGGAGCAGGTGCTTGGCATGGGCACCGTTCAGGCGAGTACCACACTTATGGCCTATGGCGTGTTCTGCCTGATCTCGAACATCCTGGGCGGTTGGATCGATGCGCGCTTTGGCATGAAGGCACTGCTGGTTACGTTTGTGCTGCAGGCGGCGGCACTGGTCGGGCTGTTCGCCGTGGGTAGCGCCATGCCGCTCGCTCTCATCTTTGTCTTTAGTTTGGCGTTGCTCATGTACCTGTTCTCGGTCTCGTGCATCACACACTTTATGGACGTGGCACGCAGCCGCCATCCCAAGTCGATGGTGCTCGCAAGTTCGATTGAGCCCATGGCGTTTAACGTCGGCATCTCGTTTGGCACCGCAGTGGGCGGCGCCGTGGTAAGCAGCATTGGCATTGCGCACGTGGGCGCAGTGGGCGCCGCGTTCTCGCTTGTGGCCTGGGCGCTCACGCTGGTGACGATTAAGTTGGCTCGTTGGGAGCGTCGCCGTCAATCAGCACAGCCCTCAATACGGGCATAGGGGCGAACACAGCCCAGGGTGGCGAGCAACCGGTGAAAACCGTTCCATAGGAGTAATGTTTATCCGCCTGGAAGCTCCAGCAGTGCGATTTCGTGTATTTCAGATACACGATTTTCTACGATTTCGTGTATTTCAAGTACACGAAATGCGCGTGGGGTAACTCAAAGGCGGCGGCAGCTCATTGTCTGCCGCCGCCTTTTATACCGGATTTTATAGATATGTGAGGCGTTTACTCCATGCCCAGCAGCTCGCGCATCTGAGTTGCGTAGTTAGATGCCATGTTGCCGTAGACAATCTGCACGCCGCCGTTAACATGCACATGAGCCAGACCCCCGAATCAGCCCGTTTTGGGGGTCTTTCTCGTCAAAATATACGCTAAATCCATGAGGGTATATAATGGAACGCTCTGCTCGAATGCACGAAGGAAGGGGTGATGATGCCTGGTCACGAGAAGCGCGTCTTGTCGCTTGACGGCCTGCGAGGGCTCGGGGCGCTGATGGTGTTCCTGTATCACGTCGACATCATGGTCAAGCCGTTTGGCGCGGGGGGTCCGAGCCTCTTCCCTGGCGGCGCGTCGGTTATGGTGTTCTTTATCCTGTCCGGCATAGTGCTGTCTCTTGTTCCCTTTAAGCACATGGGAAACGGCGGGTACGACTGGCTTGGCTATTACCCAAGAAGGGTCGTCCGCCTTTGCGCGCCGCTGTTTGCGGCGATTGCGCTGGCCCTTCCTGCGGGCTACGTGGCCTGGCGCCTGGGGTCCACGTCGCGCTCCGCGCTTGCCGTCGCCTACGACGCGGTCCTTCCCACTGCGGTTCATGACATCCTCATGCAGTTCGACGTGCTGTTCAACGTGTCCGATGGCGTCAACAACCTCTTTGGCGCGCAGCTCGTCCGCGTTGACTCTCCCGTCTGGTCCATGAGCTGGGAGCTCTGGTTTAGTCTTACGCTTCCGCTGGCCATCTGGTGCATATCAAGGATTCGCCGGACGGGTCTGGCGGTTGTTGCGACCTTTATTGCGGTGCTTGTCTCGCACTGGACGGGCTACTTTCCGCTGCGCCTTTGCCTGATGTTCTGGCTTGGCGTCATGGTGGCCCGGCAATTCGACAAAATCAAGGCCGTCAAGCTTTCAATGCTGGCCGAGCTGGCGCTGCTTGTGGCCTCCGTTGGTGTTATCGAGCTCTCGCTCGTGTGGCATCCCGGCGGGGTCCTCGAGGCGTTGGAGTCCACCGCCATGAACGCGGCCTGCCTGGTGGTGGTTGTCGTCGCGATCGCCGACGGGTTCACGCGCCGTGCGCTCTCTGCGGCCCCCATGGTCTTTTTGGGAAAGGTGTCGTACAGCCTCTACCTTACCCACGCCATTGTCATCGGTGCGCTCGCTGCCCTGCTGCCCAGGCTCGGGATTGTCGACCCGCTCGCGATTGCCGCGGTCTCGCTGTCCGCAAGCATGTTCGTCGCCGTTGCCTTCTGGCGCATCGTCGAGGTGCCCAGCATGAATTTGTCGCGCTCGCTGGCATCGTCAGAGCCTAGGGACGCCGTTCGATAATGCGTCGTACTTGGCTTCGTTTGGAGAGAGCTGGTCATGAATAGCCCCAAGCCCGTCCACCGCGTTCTCTTTGTCTGCCACGGCAATATCTGTCGCTCGACGATGTAACCGCTGATTATCAGGCATATTAACCATTCAAATCATCTGACCTACTACCTTTTTACTACTCATAGAGGCTCAGGCACGACAGGTCAGATGGTTCCGCTTTTCACAACAGCCTACTTTTTCGACCGTTCAACAGGTCAGTAGATTAAATAACTTATCAGCATGCTAGAGTTTTGCCTGCTACACAGCTCTAGCATTTTTTAATGCTCGCGCTTCACAACTGAAGACACTCAACCAGCGACAAGGAGGGGTATTTG
>CATZEP010000028.1 GCA_958418185.1 uncultured Collinsella sp.
AGGAGGGTCGCGGGGCGGAGAAAGCTGCTCTTGGCAAAAACAGTAAAGTCGCTCCGAATGGTCAGGAGTCACTGTTTAGTGTTGGTAGCGGCTATGTACGCCATGACGCTATCACTGATGAGGCTTTAAATGTCTTTCGCGATGTCTATCCGCATGCGTTTCCGAAGCGTTATAAGAAGGATGGCGGTATCGAGCTCAACAAGACCGATATTTTCTACTACGTCTACGGTATCCTGCATTCTCCAGAGTATCGCAAACGCTTCGAGTCGAATCTAAAGAAAGAGTTGCCGCGCATCCCGCTCGCCGCGGACTTTGCCAGGTTCTCGGAGGCGGGTCGAAAACTCGCCCATCTTCATCTCGATTACGAGACGATTGACCCATGGGCATCGATCGTCGAGGACGGCGACTCGGCGAACCCCGGTCGTACGGTCAAGATGGCGTTCGGCAAGTGCAAGAAGGACGAAGAGCATCCCAAGGGCCAGGACATGACCGTCCTCAAGGTCGCCGAGAACATGACGCTGCGCGGTATCCCGCTTGAGGCATACGAGTACGTCGTCAATGGGCGCTCGGCCATCGGCTGGCTCATGGATCGCTATCAGGTCCGCAAGGACAAGGCGTCAGGCATTGTCAACGACCCCAACGATTATAGCGACGACCCGCGCTATATCGTCGATCTTGTCGAGCGCGTCGTGACCGTGTCGATGGAAACGATCGCTATCGTTAACGAGCTGCCCGCCTTGAACGAGAAGGCCCAGCCTGCCGACTGGCCCGCCGCATGGAAGGTGAAGTAACAGCTGAAGGGGATTCATGATTCGCGGATAGCGACGTTGCATATTGGGGTTGATGAACATCGCCCGATAGCGTGTCGCCGCGGGACGGATGGTTATCACAACTGCCCGGTTCTCGAAGGAGGCACGACGCTATGCAGAAGGTCTACTCGGCCAGACGGTCGTGCTCGTCGACGGCCCAGCGCTCGCTGGTCTCATGATCGACTACGGTGTCGGCGTAAGCACAAGGCAGGTTTACGAAATCAAGGCCGTGGACACGGACTTCTTCGAAGAATAGCGAGCAAGCGGCTACCTCGCGCCCTTCCGCCCGTTGCACTTCGAGCAGAGCACCTGCAGATTAGACGGCACGGTCTTACCGCCCCTAGCGACCGGCACGATATGGTCGATGTGCAGTCCAACACCATCGGGCATGTACTTCCCGCACATTTGGCAGGTGTAGTTGTCCCTTCGCGCTATCTGCTCGCGCAGCTGTTTAGTCATCAGCTTCCGCTGGTTGCGAGCATGGTAATCCCTGAGCGTCGCTTCGTCGTTAATGGCGGCGAGGCGGTTTCGCCTGTTCACAACCCAGTCCCAGCTCACGGCCATCACGCTATCGTCCACGGACACCTTGTAGGACGTCTTCACGTAGTTCCTCTGCCTGTAGCGTGTCTGCTCACGGCACGTGACAAACTGGAACGCGTGCGCGTCGTCGAGTGTCTCCGCGTATTGCCGCTCCCGGCGCTTCCGCAGGCTGCAGGTCTTCAGGTATTCCTCCTGCTGTGCCTTCCACTCCTGGATGTAGGATCGCTCCGCGACTATCTTTTCCCAGTTGGCGGGCTCGAGCATAAAGCGATCTATCAGGTCGTTGATCTTCACGTTGCGTCTGCCGGAGACATCGAACCGCTCGACGAAGTATGGGTAGTGAAAGGGATTCGCCAGGACTCTTCGCACCAGAGAGACGACGCAGCAGATGAGAACAATCGAGACAACGGCCGCAACGATGTAGGGAAGCAGATCGACGGCGACGAGATTTCCCCATTTATCGACATGATAGTAAGTAAACAAGATGGCTCCCATTCGCTCGTATTGGCATCAGATGATAGACCAACGCAAGCACTCGCCCTTTTACCACCCCGCCCAGACACAACCACGCAACCCCCACACCATGTTCGCTTTACAAAACCAAGCGCCCGTTCGATACTGGTAGAAGCAACACGCGAACACGTGTACGGGAGGTAAGGCATATGATCATGAAGAAGCACTCCCTCGCGGGCACCTGCGGCATCCCCACGGAGGACCGCCGCATCTACATCCCGGTGGACGTCAACGGGACCGACGACCCCGACTGCGGCCCGTCCGACCCGGTCACCATCCACTGGCCCGACGGCCGCTCCTGGCAGGTCGAGTCCATCTACTTCCGCTCCGAGTTCGGCCGCGCCCTCTTCGACAATCTCTGCGTGCGCTACGACGTCTGCATCGCAAAGCAGCGCAAAACGGTCTGGTGGGAGCACGGCGACTGGTTCGTCGAGCGTGGCAGCGGCATGGCGGTGACGCCCGCGTGACAGATCACACCAAGGACTTCGGCGGCGGCATCACGGTGCGCGCCCGCGGCGACAGGCCAGGCCGGCGCGTCCACAAGCAGTACGTCGACGTCTACGCCCGCGCAAACGCCGACGGGACCATGGTCCCCATCCGCGTCTGCTGGCCGGACGGGCGCTGCTTCACCATCGATCAGATCCTCGAGATCGAGCCCTTCGGGGCCATCGTGCAGAACGCCCAGACGGCCACCTACACCGTTCGCTTCGGCCAGTGGCGCACCCAGCTCATGCTTGAGCACTACCACGAGGAGGACGACATCCACGGGGCCGAGGACCACCTGCGCTGGTGGGTCTGGGCGTTCGACAACACCCTCACCAAGAACGACGTGGGGGTGTAGGCCCGTCGCCGGAACGTAAACGTCGTACGTCAAAAAGCCTCTGTCCTCCGAATGTCCCGTTCAAAAAAGTGATGAGCGCTCGTCAGGGTCAAAATGCTGCATATCAAAATCGCTCAAGCAATCGGCTACAATGCGAAGTGACGGGCAACGCATACGCGGTGCCCTTTCGCTTTAAGACCTCTTTGCGTGCTTTCCGGGCTACTTGGGGGTCTTTAATCATGTCACAGAGCAACCGCCAAACGTCAAAAACGTCCGCTAGGCGTAAGGCCATCAAGGCGCTCGTCGGAGTCGAAAGGTTTTCCTGTAATGCACGACACGAGATCGTCGGCAAAGCGCTCGACTTGGGCTGCGACGTACTCGACGATCCTCTCCGGATCCTGGAGGTCGCCGCGGGATGCCGCGAGGAGCGTCGCCGCGAGCCCGCGCATCTCGTAGCTGATATCGAAGATCTGGTTCTGCTCGGCTTCTGTCATGGATGCCCCTTTCCGGAAACGATGCGTAATCCATATTCTCCCCTTCGGGCCCGCCGCCGGCGGGCCCTTTTGCTGCCGCCGGTATCCGGCATGCGCCGCCGTATGGCCACGGCTTCGCGGCCGGGTGGCACCTCCGCTACGCCGCGTCAAGGGGGCCCATGAGACCCCGCACAAACCTCCGCTCCGCTCCGGTTGGTGGAGGTCGTCATGGACCTCCCTTGACCCGCCTTCGCTCCGGTGCGGCTTTGCAGGGAGCAAAGCCGACGACGACGCGCGGCGTCGCCATTCGGCTTTGCCCGCAGGGGTGAGATGTTGAGGGCAGGGTGCCCGGAACGGAGGAAGAGATGCAGCAGCTGATGACGAGGGAAATCGCCAAGACGGCTCCAAGGCTCTACGAGCAGGACGGGGCGGAGGACCCCACGGTCTACGCCCACTACTTCTCGTGCGTGAACGGATGGGACTGGTGGCTGCTCGAGTTCGACGGCACGGACGAGGCGTTCGGCCTCGTCGAAGGCTACGACGACGAGCTCGGCTACTTCAGCATCAAGGAGATGGAGGAGCTGAACCGCCAGATGGGGTTCGCCGCCGTCGAGCGCGACGAGCACTTCTCCCCGAAGCCGCTCAGCGCCGTCAGGAGGAGGTAGCCGTATGGTCACGGTCGAGTTCGACTCCATGGGCGAGGCGGTCCGCCTCGCCCTCGTGGCCGATGAGTACGTGGGCGGCGGCCTGGCCGTCCTCCTCCTCGACGCCACGGACCCGCGCTCCGAGGGCTACATGGCCGAGTGGGGCATGCTCACGGCGAGCGTGCCGGCGGCCGCCGAGTGGTGCCGCGGGCGGGGCAGCATCGCCATCGACGCCGACGTGCCGACGGCGCTCCTCGAGGCGCTCGAGGCCGCCGGCATACTCCGGATGGCCGGCCGCTCGGCTGCGTCCGGGATGGCCCGCTACCCGCTGGCCACGGTCGCCGGGCACGCCCTCGACGGCATGGGCGGCCTGACCGAGACCCTCGAGGAGGCGCTCGGCTCGACGGTCGTCGTCGAGTACGAGTCGGGAGGCGACGGCGGCGCGTTCGAGGCGGGGACCGCGCCGGCGGGCTCGGCCGAGCTCGAGCGCCTCATCGCCGCCGCGAGGTCCGAGGCCGACGCGTTGGCGGGCGCCGGCGGATGGGCGGCCGTCCGGGTCGGTTTCGGGGACGCCGAGACCATCGACTGTGAGACGGGCCGGACGGTCTACGTCGCGGGGTGAAATAGGAGGAGAGCGCAAGCGCGGTCCGGATGGGCCGCGCTTTTCTTTTCCCGGGGATGCGGAACTCCCGCCGCCCAAGTGCCTTGGACGGTGGGAGCAGGATAAGGGCGCACTACGGGCGCCCGGGATTTTACGGCGCAACTCGGCGTGCCGAGTTCGTTTCCGCTGGTAGCGTGGCCGGTTAAACCGGAAGGCGGTCACGGCCAGCCGTCATACGCGCCTCGCGTGTCGTATGACGGCTGGCCGTTTGCGCAGGCAGGGCCGTATGACGCATCAGAACCCGTCGGGTGCGACGGACACCTTGCGCTTCCTGCCGCCGGACGGCGACCCTTTGGGCTTTTTCGGCTTCTCCGGGATGCGCCAGACCGGTGCCGGGACGGTGTTCCGGATCTCCCCCTCGAGCGCCCGCGCGAGCATCGCGCCCTCGGCCTCCGGCGACGTCAGGCCCAGCAGCGGCCCCAGGAACGTCTCGGTGATGTCGCGGCTGGCGAGCGCCATCGGGCCCTCCGCGTCGATCACGAGCGTGCCGTTCTCGCGTGCGCTCCAGGCCATGAGCTCCGACGGGGTGATCAGCGGGCGGCGCGCCACGGAGAACGACTTGCCGGACGAGGAGCTCTGCGTCCCCTTGGTCGAGCTCTGCCCGGTCGTCTTGACGCTGTAGTCGCCGAGGCGCTTGCTGATCTCCTCCGCCTCGCCGACGGACTCAACCGAGAGGACGACCTGGGTGCCGAGCAGCGCCAGCAGCGCGTCCGACTCGGCCCTGGAGTAGCCGCACCGCGCCTCGAGCAGATGGGTGTTCTGGAGCACGAAGACGACGTGCAGGCCGATGCTCCGGACCTCGGCGAGGTCGCCGAGGAGACGGGGGATCTTGGGGATCCCGGACCCCTCGTCGATGGCGAGCAGGGTCTCCGCCGGCAGCCTGCCGCCGGACAGGCGCGCGGTCTCGCGCAGCGCCGACAGCGCCTGCGAGAAGATGCACGAGACGAGCGCGCCGCGGTCGCCTCGGTCCGTCGCGCTGGCGATGTAGAGGATGGTCGGCTTGCGCCCGACCGATGCGGGGTCGACCTCGCCGCTCCAGAGCATGCGGCTGACGTCGTCGTCGCAGAAGGACATGAGGTAGTTGCGCGCGGTGGAGACGAGGGCCTCCCCGCCGCCGCCGTTCGACGAGGCGACGAGGAGGAACTGGCGCGCCGGGTTTCCCGCCGGCAGGTCTGCGGCGAGCTCCTCCAGCGACTTCACGGCGCTCTTTCCGTCACGGGGCTCCAGGAGCGCGAGCACGGTCGAGAGGTTCCGCGCGCCGTCGGGGATCCACTCGTCCGTAATCGCGAGCAGGCAGAGGCCGGTCAGCAGGTTGCGGCTGGCGTCCGTGAAGAACCTCTGGCCAGAGGAGAAGGCATCGGGCACGATGGCGGACGACAGCTCGCGGAGCTCCGCCACGGCGCCGGCGACGCCCTCCGTCCCGAGTGCGGAGATGGCGCGGTCGAGGGGGTTGAACCTCGCCGACTTGACGGGCTCGTCGAGCCGGATGGCGACGACCTCCATCCCGGCCCTCCTGGCGAGCGGCTCGGTCCATGCGCGGATCTCGGACTTCGGGTCGTGGACGATGATGGACGTCGGGATCCCGTGGGCGTTGCGGTCGATCGCCGCGGCCACGCTGACGGCAAGAGATCTTCTCGTCTTGCCTGCGCCGCTGCCCGCCCTTATGAGGCAGTGGACGGCGGGGACCATCGCGATCCCGCCACCGATGCAGCCGGCCGCCACGAGCCCCTCCGCGGCGGCCTTCCCGTCCCAGGGAGGGCAGCGCCTCGCGACCCTGGACGGCCTCGACTCGAGCCAGGCGTCCCCGTGCGTGCGTGTGGGCGCGCGGTCGCCGGCGAACGTCCCGTCGTGGAGACTCGCCCATGAGCGGGCCCAAGAAACGAGGCCGAGGATGAGGACGGTTGTCGCGACGAGGGCGAGGGCCGCGAGAAGCTCGCCCGCCTCGCCCGACGCCGCCGCGTCGGCGGCCGCTTCGAAGGGGTTGCGGAAGACGTGGGCGGGCTCGGGGCCCGGGTCGCCCGCGGGCAGCCGCAGTAGGGCGGAGAAGCCCGAGATGAGGGATACGGTCCGCCATCTGGCGTAGGCCCAGGCGCTGACGGTCGCAACGCAGGCGACGCCGGCGGCGATGCCGTGGCCCACGAGCGTGCTGATGAGCTCCCTTTTCATGTTGCGGTTGAAGGATTTCGGTTTCATCTCGTGATCGTCCTCTCTATCCTGTTCGCTATCTTCACTGCGGGGACGTTCGTTTGCCTGGTGCCGCCGGAAGCGAGGATCCTCAGGGCCGCGGCGATGAGCCGCAGCGCCTTCTCGCCGGCCTCGTCCCCCATGTCGCGTCCCCCGGCGTCCCGCGCGGTCTCCCTGGCGACCAGTGCCGCCATCGCGGCTGCCCGCCCGAGGGCCGGACCGGGCGACGGCGCATGCCTGAAGGCCCGGTCTGCCGTGGGACATCCCCTGAGGTCTGCCGGCTCGAGGGTCCTGCCGTGCGCGACCTTTCGCGTGAGCCTTTCGAGGCGCGCCTTCGGGATGCAGGCTCGGGCTTCGGTGGCGAACCCGGCCTCCCTCCGCCTATCCGTCGCCGGGCCGGCTGCCGGGGCGGCGCGTCGCGCCGGTATTTGTTCGCGAATCGGCGTTCTGTCCGGGACCATGACTCGCAGTGCCGCGTTCTCGCACCGGAGGCCGAGGTCGGCGGCTGCCTTGCGGGTGTAGACGTCCCGCGCCTCTCCGGTCAGGCACTTGAGGTCGGCGCACCTCTCGACGGCTTTCCTGTGACGGTCCAGCGCGCCGGCGAGCTCGGGGGAGTCGGAGGCTGCCCGGTCGAGGGCCTCCCTCAGCGCAGCGGAGGCCTCCGGGTGGAAACGCCTGAGGTGGGCGGCCTCGATCCTTCCGTCCGGCGGCAGCTCGATGTCGAAACGGTTCCGGTTGATGCGGGCGACGGCGTCCAGCGCCGCCTCCCTCGCGAGGTCGCGCTCGATGTAGGCCTCCCGCAGCAGCGGCACCATGGCCTTCGAGGAGATCTCGAGCCGCGCCGCCTCCATCTTCCCCTTGGGCAGCAGGGAGTCCCAGTCGCCCGCGCGGTCGACCGTGAGGATGTGGACGTGGTGGCTCGTGCCGTTGACGTGCATCGCCGCGTAGAACTCCACGCGGCTCTCGGGCACGCCGGTCATCTCGGAGAAGAGCCTCGGCCACTCGGAGCGCACCAGCGCCTGCCAGGCGTCCAGGCGGTCGAGGCCGGCAGCTGGGGCGATGTCGTTCGGGACCGTGACGACGGTGGTGAGCACCGCGCCGCCGTTCTGGGCGATTGCGCGCCTCGCCTCCGCCACGGCGACCGGGCCGCCCGCGCCCCA
The DNA here is from genome assembly GCA_958418185.1 of uncultured Collinsella sp. GTDB lineage: Bacteria > Actinomycetota > Coriobacteriia > Coriobacteriales > Coriobacteriaceae > Collinsella. The sequence goes on from CATZEP010000028.1 coordinate 7,805, forward strand.
GAGGCCGCCCGTCGAGCCGGTCCTGTTCGCGGCGTAGGCGGCCAGGCCGTCCACGCCGAGCCTCCTGCCGTCGGCCTCGCTGACCTCGATGACGACGCCGCGGCGGGTGCCGGCGTATGCCGCCAGGCCCGCGGCGGTCGCCCTCGCGGACGTCCCCGCGCGGACGACGGAGTGGTTGACGATGACGGGCGGGCTAGCCATCGGCGCGCTCGCGCGCGTGGAGCTTCACCTCGTCGATTCGGCCGAGTCCGGCGCGGCTGAGCTCGCCGGCCTGCGCGAGGTAGTTCTTCCAGATGTCCGCGACGGGGACGTCGTCGAGCGAGGCGTAGGAGGCCTTGAGGACGTCGGCCGACATGAGGCCGGCCATGATGGCGGCGGTCATGGGGCGCGAGAGGACCGCGGCGATGCGGTCCTCGGTGGCGTCGAGCTTGCGCTCGATATCGAGTGCGGCGACGTCCATCCGCGCGTCGACGACGCAGCGGATGAAGCCCGCGACCTCGTTGCCGTAGAGGTCGAGCTCCTCCGCGGCGAGCGCCGAGCACAGGAGCGACCGGATCACATCGCTGACGTTGGACTTGTCGAGCTCGGCCCGCGTCTTGAGGGCGGTATAGAGCCTTGAATCGAGCTTCACGCTGACTGTTTTAGTTCCGACCATAGGGCCTCCTTATAACAAAGAGGGGCCTCTCGGACCCCATGTAATGGTCGTTTTTAATTGATGTTGGTTGACGGGCATTCAGTTCGGTCGATAGTGACTCCGATATAGCTGAGCACGCTGTCGCGGTTGATTCGCCATAACTTGCCGCACTTCACGGCTTTGAACGTCCCGTTCTGGCAGAGGCGATAGACAGAGCGATCGCTGATGCCGAGCAGGTGCGCGACCGGCAGCGGATCGACGATATCCGGCATACTGCGGAAGTCGTCGACTCCGATACGCTTTTCTTTGAATTTCATTTTGGTCTCCTTTCTGGAATTTGCCGATTTCTCTTATTTCGCAGTCTGACACGCCGCTGCCGGCATTCGTCAAAGTACGGTCAGGGCGGACGCTATGGACAAAAAAGACGTTGAAGGGTCGAGGCAACAAGAAAAGGCCCGGTTAAAGCCGGGCCTCCGAGCCACTGTTGACTTCTTTGCTTGCGACGAAGCAAATCACTCTTTATATAAGCGTCCAAGAGTTCTCATAGCCGATGCGGTGGCTACTGGGTCGGCGCTGGCGTATCTGTCGAGTGTCATCGACGCCTTCGAGTGCCCCATGAGGCTTGCGAGAGTCCTCGGGTCGATTCCGTTGGAAACGGCGTACGTTGCAAAACTGTGCCTGAGGTCGTGGAAGGTGACGGTGTTCTTGTTCAAGACACCATGGAGCTTCAAGGCCTTTGCCAGGGCCCGCCAAGCGTCGTTGATCCTGGGCGGTTTCAAGAAGGAGCCGTCCGGAAAGCCGAGGACAAACAGTTCGTCGCTGAACTCAACGCCCAGATTCGCGCATTCGGACTTCATGTCGGCCTCGCGCTTCGCAAGGTCTTTCATAAGGTCTTTCGGGCAGTTGGGGATAGCGCGCCGGCTGCTAATGCTCTTGGGGCCCTTGATATAGAACTCGTTATCTGTGTGCCCAATCGCGGCCTCGACTCGGATCGTTGAGGATTTAAAGTCCACGTTTTTCCATTTCAGGGCGCAAAGCTCGCCGCGCCGCAATCCCGTGTAGAGCGCTATCTTGGCTGCAAGCATCGCTGGGATATCTATGGAGGCGTTCAGAGTGTTCAAGACCCTGGTTCGCTCTTTGGTTGTAAGCGAATTCGGTAGACCGTAGTTCGCGTCTTCGTTTTTGGGGACTTTTGCCCAAGAGGCCACGTTTTCGTCAATCCATTTCTTTCGCATTCCATATTTGAGCGAGCCTCGTAACAACCGTAGGGAATTGCAGGCGGTGGACCGTGCGTGGGTTGAGGCGATCGCCGTTATCCATTCCTGAACATCCTCTTCCGTAAGGTCTTCCAATGGGACATCACCGAGATACGGTTCGATATTCCGGCGGAGCATGCCGTGGTATCCGGTCGCCGTGGAGCGCGCGACGTCCGCGCACTCGATATCGATATAGCATGTCACGAGCTTTGAAACGGTGATACCAAGCCCCTTGGGTTTAGCTGCTTCTGCGGTGGCCTTCTCATTGAGAGATGCGCGGATGGATTCGGCCTCGAGCATGGCGGCATCGCGATGCTTATGGCTTCTGCCTTTATCGCGCCCTCGATGTTCCAAGAGCTGAGTCTTCTTATGCCAGATGCCGTTCTCCAAATAGGGGAACTGTGCGCGCCAGCGGTCGTCCTTAAACTTATAAATAGACGAGGTGGTGTATTTCTCTTCCATTGTCCCTCCGTGTGCAATCGCGTGTGCAATGAGTGTGCAATTTGACTGTTTCGGAGACGTCTCAAGTGAGACTATAAGCGGAAAACGAAAGAAAAAGGCGAGGTTACGGTCGCTATAGTCGCAGATGGACGCTATTAACCAGAATGGAAAACGATGTAATCAGTGGGTTGCAGGTTCGATTCCTGTCACTGGCTCCATGAGAGTTTCGGGCTCTGTTCCCTTGTGGGACAGGGCCCGTTTCTTATGTGTGCCGGAATCGAACCTGCGAGGGCGCGAGCGTCAAGCGAACGCAGAGCGTTCGTAGCGAGCGGGCGAGGATGCCGGCAGGCATCCGAAGCCGGAGCGGATTCGCGAAGCGAATACGCGGACTTCCTGTCACTGGATCCATGAGTTTCCGCAGGTCAGAGGCGATATAGCCTCTGATCCTGCTTTCTCATGCAACAGCTCGTGCAATAAACATGCAACAATTAAATCGAAATTGTACTTGGATGTGTCTTGTGACCGATAGTCATTGTCAATAAACGCATGCAATGAAGCGGGAAAAGCCAAGATTGCAGTTGCTGTCTCCATTAGAGTTTTTTGGCTTTGTCTCTAAAACTGGGATAGGGTGGAAAGTGACCAAGGCGCTGAGAGCTCCGATGCTGCTTCTCGAAAGACCGTGCGCCGTGCACGGCTCTCTTTCCTGTAGCCCATGGGTATTACTATGGTTTAGATTTAATTCGGCGTGAGAGGTCAAGAGCGACAAGGATTTCCCGTCGTTTGTGAGCAAGCCGGTTGAAAGGACTCATGATGATTAATAACGTAGAGGACCCAACGGTTGCCAATATTTTGTCGACCGATATGCTAAAAATCTATGACATTCCTCGTTACCAGCGCGAATACACTTGGAATCAGCGCGACTGGGCGAATCTCTATGACGATATCACCCAAAACGACGCCGGCTACTTTCTGGGCTCGTTTATTGTCGTGAACGGGACTGTGAATTCCAAGATGGATACCATTCACTATGAAGTTATCGATGGCCAGCAACGCCTGACGACGCTCAGTCTTCTCCTTGCTGCCCTCTATACTCGCATCATGGAGCATAAGGATTCTATCGATGACGACATGATGTTGGACGATATCCGACCCCTGCGCAATCGTCTGATCTTGAAATCTGACAAGTCAATGACACGCGTTATTCCTCAGGTTCAGAATCATAATCTTGAGGATTACCGCTGGATCTTGAAGGAACATATCGGCCTAGATGCGGTTGTGCAAAAGCCGAAGTTCCTTGGTCTAAGAAAGATGTCTAAGGCATTCAACTATTTTTACGATCGACTGGGTGAGGACGTTGGGGGCAGGGATGGAATCGAGTGCGTTCGCTGCCTCCTTGATATCTGCAGGTTGGTGTGCTCAGCGGTCGTGGTCCAGATTACCGTCGATAGCCATGCTGACGCCTACACCTTGTTCGCGTCCCTTAACAACCGCGGTGTTCCCTTGAGCGCCGTTGACCTTATCAAGAACATGCTTCTCGGCAAGGTTGCCGGGGTGGATGACGGACAGCTCAACTATTACTTTGAACGCTGGCAGGAAGTGCTCCACAATCTCGGCGATGACTACAAGACGCAGGAGCGCTTCTTCCGCCAGAACTACGACGCCTTCCGCCGGGAGGTGAACAAGCCATTTATCGGCGAATCTGGTTCCCAGCTTCCCCTCGGATCCGTTGCCACGCGTTCCAACCTTCTGAAAATCTACGAGAAGCGGATGGAATCTGATGACGGCGCCCTTAAGGTGTTGGACGAGCTGACTGAGAATTCCGCACTTTACTCGAGGATCATTGGGCTCGATCAAGAGAGCCCGGATTCCGAACTTTCGCATCAGCTTTTGGAGCTTTCGAGAGCGCAGGGCGTTGCATCTTACCTGATGCTGCTGTTCCTCTTCAAGAAGCAGAACCAGTTGGAGCTAAAAGACGAAACCCTCGCGCTTCTTGTGAAGCTCCTCGTCTGCTTCTTTGTCCGGCGCAACCTCACCGATACGCCTCCCACACGTGACCTTGAGAGGCTCTTCATCAGTATTTGTGAGAGCCTCGAAAGCGAGGGTCTCAAGGGCGTTGCAGCCGCGGAGTACATCAAGAAGCGCCTCGTCGACGTGTCTGCCAGTGACGCTTCCTTCAAAGAACGTCTTGAGGGGCCGATTTACGACGTCAATCCCGATATGACGCGCTACATCCTTACTGTTATTGCATCTCCGAGCGTTACGAAAGAGATGAAGCCACTTTGGGAACGATACGCCTCCGGAAACTACGTCTGGACAATCGAGCACATCTTCCCGCAGGGCAAGAACATTCCAGATGAATGGGTGAAGATGGTTGCAGACGGCGACATGTCTAAGGCGGTTGAGGTACAGGAGAAACAGGTTCACACGCTTGGAAATCTAACCATCACCGGGTATAACTCAAAGCTGAGCAACATGCCCTTTGTGACCAAGCGAGATCGCAAAGATGTCTACGGGGCAAATGTCGGATACCGCAATGGATTGAACCTAAACGACGAGTTGGTAAACACGGATACCTGGACCGGCGAGCAGATTCAGAAGCGCACAGACAAGCTCGTAGGACTCACTTTGAAAGCTTTTGACTTTGACGAGATTAAGTTCTAGTGACCAACAGCAAATATCTTGGGGGCGTTCAGGCCAAACGATTCAATCTCAATCTGTAACATCTAGACCGGTATTTGTCTCCAAGCTGTTACAGATTGAGATGTTAAGACGAGTTGTGCGGGGAATGTCTCGATCTGTAACAGATAGGGGAGAAAATGTTCTCTAAATGTTACAGATAGAGACAAAGGCGGGAGCGGACCCAGCCGTTTACCTTGAGCGTGGATTTCTGGACGTACGAGCGTGGATTTTCTCCCGTTTGAAATCGAGCGTGGATAATCTCCCTCTTTTAGCACGGCTTCGAATCCAAAGTGGCAGATTATCCACGCTCGATTTCAAACGGGAGATTTTCCACGCTCGTTCGTGCCGGAAAAACCCGATCGCAACCTATGTAATAGTGCAAGAGGGTCGTTATCGAAGGTCGATGCCGTAGACGTACTCCACCGTGCCAAAGTGTTCCCTTGGGAAATGTCACCAGCGTAGCGAAATCCACCGTCCTTCATATCTAAACTCAACAAAAACGCAGGTCAAAGGCATATAGATACGCCCGGCACCGTGTATCTAGAGGTTTTCGTTGACAGCCCCCAAGGTGGCATCGTATTATCTTCTTCGTTCGCGGGGGCGGCGGTCCAAAAGACCAAAGGACCTGCGGATACTTGAACGATTGGGAGTTTGCCCGAGTGGTTAATGGGGACGGGCTGTAAACCCGTTGGCTCTGCCTACATAGGTTCGAATCCTATAGCTCCCACCCGTCAAGTGCCTGTATA
>CATZEP010000029.1 GCA_958418185.1 uncultured Collinsella sp.
CGCCGCCGATCAGGCATCGACGCTCAACGACGAGCGCGCCACCCGCCTGGCCAAGCGTGCCTCCCTGTTCGAGGCGGGCCAGAACCCGTATCCCGAGCACTCCGAGATTGAGGACTACGTCGCCGATATCGAGGCTAAGTACGCCGAGCTTGCCGATGGCGAGGACACCGAGGACGTCGTGAAGATCGGCGGCCGTGTGGTTGCCAAGCGCGGTCAGGGCAAGATCATGTTCATCGTCGTGCGCGACGCGACCGGCGAGATTCAGCTGTTCTGCCGCATCAACGATATGGACGAGGCCGCCTGGAACACGCTCAAGGCGCTCGACCTGGGCGATATCCTGGGCGTGACCGGCGTAGTCGTGCGCACCAAGCGTGGCCAGCTTTCCGTTGCCCCCAAGAGCGCGACGCTGCTGTCCAAGGCCGTTCGCCCGCTGCCCGAGAAGTTCCACGGTCTCTCCGACAAGGAGACCCGCTATCGCCAGCGCTATGTCGACCTGATCGCCAACGACGACGTTCGCGAGACCTTCCGTAAGCGTTCGCAGATTCTCTCCACGTTCCGCCGCTTTATGGAGTCCGATGGCTACATGGAGGTCGAGACCCCCATTCTGCAGACTATCCAGGGCGGCGCTACGGCTAAGCCGTTCATCACGCACTTCAACGCGCTCGACCAGGAGTGCTACCTGCGCATTGCTACCGAGCTGCACCTCAAGCGCTGCATCGTCGGTGGCTTTGAGCGCGTGTTCGAGATCGGCCGTATCTTCCGTAACGAGGGCATGGACCTTACTCACAACCCCGAGTTCACCACGATGGAGGCCTACCGCGCCTTCTCCGATCTCGAGGGCATGAAGGCGCTCGCTCAGGGCGTCATTAAGGCCGCTAACAAGGCTATCGGCAACCCCGAGGTTATTGAGTATCAGGGCCAGACCATCGACCTTTCTGGTGAGTGGGCCAGCCGTCCCATGACCGACATCGTCTCCGACGTGCTCGGCAAGCAGGTCACCATCGACACGCCGGTTGAGGAGCTCGCTGCCGCCGCACGCGAGAAGGGCCTGGAGATCAAGCCCGAGTGGACCGCCGGCAAGATCATCGCCGAGATCTACGATGAGCTGGGCGAGGACACCATCGTCAACCCCACCTTCGTGTGCGATTACCCCATCGAGGTCAGCCCGCTTGCCAAGCGCTTTGAGGATGACCCGCGCCTGACCCATCGCTTTGAGCTGGTCATCGCCGGCCACGAGTACGCGAACGCGTTCTCCGAGCTCAACGACCCGGTCGACCAGGCCGAGCGCTTCGCTGCCCAGATGGCCGAGAAGGCCGGCGGCGACGACGAGGCCATGGAGTACGACGAGGATTACGTGCGCGCCCTCGAGTACGGTATGCCTCCCGCGGGCGGCATTGGCATCGGTATCGACCGCGTGGTCATGCTGCTCACCAACCAGGCTTCCATCCGCGACGTGCTGCTGTTCCCGCACATGAAGCCCGAGAAGGGTTTCCAGTCCGGTGCCGCTGCTGCCAAGGCTGCCGAGGCCGGCAACACCGCGAGCCCCTTCGTCAAGCCGCTCAAGCCCACGGTTGATTATTCCAAGATTGCCGTCGAGCCGCTGTTTGAGGAGTTCGTCGACTTTGATACCTTCTCCAAGAGCGACTTCCGCGCCGTGAAGGTCAAGGCATGCGAGGCCGTCAAGAAGTCCAAGAAGCTGCTGAACTTTACGCTCGATGACGGTACCGGCACCGACCGTACCATTCTCTCCGGCATCCATGAATACTATGAGCCCGAGGACCTGGTCGGCAAGACCCTGCTCGCCATCACCAACCTGCCTCCGCGCAAGATGATGGGTATCCCCAGCTGCGGCATGCTCATCAGCGCCATCCATGAGGAGGAGGGCGAGGAGCGCCTCAACCTGATTCAGCTCGACGCTTCCATCCCTGCCGGCGCAAAGATGTACTAACTAGTTACGCGGTTCTACGAACCGCGTAACGGCTCGACGCTGCGCGGGCCGCATTTGGACAATCTGACGTTCAACTTCAAGGGCGCGACCAGAAGGTCAGCGCCCTTTCGTTTCACGTCACCTTGTCACAAATGCGACCCGCTCGCTGGCGTTGCCAATACATCGACGTTGTCGGAGTAGTCATTGGGGACGTTCTTAAACGACTAGTCGTTGGGGACGCTCTTAAACGTCTGCTCAACGGCTATTGCGCACATGGTTCGCATGACAGCCGTCTCTTTTATGTTTCCTTTAGCCGTTGCTGCCTAGGATGGGGTTAGTCGGTAGGAAGGGAGCACCGGGATGGACGATGCGAGCGAGCGTGCTATCGAAGAGGACATGCTCGATCAGTTCAATTACTTTGATGATGAGGACGAGGAGCTGATCGACCGTCGCGAGCCAGCGCCGCTTGATTCCTTTGATCTGGTCGATGAAGAGCCCGACGAGGACGAGGGCGAATCGGCGGAGCCCTCACAGCCTTCGCGCCTTGACTCGCTGCTTTCGAGAGCCCCCATGCACCACGGTGTCCGTGCCGGCGCGCTCCATATGAAAACTGACTGGCACCAGATCGTGACGGCAGGCGATGAACTTGCCGTCGATGCGCCGCTCACCGATAAATCATCCATCATCTGCCGCACCGGTATGCTTATGCTCGCGAGCGGAACGGGTGCCTGGCGCGTGCGCGATACCATGAATCGTGTTGCTGACGTGCTCGGCGTCACCATCCATGTCGACCTGAGTCTCCTATCGTTTGAGTGCACCTGCATCGAAGATGGCCACTGCTTTAATGAGGTCGTCAGCTTGCCCACAACGGGCGTCAATACCCATCGCATTTGGATGATGGAGAGTTTCCTCAAGGAAATCGAGACCTATGGTCGTCGCTTCACGGTGCACGAGTATCACGAGATGCTCAAGACCGTTGAGAGTTCAAAACCTGATTACGCGCCTTGGCAACAGGGCCTTGCGGCGGCCTGCGCCTGTGGCGCCTTTGTCTTTTTACTTGGTGGCGGTCCTATTGAGATGGCATGCGCGTTCGTAGGCGCGGGTGTCGGCAACTTTGCCCGCTCCCATATTCTTAAGCAGGGCCTTGGTCAGTTCAGCGCGCTGACGACCGGCGTTGCGCTCGCTTGCGTTTCGTATCTGCTGGCATTGCTCGGCCTTGGCCAGGTCATACCGGGGGCAATGTCGCACCAAGAAGGCTATATCGGCGCCATGCTCTTTGTGATTCCCGGCTTTCCGCTCATTACGGCAGGCCTCGACATCGCTAAGCTCGATATGCGAAGCGGCATTGAACGTCTTTCGTATGCCGTATCGATTATTGTGATGGCGACCCTCGTGGGTTGGATGGTTGCCGAGTGCGTGGGACTGGCGCCGGATGACTTCGCCCCGCTCGGCCTCTCACCGTTGGCTCTTACGCTCTTGCGCATACTGATGAGCTTTATCGGCGTATTTGGCTTCTCGGTTATGTTCAACAGCCCAGTAAAGATGGCAGCGGCGGCAGGGCTCATCGGCGCCGTGTCCAATACCTTGCGTCTTGCGCTCGTCGATGCGCCGACGATGCTTCCCTTCCTGGGGCTGAGTGCGGGCATGCCTCCCGAGGCGGCTGCGTTTATCGGTGCGCTGGTATCGGGGCTGCTCGCGAGCTTAGCTGAAATCAAACTCACCTATCCACGTATCGCCCTCACGGTGCCATCGATTGTCATTATGGTGCCGGGTTTGTATCTGTATCGCTCGATGTATTACATGTGCACCTTCGACACGGTCAATATGCTCGGCTGGTTTGTGCGTGCAGTGCTCATCGTGGCGTTTTTGCCCGTTGGCCTGGGTGTGGCACGTACGCTCACCGACCCTCGCTGGCGCCATACCAGCTAATTGGTGCAAGGGGGACATGTTACTTTGCACCAAATGAGTTGCGGTGAAATAGGGACTGAATTGCTGCTTAAAGGGTCAAAACAGTCCGTATTCCACCGCAACTTAGGGGGTCGGGGGATTATTGGTGCCCTGCATCTTCATAAACTCAACGCTTACGAAGCGCGGGGTTTTCGTGCTAGGCTGGTTCCACCACATAAGTAGTCGCAGACGCACGTATCACGGGCGGGCGAGATGAAGTCCCAACAGCTCCATCTTGCCCGCCCGTTTTTGTTGCGTGATGCCGCGGCGTAACACGGAAAGGACCATGCCCTTTATGCCTATCAACAAACGAGAGAGCCTGCTGTTCACCTTTATCATGTGCTTTTGCATGGTGCTCTGGATGAGCATCTACAACGTTGCCCTGCAGCACGGGGCCATCAACGGCGAGGTCGTTGCCGCCGCGTGGCTCGGCTTCCCCGTTGCCTATGTCTTTGCCATGTGCTGCGACTGGTTTGTTGCCAGCCCGCTCGCCAAGGGTTTCGCCTTTAAGTACTTGGTCGCGCCGGGCAAGAGCTCGCCGCTCGCCATGACGCTCGCCGTTAGCTCCTGCATGGTCGTTCCCATGGTCATCATCATGTCGCTGTACGGTGCCTGCGAGGGTCTGACGCACATGCCCGGCGGCATCCTTGCGAACCTGTATTCCGTGCCCGCGATCTGGATGATCAACATCCCGCATAATTTTGTGATGGCGCTGCCGTGGAACCTTTTGGTAGCCGGTCCGATTTCCCACTTCGTCTTCCGTCGCGCCTTCCCTGTGGGGACGGTTTTCGAGGAGGAGCATGCCGAGCTCTTGGAGCAGGCTATGGCTCCTGAGTGCGAGTAGCTCGCTTAGGGATCTGCTGAGCGCGGGCGACTTGCTTGGTTGGAGCCCTAAGCGTGGATAGCTCTCTCGGCGACATCGCGGGCGTGAGCGGTGCGCATGACCGGAGGCCCCGTGCTGCTCCGTTGCCCGACGTGCTAGCGCGCAGAACAATCTGTTGGTGCATTCGGCGGCTGCTGAAGCGTTTCGGCAGCCGCTTTTTATACGGAGTTTAAATACAACAGTCTGTTGTATTACGTAGAGTGGTATATCTCTAGCAGAAAAAATGCGAGAGACGGAGCATTATGGCGTTGCTAGTAGGACTGGACGTAGGGTCGACGACGACCAAAGTTTACGCGATGCACGAGGATATGACCGAGGCGTGGTGGGGATATCGCCGCCACGGGGCGTGTCAGACAGCGAGCGTGCGCGCCATGCTCGGCGAGCTCGCCGAGCGCTTTCCCCATGAGTCGCTGCGCGTTGCGGTGACCGGCTCGGGTGCGCGCGATATCGCGACCGCGCTGGGCGCCTCGTACGTTCAGGAGGTGGTCGCCAACGCGCTCGCGATCAGCAGGTTCTATCCGCAGACGCGCTGCGCCATCGAGCTGGGCGGCCAAGACGCCAAGATGATCTTCTTCCGCACCAACGATAAGGGAGACATCGAGGTTGCCGACATGCGCATGAACGGCTCGTGCGCAGGCGGTACCGGTGCATTTATCGACGAGATGGCAAAGCTCATGGGGGTCGGCACCGAATCGGGCGAGTTCGAGCAGCTCGCAAGCCGGGGAACGACCGTCCACGAGGTCTCGGGCCGCTGCGGCGTGTACGCAAAGACCGATATCCAGCCGCTGCTCAACGAGGGCATTCCTACCACCGACCTGGCGCTTTCGGCGCTTCACGCGGTCGCCCGCCAAACGATCGGCGGTCTGGCCCAGGGTATCGACATCGAGCCGCCGGTAATCTTCGAGGGCGGTACGCTCGCCTACAACCCCACGCTGGTCCGCGTGTTCCGGGAGCAACTGAATCTATCGGACGATCAGGTTATCGTCCCGCGCGATCCGCAGATCATGGTCGCGCGCGGTGCCGCCCTGTCGCTGACCGACATGTTCGCATCGTCCCAACCGATCGACCTTCCCGACGCTTTCGTCCGGCTGGATAAGCTCGAGACGGTCGCGCCCGCAAGCGGGGAGGGACGTCTTGCCCAGCCCTTTTTTGCCACACCTGCCGAGCAGGCGGATTTTACGGCACGCCATGGCAAAGAGACGCCGGCAAAGGGTCCGGATGCGTATGCGCCCGGAGAGACGGTGCGTGTGGCGCTCGGTATCGATTCGGGGAGCACGACGACCAAGTTCGCCCTGGTCGATGAGGCGGGTGAGCTTGTCGATTCGTTCTACGCGTCTAATAACGGCAGACCGCTCGACGTCGCCCAACAGGGTCTTGTCAGCTTGAAGAACCGCTGGGAGACAGCGGGAGTCACGCTTGCGATCGATGCCGTGGGCACCACGGGATACGGCGAGGAGCTTTTCGCGCGCGCGTTCCACGCCGACTACCATACGGTCGAGACGGTCGCGCACGCCCGCGCCGCGTGCGCATGCGTTCCCGATGCGACCTTCGTGCTCGACATCGGCGGACAGGATATGAAGGCCATCTGGCTCAACCACGGCGTGCTGACCGATATCGTCGTCAACGAGGCGTGCTCTGCGGGCTGCGGCTCGTTCCTCGAGGGTTTTGCCAAAAACCTCGGAATAGCCGTTGAGGATATCGCGACCGAGGCATTTTCGTCCAAAGCCCCCGCCGTTCTCGGCAGCCGCTGCACGGTGTTCATGAACAGCAGCGTCGTTTCCGAGCAGCGGCGCGGTAAGGGTCCGGGCGACATCATGGCCGGTCTCTGCCGTTCGATTATCGAGAACGTGTTCACCAAGGTCATTCGCGTTTCAAATCTCAACCGTCTGGGCGACAAAGTCGTCGTCCAGGGCGGCACGTTCCGAAACGACGCGGTGCTGCGCGCATTCGAGCAGTATCTGGGCAAACCCGTCACGCGTGCGCCCCACCCGGGGCTGATGGGCGCTATCGGTATCGCCCTGCTCGCGCGCGAGGAATGCCGCAAGGGCGACGCCGGCACGTCGTTTATCGGGCTCGATGCCGTGGAGCGCTTCGAGCATCGCGAGTTCGGCGGCGTTACCTGCCGTCGGTGCAACAACCGCTGCCAGCGCGCGGTCGTGGCATTTGGCGACGGCTCGCTTTACGTCACGGGCAATCGCTGCCCGCGCGGCGGCGCCATCTCATGGGATGAGCTCGTGCGCGAGGTTCCCGCGGCGGAGGAGCTGCGTCCGCAGGGTGCTTGCGAGGCACAGGCACCCGGCACGGGGCGCGACCGGACCGCGGCTGCCCCCAATCTCTTTGTCGACCGCGAGAAGCTGCTGTTCGAGTCGTACCCCACGGTTCCCGTCAGCGGGGGGCGCGATGTCACGATCGGCATTCCCCGTGTGCTCGAGTTCTGGGACACCATGCCGTTCTGGTCGACGTTCTTCAGCACGCTCGGCTTTAAGGTGCGCGTCTCGGGACGCAGCACCAAGGCGATGTACGAGCGCGGTCTGGCGCACGTCACATCCGACACCGTGTGCTTCCCGGCCAAGCTCGTCCACGGGCACATCCGCAATCTCGTCGACGCCGGCGTCGACCGCATCTTCATGCCCATCATCACGACGGTGCCCACCGAAAACACCGCCTCTACCAGCGAGTGGATGTGCGCCGTCGTAAAGGGATACCCCTACGTGATGCGCAATTCCGATAACCCGGAGGAGCGTTTCGGCGTTCCGTTCGATACGCCGCTGTTCCACTGGTACGACGAGGGCGACCGAAACCGCCAGCTCAAGGCATGGTGCAAGGAGACCTTCGATATCGATGCCGACCTGGTTGCCAAGGCGACCGAGCAGGCGGACCGCGCGCAGGAGACGTTTGAGAACCAGCTGCAGCTGCGCGGCAGGCAGGTGCTCGAGAACGTGCACGAGGACGGCGGCTACGCGGTGGTGATCGCTTCGCGCCCGTACCACAACGACCCGCTGGTCAACCACGGGCTGCCCAAGCTCTTCTCTGAGCGCGGCATCCCCGTGCTGACGCCCGATGCGGTGCCGGGGGTCTGCAACGTCGATCTTTCCAACAGCCGCATCGACATCGTGAACAACTACCATGCGCGCATGCTGTCGTGCGCGGTCATCGTCGCATCGACGCCCGAGCTCGAGCTCGTGCAGATGGGCAGCTTCGGCTGCGGCCACGATGCGTATCTCACCGACGAGATCGCGCGCATGATGGGCGAGATGGGCTCCAAGGTTCCGATGATGATCAAGCTCGATGAGAGCGACGTCGCCGGTCCCATGGGCATTCGCGTGCGTTCGTTTATCGAGTCGGTCAACCGTCGTCGCGCGGAGGAGCGTGCCGAGGGCGCCCGGGTGCACGCGGTCCATCCGCTCGACGACCCGTATAAGGTCAAGTACACCAAGCGCGACCGGCACGACAAGATCGCGCTGGTCCCCAACACCTCCCATGCGTTCTGCAGGCTCATGACCGCGGCGATGCGCAATCAGGGCGTGCGCGCCGAGGCCCTTGATATCGGGCGCGAGGATGCCATCCGCCTGGGCAAACGCTATGTGCACAACGACATCTGCTTCCCCGCGCAAATCGTGATCGGCGAGGCGCTCGCGGCACTCGAGAGCGGTAAGTACGACCCGCATGACGTCGCCGTGGTGACTGGCAAGTATATCGGCGACTGCCGCCTGACGCACTACATGCCCCTGCTGCGCCGCGCGCTCGACGACGCGGGATACGACTATGTCCCGGTGCTCACCAACGACGACGTCGATGCCCACAATGCGCATCCGGGCTTCAAGCTCGGCCTTGGCCCGAGCATCCAGATCGCCTACGGTCTTCCCATGATCGATGCCCTCGAGGCCATGCTTAGGCGCATCCGTCCCTACGAGCTCGAGAAGGGCGCGGCGGACGCTGCGTTCGACCGCGCGCTCGATGAGGTTATCGAGGGCATGGAGCGCTCCGGGCTGAGAGGCCAGGCGACGGGCTTCAAACGCGCGCTTGCGATCATGGACGCCGTTCCGTACGACCGCTCGAACCCGCATCCGACCGTTCTCATCGTGGGCGAGTACCTGCTCAATTTCCATCTCGGCGCCAACCACGAGATCGAGCGCTACCTCGAGGACAACGGGCTCGAGGTCATCGAGGCGCGCATGACCGACGTGATCCGCAAGACCTATTTCTACAAGCATGCGCAGTCGCGCGAGTTCCACGTCGACCTGTCGCTGCCCGAAAAGGCCTGGTACGCCACGGCGGACAACCTGTTCGAGCTCGCGCACGACCGTTGCGACCGCCTGGGCGCGGCGAGCCCGCTCTACGAGCCGCCGACGCGCATGCCCGAGCTCGTGCGCGCGAGCGATAAGATCCTGCACCATACGTTCGATGCGGGCGAGGGCGTGCTGATTCCGGCGGAGATTCTCGAGCACGCCAAGCGCGGCTGCCGCAACTTCGTGATCCTGCAGCCGTTCGGGTGTCTGCCCAACCATGTCGTGGGGCGCGGGCTCATCCATGCGCTCAAGGAGCAGTATCCCACGGCGCAGTTCCTGCCGCTCGACTACGATCCCGACGTGAGCTTCGCCAACGTGGAGAACCGTCTTCAGATGCTCATCATGAACTCCAAGGCGCAGGGGTGCGGTGAGGCGCATGGCGAGACCGCGTAAGGACGCCGATGCGCCCGATGCACGCACCCGTATCATCGAGGCGTTTTGGGAGCTCATCGAGAACAACAGCATCTTCGAGCTGTCGGTTGGCGAGGTGACCCGCGCCGCCCAGTGCAATCGCGGAACGTTTTACTACTATTTTCACGATTTCGATGAACTCGTCGCCATCGCCATAGCCCAGCTGCTGCAGGATAACGAGCTCATCACCGATGCCCTCTGGCATTTTTCGAGCGAGGGCGACCTTTCGGCGTTCGACCGGCGCGACGTCCGCTGCCTGCTGCGGCGCATCGTCATCACCATGAGGGCGGGTGCCGCCGAGCAGGTCGTGCAGGGCATCCATACGATCATCATCGACCGCGTGAGAGAGATCGTCCACCCCGACGGAGAAGAGCTCAAGGCAGATTCGAGCTTTGCGGTGGGCTTTCTGGTCTCGGGCATCATGGGCTTTGTGATGGCGGTCGGCTTTGCCCGGGAGGGCGGCGAGGAGATAGACCTCGAGCAGCCGGGGGACAGCGCGTGCGCGTACCTGAGGGCGGTCGCCATGCAGACGGTGGAAACGGTCGCGCAAGTCGAGGGCGTCGATACATCCGAGCTGCTCGAACGCGTCTCCAAGGAGGCCGATGCCTATCGCGCATCGCGTGCGACGAGTCCCGACGTGGTGAAAGACGCCTAGGGTTTCTCTTGCGGGGCGCCTGTCGCGCATCGCGCGGTGAGTCCCGCGATGCGGTCATAACCTGCATTCATGTGAGCCGGGTTTATAGATATTCCTCCAGCTGTTAACATAGACAACCTGTGGGTAAAGAGACAAAAGCGCCGCCGACGGGCGGGCGTTTTGATTTCGATGAACTCATGTAAGGAAACGAGCATGTTAGATAGATTTACCGATCGAGCGCGCAAGGTCATGTCGATGGCCAAACAGGAGGCGCTCGATCTGCACTCAAATAAGGTGGGCACCGAGCACCTGCTGCTCGCACTCGCCAAGGAGGACGAGGGCATCGCTGCCGAGGCGCTGCGCTCGCTTGATATCTCCTACGACGACATCATGGACACTCTCAAGGAGGTCCAGACCACGGTTCCCGAGCCCAGCGAGGAGACCGAGGCTGCCAAGCTTGCCTTTACGCCGCTCGTCATTAGCGTGATGGAGCGCTCCTTCCGCGTGGCGCGCGAGAACAACCAGACGTATGTGTCGACCGAGCACTTGCTGATTGGCATCGTCGAAGAGGGTAACGGCATGGCCATGGACATCCTCATGCGCCTGGGTGTGTCGTCCGCCTCCATCAAAAAGGCTATCGAGAAACTTACCGCCAAGGACCAGGACAAGAAGCGTCCGCTCGCCGGCGCCGGTGCCGGGCGTCCCGGTGCGGGCCTGCCGTTCTTTAGCGGCTCGGACGCGTCGCAGCAAAAGGGGAGCGGCACCGATACGCTTAAGCAGTTCGCCACCAACCTTACGCAGAAGGCGCGCGACGGCGAGCTCGACCCTGTAATTGGTCGCGAAAAGGAAGTCCAGCGTATGATGGAGATCCTTTCGCGTCGCACCAAGAACAACCCGCTCATTCTGGGCGACCCCGGCGTGGGCAAGACGGCCATCGTCGAGGGTCTGGCTCAGCAGATTGCAGCTGGCAACGTGCCCGAGAACCTTATGAACCAGAACATCTGGACGCTCGACCTGCCGGGCCTCGTTGCGGGCGCCAAGTATCGCGGTGAGTTTGAGGAGCGCCTCAAGAACGTGATCCAGGAGGCCACCGAAGCTGACGACGTCATCCTGTTTATTGACGAGATGCACACCATCATCGGTGCCGGCTCTGCCGAGGGCTCCATCGACGCGAGCTCCATGCTCAAGCCCGTGCTCGCGCGCGGTGCCTTCCAGATTATCGGCGCCACCACGGCCGAGGAATTCCGCAAGTACCTCACCAAGGACCCGGCCTTCGAGCGTCGCTTCCAGACCATCGATGTCGAGGAGCCGAGCGTCGAGGACACGGTCAAGATCCTGACCGCGCTCAAGCCGCGCTACGAGGAGCACCACCATGTGCGCTATACGCAGGGTGCTATCGAGGCCGCCGCGAACCTCTCCGACCGCTACATCCAGGATCGCTTCCTGCCCGATAAGGCCATCGACCTCATTGACGAGGCCGGCGCCCGCGCCCGCATCGCCGCCAACCGCGCGCCCGAGCCGGTGCGCGAGGCCGAGCATCGCGTGGAGGAGCTTAAGGCCGCCGCGCAGGAGGCCACCGAGAGCGACGACATGAACAAGGCCGCCGAGATCACCGAGCAGCAAAAGGCTGCCGAGATTGAGCTCGCCGAGGCCAAGGCTGCCTGGACGGCCGAGCTCGACGCCAGCCCGCTCACCATCGATGTCTCCCAGATTGCCGACATCGTGTCCGTGACCTCGGGCGTGCCGGTGTCCTCGCTCACCGAGAGCGAGAGCCGCCGCCTGCTGCAGGCCGAAAGCGTGCTCAAGACGCGCATCATCGGTCAGGACGAGGCCGTCGAGGCCGTTGCCAAGGCCGTGCGCCGCAGCCGCTCGCCGCTCAAGGACCCGCGTCGCCCCGGCGGCAGCTTTATCTTCCTGGGCCCCACCGGCACGGGCAAAACCGAGCTCGCCAAGACGCTCGCCGAGTATCTCTTTGGCAGCAAGGACGCGCTCATCAGCTTCGATATGTCGGAGTTTGGCAGTGAGTTCGAGGTCTCCAAGCTCATCGGTAGCCCCCCGGGCTATGTGGGCCACGACGAGGGCGGCCAGCTCACCAAGGCTGTTCGCCGTCACCCGTACTCGGTCGTGTTGTTCGACGAGATCGAGAAGGCGCACCCCGACATCTTCAATATCCTGCTGCAGGTGCTGGAGGAGGGCCGTCTGACCGATAGCCAAGGCAAGACGGTCGACTTCCGCAATACGGTGATCATCATGACGTCCAACGTGGGCGCCCGCGAGATTGCGCAGGATGCGAGCGTTGGCTTTGGCACCACCGGCGAGCAGGGTCTCACGTCGAGTGAGATCCGTGGTCGCGCGATGGGCGAGCTCAAGCGCCTGTTCCGCCCCGAGCTGCTCAACCGTATCGACGACATTGTGGTGTTCCAGAAGCTCTCGGGCGAGAATCTCACCAAGATCGCGCACCTGCTGGTGGACGACCTGCGTCAGCGTTTGATTGCCAACGGCATGAACATCAAGCTCACCGATGCGGCCTATGACAAGATCGTGGCCGAGGGCACCGACCTCACCAACGGTGCGCGTCCGCTGCGCCGTGCTATTCAAAAGCTCATCGAGGACCCGCTGTCCGAGGAGCTTCTGGCCGGCGAGTGGGGCGAGGGCGATACCGTCCTGTGCGACGTGGCCGATGGCAAGTTTGTCTTTAGCCACGGCACGGGCGAGATCCCGGCACCGCGTCCGGCGGGCACGCTCGGTGGCGATACCGCTCCGGCGGCACCGCACACCGGCAACGCCGCGCCCGTGAGCGGCGGCGTGACCTCGGGCCCCGGCGGCATGATGCAAGCCGGTTCCGGCGCGCTGTAGGGCGTGGCGACAATTTGATACGCGCAATCGAGGCGCTCCGGAAAGGGCGCCTCGATTTGTAGAGCTGCGGAAGCTGTGACCGTTACGCTATACGGTCCACCGTTAGCCGATGATGCGAGGGCGCTCGGCGTTTTCGACTGGTTTATGCACGCAAAGTCTGGGAATATACAAGTCGCATATCTTACTGTCTAA
>CATZEP010000030.1 GCA_958418185.1 uncultured Collinsella sp.
ATATCGAGCTCGTTGAGGTCGAGGACTAGTTGATGTCCGTGGACCTGGTAGCTACGGAGCGCTTGGGAAATCTCAACGACCCGTCCTATGAACTCCTGCTTCGTCGGGAGCTGGGTGGCGTCTTTGAGGTTGACGAGCTGCTACTCGATTGGGACCAGGCTGATGCGCGCCTGTTTGCAGGCGTGACGGAGCTGGGGCGCACGGTGAATGCCCGGCTGGATGCCACTGATGGCGAGCGTCTTGCCGATGGTGACGTGCTCGCTATTGACCGCACGGGCACGGTGCCCGTAGTGGTTGTCGTACGCCTGCGCAGCGCCGAGGTCTATTTGGTCGAAGTCGACCGCATGGATCCGATTGTGCTCGCACATGCGTGCTGGGAGATCGGCAACATGCATGCGCCGCTCTTCCGGGGTGACTCGGATGATTATACCGTGCGCATGTATACGCCGGTGCAACCGGTTTTGGGTCGCATGCTCCGGGGTATTGGGGGCGTTCGACTCTCGGTGGTCACACGCGAGCTCGATGCCAGTCGACGCTTTGCATCGAGCGCGGCGGATGTTGTTGTGAGTATGGCTCCCGACTTTACCATCGTAAAAAAGACGCGCGGCTAAGCGCGCGTATGCGCAAGACGGGCTTTGAGGGATTGCCATTCAAAGTCCGTCTTGCTGTTGATGAAATGCTGTGGGGGAAAGCATATGGGTCTTGAAGGAATCAGGCTGATTGCATGCGATTTGGACGGCACGTTGCTGCATCCGGGGGAGCGCGAGCCGCGTTCCGAGGCCTTTGAACTCATTGATGAGCTGCATCGTCGCGGTATCGTGTTTATGCCGGCGAGTGGCCGTCAATATGCGAGCTTGCGCTATCTGTTTGCCCCGGTGGCCGATGAGCTCGCCTATGTATGCGAAAACGGCGCCCTGGTCATGAGCGAGGGGCGTGCTGTCGTCAAGCGCTCTATGGGGCGTGACCTGGCGATGGATATCGCGAATGCCGTGGTCGCCTATCCCCATGCCGACGTGACCCTTTCGTGTGAGGGACACCTCTACACCATGAGCGGCAACGATGCGTTCGTCGATCATTTGCGCTATGAGGTCCACTGCGATGTGGCGGTGGTCGACCGCCCCGAGGACATCGACGAGGACGTCATTAAGATTGCCTTCCAGACGCCCGAGGTGGATCAGCCGGCGGCCCTGGAGTATTTCGAGCGCCTCTTTAGCGACCGTGTTGACGTGATGACGTCGGGAATCGAATGGACGGACTTTATCGGTTTCGGTTCGGGCAAGGGCTCCGCGCTTGCCGATTACGGTCGTGCCCTGGGTATTTCGCCCGATGAGATGATGGCGTTTGGCGACAATGAGAACGATCGCGACATGCTCAACGTGGTGGGCCATCCCTATCTGATGGAGAGCTGCAATCCCAGCATGCGCGGTGTCAATGACCGTGTCCGCTACGTGCGCACGGTTGAAGAAGAGCTGCGTCGTCTACTTGCTGAGTAGGCATGTCTCAAAATCTACCTACAGTTGGGGCAGAGGCCCTCGAAGATGGTGTAGTGCGAGGTGACGTTCCAGCCGATTTGCTCGGACGCCTTGGCGTCGAGCTGGGCATCGAAGGGGAGCGGTACGTCGATGACGCGGCCGCACGAGGTGCAGATGATATGCGCATGCGGCTCGATCGTGCGATCGAAGCGGCTGCCGCCCGGCGTCTTGATGGAGAGGATCTCGCCGGCGTCGGCCAAGAGATTGAGATTGCGGTAGACCGTACCGCGGCTGATTTTGTCATCCTGCGCGCGCACGGCGTTGTAGATCTCATCGGCGGTGGGGTGGTTATAGCTTTGGCGCACGGCGTCAAGAACCAGCTTCCGCTGCTTGGTGTTTCTTCTTTGCACCGCCATGCGCCTCGCCTCTTTTCTATCAACGGTCGTAGGTAAATGATACCGTATTTAGCACACAATACTAATAACGAGGACTGAAACCGTCTTCGCTGGTAAGCGCGGCGCGGATTTGTGCGTCCTCGAGGCGAAAACGTATGCCCATTCGCTCATAGGAGGCATGGAGCGCCTCGAGGTGAGACAGGATATTCGCAGGCGCGCCTTGTACCTCCATTTCGACCGAACCGTCTTCCATATTGCGTACCCAGCCGGTGAGTGTGTGCGTCTGTGCGAGATTGGTGTTGGTAAAGCGAAAGCCGACGCCCTGGACTTGGCCCTCCCACCGCAGAAAATAGCGCTGCGGAGCGTTTTGAGTGGCTGCGTCGCTTGCTAGCACGGTAAGCCTGCGTCGCAGCTCGAGCTCAACGCCAGACGGTTTTTGAGGCTCTCGATTGATGCCGGAGAAGAACTTGTCAAAAAAGCCCATCGCTAGGCCTGCTTGACTGAATCGGCGGGGAAGGTAATGCCGGCCTGCTGACGCACGGCATCCATGATGCGCAGCGAGACCAGCGTGACATCGCGGTAGTGGCCGAGCTCATGGCGTCCCGCCGGGGTCTCCCAGATCTCTTCCTTAACGTTATCGATGCCTCCGATGGCGGTGATAAAGTCTGCGAGTTCGTATTCCATAGTGTTGCTTGACTTGGGAAGGTCGAGCGCGCGGCCGTTGTCGTCCTGTTCGCGCGGTGCCTCGGTCGCCGAGCCGCGTACGACGTCGCCGCGATAGTCGATGCGGACGTTGCGGGGCGTGGACAGATGGTCGATCTGGATAGTGCCACGCTCGCCTTCGATCTGCGAGGGCAGCAGGTCATTCGTAATTTTGGAGTGCGCGAGCTCGACGGAGATGCGGCCACCGCCGTAGCTGGCGAGGATGGAACCGCAGCCGTCGATGGGGCCATGGGTGAGCTCTTGCGTTGAGGGGTCGAGCAGCGTGGCCATGCTGGTGAGACCGGAGGGCATGCCGAAGATCTCGACCATGGGCTCGACGGTATAGACGCCGATGTCCATGAGGGAACCCGATGCCATATTGCAATCGAAGATATTGGTGGTGCGTCCCGCGAGAATCTCGTTGTAGCGCGAGGAATACTTGCCAAAGCGCAATGAGGCACGGCGGATGGGGGCAATCTCGCCCAGGGCGTCCTCGACGGCGTGGAAGGCGGGATCGTGGAGGGGACGCATCGCCTCGAGGGCCACGACACCTGCTGCCTCGGCAGCGCGGAAGACTTCCAGCGCCTGCGCTTCGGTGGCGCAGAAGGGCTTCTCGACGATGACGTGCTTGCCACCGGCGATGCAGGCGAGCGCCTGCTCGTGATGGAGCGCGTTGGGGCTGCCGATGTAGACGGCATCGACGTCGTCGGCGGATGCGAGCTCGTCGAGCGCGGTGAAGTTGCGTTCGCCGCCGTGCTCGGCGGTAAAGGCGGCGCCGCGCTCGGTATTGCGCGAGAGCGTGCCTACGAATGTAGCCTGGTCGTTGGCATTGACGACTTGGATAAAGTCGTCGGTGATCATGGATGTGCCGATGGTTGCGATGCGCAGCATGTATCCCCCTTGCGTTGTTTGGCCTACAGGACGAGTGTAGCGCGGGAGGACACAAAAGCGTGTGAAAACGCCGTTACAGGTCGCTCTCGCTAAAGCCGGTGTCGATATCGAGGTTGGCTCCGTCGGCCGCGGTGGTGGCGAGCTCGTCGCAGCGCTCATTGAGCTCGTGGCCGGCATGCCCCTTAACCCAGATGAACTCCACCTTATGCTTGCTCTTTGCGGCAAGCAGGCGCTCCCACAGGTCGCGGTTCTTGACGGGCTGCTTGTTGGCAGTTTTCCACCCGCGCTTTTTCCAGCCGTCGATCCAGTGTTTGTTGAAGGCGTTGACGACGTATTGCGAATCGGAATGGACCTCGACCTCGCAGGGGCGGTTAAGCGCCTCGAGCGCCACGATGACCGCCATGAGCTCCATGCGGTTGTTAGTGGTCTTGGCGTAGCCACGCGAAAGCTCGGAGGTGAAGGTCTTGCCGGCGGGGTTGGTGTACTTGAGCACGGCGCCGTAGCCGCCGCGTCCCGGATTTGATCGGGCCGAGCCGTCGGTATAGATGATGACCTTCACATGGTTCCTTTCGTTGGGTACGCTTCGTGTGAGTGACCATTGTAGCGCCATGCCCGCCGCGGGCTAGCAATCTACGATTTCTACCCCGTCTTCCGACAGCTGGTCGGCATGGATGATGCGGTTGAGCTCGTCGAGGTATTGCCGCAAGAGAGGAGAGGGCTTGCGCTCGTCGTGCATGATATATCCTACGTGCATCGTTGGGGCGTCTGCTAACGGGATCGATGCCATACCCCACTGCATTTCATTGGAAAGGACACCGGTCGACAGGGTGTAACCGTTCGACGTGATAAGTAAGTTAGTAAGTGTTCCGCGGTCCGAGATTCGTATGTTGCGGTCGCAAGGGATATAGCTAAAAGGTTCCTCGGCGTAATAGAAGGAGTTTGAGGTTCCCTGCTCAAAGCTGTAGCGCGTATAGGGCGTGAGGTCGGCAAGGGACAGCTGAGGGCGGCGTGCGAGTGGATGGCGCTCGCTAACGAAGACGTGGACCGTCGCGTCGAAGAGGGGGTGGAAGCTCGCGCGGGCGTCGGCGAAGGCCTTCTGCAGGACGCGGGTATTAAAGTCGTCCAGATAGAGGATGCCGATATCGCTGCGAAATGCGCGGACGTCGTCGATGATCTGCGAGGTGGTGGTCTCGCGCATGATGAACTCGAACTTACTGTCGCGGCAGCGCTCGACGACGTTGACAAAGGCCTCGACCGAAAACGCGTAGTGCTGGGCCGAGATGGCAAGGCGC
Source organism: uncultured Collinsella sp. (assembly GCA_958418185.1). Taxonomy (GTDB): domain Bacteria; phylum Actinomycetota; class Coriobacteriia; order Coriobacteriales; family Coriobacteriaceae; genus Collinsella. The sequence continues at coordinate 4,753 of CATZEP010000030.1, forward strand.
GCCTGGGGTGTACCGCCGTCCTCGTAGCGGGCCTCGAGCATATCTGCCTGCTCCACGCCCTGGCGCGCATAGCTCAAAAGCTCGGTGCCGTCGTTGGTGAGCGTGACGCCGCGGCTGGAGCGCGTAAAGATCTCCAGATGGAGCTCCTGTTCCAGGCTTTTGACGGCGTTTGAGATGTTGGACTGAGCGGTATAGAGGCGCTGAGCTGCAGCGTTGATTGAGCCGGACTCTGCCACGGCAATCAGAAAACGAAGCTGCTGAAGGGTCATCGACGCCATCCTCTCGATTGCTATCTACAAAACAGATAACAGGTTAGCGCTTTTAAGTGATTGACCGAGGGAAACAATGTTCGTACTATTCAAAACACACAAAGGCGGTAGGTAATTAAGCCGACCACGGAACCGGGATGCGAAAGGAGGCCCGCATATGAATTGCTTACCAAGACGAATGCCGGGCTCCTGTTTGCGCCCGTCGGCGTGATCAGGAGACAGCGACTTACTTCTCTCTTTTTATTTACTTTTGTTCGATCAAGGAGATCATCATGAGCCAGTTTATCAACAACCCCGAGCACACCTTTGGTTTCGACACCCTGCAGCTTCACGTTGGCCAGGAGAGCGCCGATCCCGCATCCGATTCCCGCGCCGTGCCTATCTACCAGACCACGAGCTATGTGTTCCGCAACTCCCAGCATGCTGCTGACCGCTTTGGTCTTGCCGACGCCGGTAACATCTACGGTCGTCTGACCAACTCCACCCAAGGCGTCTTCGAGGACCGCATTGCCGCGCTCGAGGGCGGCGTTGCTGGCCTCGCCGTCGCCTCTGGCGCCGCCGCCATCACCTATACCCTGCAGGCTCTTGCCCAGGCCGGTGACCACGTGGTCGCCCAGAAGACCATCTACGGCGGTTCCTACAACCTGCTGGAGCACACGCTCTCCCAGTTTGGCGTCGAGACCACCTTCGTCGATGCCCATAACCTGGACGAGGTCGAGGGCGCCATCAAGGACAACACCACGGTCATCTATCTCGAGACGCTCGGCAACCCCAACTCCGACATCCCCAACATCGACGCCATCTCCGAGATCGCCAAGAAGCACGGTTTACCGGTTGTCGTCGACAACACCTTCGGCACCCCGTATCTGTTCCGTCCGCTGGAGCATGGTGCCAACATCGTCGTCCACTCCGCAACCAAGTTCATCGGCGGCCACGGCACCTCGCTGGGCGGTGTGATCGTCGACGGCGGTAACTTCGATTGGAAGGCGAGCGGCAAGTATGCGCAGATCGCCGAGCCCAACCCCTCCTACCATGGCGTCTCGTTTGCCGAGGCTGCCGGTCCCGCCGCCTTCGCAACCTATGTCCGCGCCATCCTGCTGCGTGACGAGGGCGCCTGCATCAGCCCGTTCAACGCCTGGGTCCTGCTCCAGGGCACCGAGACTCTGTCGCTGCGCGTTGACCGTCATGTCGAGAACACCAAGAAGGTCGTTGAGTTCCTTGCCGGCGACAGCCACGTTGCCAAGGTGAACCACCCGAGCCTGCCCGAGCACCCCGACCATGAGCTCTATCAGAAGTACTTCCCCCGCGGCGGCGCTTCGATCTTCACCTTCGAGATTAAGGGCGGCCAGGAGGCTGCCTGGAAGTTCATCGACCACCTGCAGGTCTTCTCGCTGCTCGCCAACGTGGCCGACGTCAAGTCGCTCGTCGTGCACCCGGCTACCACCACGCACTCCCAGCTCTCTGCCGAGGAGCTCGCCGAGCAGAACATCACGCCCTCCACGATCCGTCTTTCCATCGGTACCGAGAACGCCGAGGACATCATTTGGGATCTGAAACAGGCCTTCGCCGCGCTGGACGAGTAAGGCGACTTGTGCAAGGACCCCTTGCGACTCGATAGGTATAACTGCATAAAATGCCTGCTCAAGGCGCCTGTGCGAACAATGGTCGCACAGGCGCCTTTTTTGCATAGAGAGGGTGCAAAAACAGGGTTTTTGGCACGCTTTATGCATTCGAGTTGTGGAAAACTCCTGTTGAGAGGATGTGAGTTTTACGCAATTGACGTGCGCCTTTTGAGTAAAACCGCAGGTCGCGATTTGCTCGGGGTACTATGCAGCGCGATCGAATCACACAGCTCAAACGCTGCAAAAACGCACTACGGAGGTTTCCAGCTACATGATGATCGATTCACGAAAACCGAAGGCCGCCGCCCTTTCTGCCACGCTTGCCGTGGCGCTTTTGGTGGGTGCCGGCGTAACCGAGGCCCACGCGGCGACGCTGTCCGACGCGGTTGGGTCCGCGCCCTCCGAGACCACGTTGATGCAGCCCGTCGATTATCGCGGCGACGGTTTTGGCTCCATGCAGGAGTGGAACGCCTCCATGGGGGCCAAGCGCGACTCTTTGGAAGTTCGCGCTCAAATTATCATGAACATGTATGGCGACTATGCCACCGATGACGAGCGCGCCGTGCTTCAAGAATGCATCGACGGCGCGGGTAGCCTGCTGACGATGGGGGAGGTCGACGCCAAGTCGACCGAGCTCGACGAGCTTCGCTCCACGCTTGAGGATGCCAAGCGCGAGGCGCTCGAGGCTGCGGCCGCCGAGGCGGAAGCCGCCGAGGTCGCTGAGGCCGTTCAGGCTTCGTATTACAACGCCGGCTCCGGCTCGTCTTACGCGTCTGCTGCGTATTACGCGAACGGCTCGGGCCTGACGCGCTCGAGCGGCGTCAATAACTATAATGGCCGCCGCGAGACTTATTACAGCAGCAACGTGTTGTATCACCACCGCACGGGCGAATGGACGCAGGATTCCGAGGGCTTTTGGCGCGATTCCGATGGTTACTACGTCGTGGCCGCGGGTGATAAGGCCCAAGGCTCCACGTTTACCGGTTCCAAGGGCGAGTGCAAGGTCTATGACTCCGGCTGCGCCGCCGGAACCACCGACTACTATACCGGTTGGTAATCTACCATAAGCCAATAGGACATGACGGGCGGGCGTCTTTACCGGGCCTTTGGGCAACGTAAGGGCGCCCGTTTTTTATGCGTGCTTGAGTTAACAGAGTGCTTACCGTGGCAGTACGCCGCGCATATGGGCGCGGGGCACACTAGTTCATGAGAAATAGGGTCTTTCTCGTGGAGGAAGTGGTTCCATGAACGCTCGAGATGTCGCTATTGCCGTCGTTGCCCTTTTGATCGGATGCCTTGGTCCGACGGCGGCGCTAACTGTCGGCTTGCAGTCCGCTACGGGCGCCGCTCCTGTGATTGTGGGCGCCTTGATTGCAGCGGCGCTGCTGGGAAGCGCCGGCGTGCTGCTTTGCCGCGATGACGAGGACGAGGTTCCGGAATCGCAAAATAAGCCTCAGTTTTAGCCTCGAGCTAAATGCAACAGGCCTTCGCGAATGACGGAATCCTCGCGAAGGCCTGTCTGCTTGTATTGCGCACATCGCGATGCGGCCGAGGCTACCAGCTGCTTTCTATTTCGCGAATCCTCTGGTAGAGCCAATCGTTTTGCGGCACTTGGATATCGTGTTTGGTAGCTAGGCGGCAAATGGTGCCAGCGAACTCCTCGACTTCGGTTTTTCGTTGTGCGATGCGATCCTGCGCCATCGAGGGCATACCGACGGGGTCGATTCCCTCGATGAGGTGCACCATCTGCGTCAGGTCTGCCTCGGTCAGCTCAATGCCCTCGGCGTTGGCGACCGCAAGCGTTTCGCGCATGGCGGAAACAAAGCAGCGACGCTGCTCGGAGCCCGGCTCCGTGGCGCTTCCGTAGGTCCCGCCGTAGGCCATACAGGTCTGGTTGATGCCGTCGTTGAGCATGAGTTTGGCCCACATGCGGTGCGCAATGTCGCTCTCGACGGTATGGGCGATGCCGCAGCGTGTGTAGAGCTCGTCGATGGCGCTGACGGTTGCGGGGTTCGTGCCGGCTGCCGCGCCAAAGCGAATCTCGCCCGCATTGGTAAAGGTGAGCGCGCCGTCGAGGAACACGGCATCCATGCCCTGGCAAATACCAAGAACGGTATGCTTCCAGCCAAAGCGCTCGGCAATCTTTTGCTCGCTCGTAATGCCGTTGCACAGCGAGGCGATGAGCGTGTTGGGCCCCACGACGCGCTCCATAGTCTTGAGCGCTTGGTTGAGTCCCGTCGTCTTGACCGTGAGAATGACCAGATCGGCGGGCGTTGCCTCACTGGCGCGGATGGACTTGAGCGCACAGGGCTTGCCGTTGACGGTGAGCGCATCGCCCACGTGACGCTCGAAACGGGCGTCGTCCATGACGTATTCGACGGCATCGTCGCCGAGTGCCTGGGCGATCATGCTGCCGTAGAGTAACCCGACGCCGCCCTTGCCGATAAAGGCGACCTTGTTGATCTGCATGTGAATCATCTCCTCACAAAAAGGCGCCCGCGTGCGGGGCGCCTGATGGATTGTATGCCGCTGGGGCGTGTAGCGTGCACCGGAGGCTGAATTTAGAAGAACAAACGCAAGGGAACTCATGCCGCGGGGTAGATGGCAAAAACGCGTGCGGGATATCCAACGCCATCGCGCACCTTGGAGAAGGTGCAGAAGATGACGGCGCCTGTGGCGGGAAGCTCGTCCAGATGGTCCATGACCTCGATCTGATAGCGGTCGACCGCGGGGATGTATTGCTCGCCGGGAAAGGGGTGGGCATCCTCACGTGTGGTCACGCTCGCCTCCCTTCATCGGGCTTTTTGCTGATGTTAAAGCGGGGCCGTGACGGCCTGATTTCTGCTGCGTTACGATACGTTCTCGATTGCGATTCCGATGTGCTTCGATGACGTGACAGGTTTGTTTCGCCTTATCAGGGCTTCGATGGGGGGGGAGGGGCCGTGCAATATCGCGTTGACCCCAAAAGCGGTAACCGTATCTCGGCGTTGGGGCTGGGCTGCATGAGGTTTCCCGGTGCGCCGGGACGCCCGGATGCGAAGACAGCCGACGCCATCATCTCCCGTGCGGTGGAGCAGGGGATTAACTACCTGGACACGGCCTATCTCTATCCCGGCAACGAGGCTTGCGTGGGCGCTTCGCTTGAGCGCCTAGGCCTACGCGACCAGGTTTTGCTCGCGACCAAGCTGCCGCATGCTTCGTGCAAATGCGCGGAGGATTTCGACCGTTTCTTCGACGAGCAACTGCGCCGCCTGCGGACCGACCATATCGACTATTACCTTATGCACAACATCACCTCGCCCGCCCAGTGGAAACGTGTGGTGGCGTTGGGCATCGAGGACTGGATTGCGCGTCAAAAGGCGGCGGGGCGCATTCGCCAGATTGGTTTTTCGTATCACGGCAGCGCGGCGGATTTCCTGACGGTGCTTGACGCATATGACTGGGATTTTTGCCAGATCCAGTACAACTATGCCGGCGAGCGTTACCAAGCGGGAACGGCAGGACTCATGGCGGCTGCGGAGCGCGGTCTTGCGGTGTTTGTGATGGAGCCACTGCTGGGCGGTCGTCTAGCGGGCAAACTTCCGCCGCGGGCACGCGCTGTGCTCGATGGCGCCCGTGACCCGCATTTGCGCACTCCGGCCGCCTGGGGGCTTTCGTGGGTGTGGAACCATCCTCAGGTGACGATGCTGCTTTCGGGTATGACCGATACCGCGCAAGTGGATGAGAACGCGGCGTTGGCCGATCGGGCCCTGCCGGATTCGATGACGGCTGCTCAGCTCGATGCCATCGCACGCGTGCTGAGGGAGTTTGAAAAATCGAATCGCGTGCCCTGCACGGGATGCGGCTATTGCATGCCGTGTCCTAAAGGCATCAATATCCCTGGGTGTTTTGCTGCCTACAACGCAAGCTATGCGCACAGCTGGTTTACGGGGCTGTCTCAATACTTTACGGCGAGCGCGGTGCGGACGAACGAGCCCAAGCTGGTGAGCAATTGCGTCAAGTGCGGCAAATGCGCGCGGCATTGCCCGCAGCACATCGATATCCCCGGGCGCTTGGACGACGTACGCCGCCGTTTTCAGCCTGGCCCCGTGACGGCGGTGCTTAAGGCCTTCGGCAAAACGCGCTCCTCGTGACCCTTTTATAACTTGCGGTGGAATAGTTCCTGTTTGCGGCAGAATAGGGGCCAAACAGGAACTATTTCACCGCAACTGAAGGGGGCTGTCGTGGGCCATCGGGATTCATGTGATGATTTGCGTGAGGTTCGTTGGGGCGTTTTGGGCGATGGACACATTTCGCATCGATTTGCATCGTCGCTCAAGGAGGTGGACGGGGCACGGCTTGTGGCTGCCGCCGGCCGCACTCCTTCGCATGTTGAGGAGTTTTGCAGGGCGTTTTCGATTGATGCCGCGCACAGTTATGCCACGGCTGACGATAGCGGCGATGCGGCTTATGATGCGCTGATTGCCGACCCCGATGTCGACGCAATCTACTTGGCTCTTCCACATGGCATGCATGCGCATTGGGTCTGTCGGGCACTGCGCGCGGGAAAGGCCGTGCTGTGCGAAAAGCCGGCCGTTTTGAATGAAGAAGAGGCCCATGCGATCGCCTCCGTTTCCCGTGAGTGCGGTGTGCCGTTTATGGAGGCGATGAAAAATCGGTTTTGTCCGATGCATACTCGCGTGAAGGTCTTGCTTGCGTCGGGCGAGCTCGGCCGTATTGTCTCGATTGAAAGCGTGCAAAAACTCGATTATGGTGAGCCTCCTTCGAGTTATCTGCTCGACCCGTTGCAGGGTGGCTGTCTATATGACATGGGCTGCTATGCGGTCGGTTGGTTTGAGGATTTGCTCGCGGGCGCGTGCGAGGTTTCGTCCCGTGAAGTTCGCTGGCGTGACGTATCGGGCGGCCGCGTGGATTGGGCCGATGAGATCCATATGAGTGTCGGCGGTATACCCATTCATATGGTGGTCGACGGCAAAGCAGCATATGAAAGCCGCTTAACGATTGCCTGCGAGCGGGGCTCGTTGGAAATCGAGCGCCTTCATCGCCCCGAACTCGCCCATGTGAAGTGCTCCGACGGACGAATGCTCGAAATAAATGCCCCGTTTGAGGTCGATGATTTCTACGGCGAAATCCAGCATGCGACCCAGCTCATCCGGGCGGGGAAACTCGAGAGTCCCGTCATGCCCCTTGCCGCCACACAGCGCTGCGCGCGTATTATCGAAGCAATCCGTCTAGCCCTCTAGGACCTGGCGCTGACGCGTGAGGGATCAGGACGCCGGCGCCCGTAGCCGTAGTGCTTGGTGCCCCGCATCTCTGATGCGCCTTTGATAACTTGCGGTGGAATAGTTCCTGTTTGCGGCAGAATAAGGCACCAATAGACCGTATTTTTCCGCAACTGATGAGGAGGGAGCTGGAGATGCTGACGATTGGGTGTCATCTTTCGACGACGAAGGGCTATCGGGCGATGGGGGAGACGGCGTTGTCAATTGGCGCCAATACCTTTGCATTCTTTACGCGCAACCCGCGCGGCGGCAAGGCGAAAGACCTTGACATGGATGACGTGGCCGCCCTGCGCGAGCTTATGGAACAGAACGATTTTGGCCCGCTTGTGGCTCATGCCCCGTATACCTATAACCCCTGCTCGGCCAAAGAGCGGGCGCGCGAGTTTGCCTTGGAGGCCATGGCGGAGGACCTGCGGCGCATGGAAGCGCTGCCCGGCAACTACTACAACTTCCACCCCGGCGCGCATGTGGGGCAGGGGACCGATGCCGGCATTCAGATGATCGTCGACACCTTGTGCCAGGTGATGTTTGAGGGGCAGCAGACGACGGTGCTGCTCGAGACCATGGCGGGAAAGGGTACCGAGGTGGGCCGTAGCTTTGAAGAGCTGGCGCGCATCATTGGGGGCGTTGCCGACAAGCGCCCCGAGCTGTCGGTCAAGTTGGGCGTTTGCCTAGACACCTGCCA
>CATZEP010000031.1 GCA_958418185.1 uncultured Collinsella sp.
GTTTCAAGTACAAGCCAGATTGTAGCATCGCCCGCCCCTGGGGTGTCAAAGCCCACCATGTTGAAAAGCACCACAAAGGTGCCTGTCCCCCGTTGTGGTGGTTTGGGGTGTGGCTGTTGCCGTAAAAACGGCAATCCTTCTGGTCAGCGGGCGTGATGCGTGAGGATACACTGGCCCCACTCAAATGACACTGCGAAAATGGGGAGGGCATATGGCCGCCGCAAAGGACTACCAGAGCTATCTTAAGAACAAGTGCATCGTCGGTTACGGCATCGTCAACGGCATCGTTAACGCGCTCATCTTTATGGGCATGCACGCGGGGGACGCCGATATTACCTTTGCCGCCGGTAAGGTTGTCGAGGAGATTGCGCTGACAGGCGCCCTGCTTGGTCTCATTTTGACCTGGTGCGTGGTGCCGCTGACCAAGATGGATTTCAACAAGGGCGTTTACCCGGGCAATTCCGAAGGCTATGGTTGGCTGGCCAAGCTGCCCAAAAAGTCGATTCCCCTGTCGATCGTCGTTGGCATCATTGCCCTTGTAGTTGCCACGCCCCTTGCATGGCTTTGCACTTTTGTGCTCCCGCTGCCGCTTTCGCGCACGGGCATGATGATCTTTAAGGGCGTTATGTGCGCTGTTGCCGGCTGTGTGAGCGGCTACGTCGTCATCGGTGCCACCACCGCGGGCGTCGACGCTGGGGAAGTCGCCGCGACTGCCTAGGATTTTCCAACAATCAAACTTTCTCTTCAAAACGGTCGGCCCGAGCAAAGGGGTCGGCCGTTTTGCTTTTCACGAGAAAAAGCAGATGCCCTTTAGGCCCGCCGTCAGAATTACCGTATCTACGGCAATGGCTCTGATGCCGTCCGTATTGCGCTCCAGCCTATATTTGCCTCGACAAGACGCGCGGGCTCAAAGGGGTTCAATGCCCGCGTGAAACGGAAAAGAAAGGAACCAACACATGGCTAAAGCTAAAGCTGTGGCAGAGGAGAAGGGTGCCGAGAAGTTCATGCTTCTCCCCGTTCTCGTTCTGATCCTGGCCCAGATGGGCACTTCGGGCGATAACGGCGCCCTTTCGCTCGCCGCAACCGCCCTGACGCAGGACCTCGGCGCCACCACCGCCGACATCCAGCTCGCCAACATGGTCTACTCCCTCATGGCCGGCGCCTTTATGATCGCCGGTGGCATGATGGGTACCATCATCGGCTGGAAGAAGAACTTCCGCATGGGCGCCCTGCTGTGCGCCGCCGGCGAGGTCGTCCTTGCCGTTTCCCCCAACATGACCGTCTTCATTTGGGGCGGCCGTACCCTCGTGGGCTTCGGCGCGTCGTTCATGATTCCCTCGGTTCTGGGCCTCGTTCCCAAGATCTATCACGGTAAGAACCGCGTGCTTGCCTTTGGCTGCATAGGCGCCGCCTCCGGCCTTTCCGCCCTGCTGCCGCTGCTGCTTTCGATCGTGCTCATGGCCGCCGGCATGCGCGTGACGTTCTTCGTCCTCGCCGCCTACTTTGTACTCGTGTTCCTGCTGTCCTTCAAGCTGCCCGAGATCGAGCAGTCCGATGAGAAGCTCAAGTTCGATGGCGTCGGCGTTGCCCTTGCCGCAACCGGCCTGTTCCTGTTCCTGGTCGGCGTGTCCCGCATCTCCGCTTGGGGCCTCGTCGAGCCCTTCCCGGCATGCCCCTTCACCATCGCCGGTATCTCCCCCTGCCTGCCCATGGCTGTCCTGGGCGTGATCATCCTCATCGTTATGATCAACGTCGAGAAGAAGGTCGAGGAGAAGAACGGCTTTGCCCTGCTGCCCCAGTCCTTCCTTAAGACCCCGCAGGTCCTCGCCGGTCTCGCCGCCTCCGCCATCACGTTCTTCTTCATGGGTGTTCAGTCCATTCTGATGGCCCCCTACCTGCAGCTCGTTGCTGGCTGGTCTCCGGCTATCGTTGGTGTGCTCTCCATCGTCGTTGGCGTTCCGACCTTCGCCTTCTCCATCGGTATCCCCAAGTTCATGCCGAAGGCTAACCCGCGTCGCGTCATCCAGGTCGGCTACCTCACCCTTGCCGCCGCCCTGATCATCATGGCGTTCTCCGTTACGCTCGACGCTGCTTCCATGCCGGGCATTCTCATTGGCTGCGTTGTTGCCGGCTCGGGCGCCGGTATCGTTTCCGCCCAGGCCAACAACGTTGTCGCCCTTGCCGTGAACGAGCGCGACGCTTCCCAGTCCGGCGGCATTCAGACCACCATGCGTAACGTTGGCCAGGCCATCGGCATTGCCCTGCTGGGTGCCGTGCTGCTCTTTGGTATCACCAACTCCGTGAAGGATGCAGCCGCTAACGATTCCCGCATTTCCGAGTCCACCGTCGCCGCTATTTCCGAGCGCAATATCGACCTCGTCTCCGATGAGAACTTCCGCGCTTCTATTGAGGACATCGATATGAGCGATGAGGAGCGCGACGCCCTGGTCGAGATCAATGCCCAGTCCCGCTTCAACTCCACGCGTTTCGCTTACTACGTGGGCGCTGCCATCATCGTGCTTGGCCTGGCCACCACCCCTGCTATCAAGAAGTTCTCCAAAGAGGAGGAGTAGGTCATGAAGAAGCTGTACTTTAACGGCGACTTTGTTCCCATGACCGGCGAGGGCGATACTTTTGAGGCCCTGCTGGTTGCAGACGACGGCACCATCGCGTTTACCGGCTCGCTCGAGGAGGCTCGCGCTCAGGCAGAGGATGCCGAGGAGATTGATCTCAACGGCGCCTGCCTTATGCCCGGTCTGATTGACCCCCACAGCCACATCTCTGGCTGCACGCAGTACATCGTGGCTGCCGACCTTAACGGCGCGGCGGATTTCGATGAGATCGTCGAGCGTCTGGCTGCCTTTGCCGAGCAGCGCGGCATTGGCGAGGACGGCGTGATCATGGGTGTTTCCTACGACCAGAATTCCCTGGCCGAGCATGAGCACCCTAACCGTCACGTGCTCGACCGCGTGAGCGAGACCATTCCGGTTATCGCCGTCCACGCTTCGAGCCACATGGTTGTTGCCAACACCAAGCTGCTGGAGCTTGCCGGCATTACCGCCGAGACTCCCGATCCCGAGGGCGCTCGCTACGGCCGCGAGGCCGACGGCACGCCGGACGGTTACTGCGAGGAGCCAGGCGCTATGTGGCCGGTCTTTGCCGTGATTCAGCCGCGTCAGAAGATGGACATGGACGTCATGATCGGCGAGATGCAGGACATCTACCTGGAAAACGGCATCACCACCTGCCAGGAGGGTGCTACCACCGCCGACTTCGCAGCGCTGTTCTGCGGCCTTGCGAACAAGGGCCTGCTCAAGATGGACGTCGTGAGCTATCCCATGTACGGCGAGGATGTCGACAAAATCTTGGCCGACCACGAGCCTTTTGTCTCGCAGGACTACACCGGTCACTTCCGCATCGGCGGCCTCAAGATGTTCTTTGACGGTTCTCCCCAGGGTCGTACGGCGTGGATGACCGAGCCCTACACTCCCGGCGATGAGGGCGAGGGTTACTGCGGTTATGGCACCATGACCGACAAGGCCGCGTATGACTTTATGCGCAAGGCCATCGACGGCAATCATCAGCTGCTCGCCCATACCAACGGCGATGCGGCTGCCGACCAGTACCTGCGCGTGTACAAGCGCGCGCTGGAGGATTCGCCTAATCCCGATAAAGCGAGCCTGCACCCGGTCATGATCCACTGCCAGACTGCCCGCCGCGATCAGTACGAGCAGATGGCCGAGATCAACATGATCCCGTCGATTTTCGCCAGCCATATCTGGTACTGGGCCGACGTGCATCTTAAGAACTTCGGTCCCGTGCGCGGCGGTCGCGTGTCTGCCTGCCATGACGCTCTGGAGTGCGGCCTGCCGTTTACCTTCCACACCGACACGCCGGTGCTGCGCCCCAATTTCTTTGAGGCTGTGTGGTGCGCCGCCAAGCGCGTCACCAAGGGCGGCGCTCAGCTGGACGAGAATCAGAAGATCAGCGTGTACGAGGGTCTGAAGGCCATCACGGTCAACGGCGCTTTCCAGTATGGCGAGCTCGACCGTAAGGGCACGCTCGAGGCCGGCAAGCTGGCCGACTTCTGCATTGTCGAGAAGAACCCGCTCAAGATCGAGCTCGACGAGGTGCGCAACCTGCGCGTTCTCGAGACGGTCAAAGAGGGCGAGACTGTCTGGACGCGCAAATAGCTTTGTCATGGCATAGGCCATAGACGCTAAAAAGAACCCGTGGCTGCAGGGGCGGCCACGGGTTCTTTGCGCTTAAGCGTATTTGAAGGCTTGCATGGGCACGCGCGATGGGCGCCCACGCCGTCTACCGTTTGAGACCGGCCTCGGATGCGAGCTTGCGGAAGCGCTGTGTGGCCGGAGTGAGGACGCGCTCATCGCTTGGGGCGACGCAGAGCACCAGGATGTGTTGCAGGCGGTCGCCGGTAAAGCCGACTCGTGTTTCCACGCGGTAATGCACGGCCCCGGTTTGAGCGACATCTTGGGAACATACGGTCAGCAAGAGCCAAGGTCCGTGCGTGAACGACAGCATCTCGAAGGTGTTCGAGAAGCCGGAGAGCGTGCCACGCCAGAGGCCGTCTTCGACAAGTGCAGCGTGAAGGGTGCGCGTGAGCATGCGCGCGTGCGAGATATCGAGCTCGCGCTCGGGAAGACCGCCGGCAAGCGGGGCGTCGTCGAGTGCGTGGGGGCATCCAAGCTTCATGAGCAGCAGCTCGATGCGGCTGCGATCGGCGTCATCGATGGCATTGCTCAGCACGCAGAGTGGAAGCGTCGTCTTGATGGGGTCGAATGAGACCAGGAAGTCGAGGCTGCTGTGCTTGGGGTCTGATTCAATCTCGGCGACTTCTGTTTCGGTCAGCACACGCGCGACCCGCATGCAGGGAATGAGCCGCTCAAGTCGATCGCGCGCATAGAAGACCTGGTCAATGCCGCAGTTGACCACGAGTCCGACACGCCATTGATCGTGCGAGGACAGGCCGTCCATATACGAGAGCAATAGCATCGCCAGGCGCGTCACGTCGGTCTGGTATAGATTCAGCCCAGATAGGCCGGGCGCGTCGCGCAGCACCTCGGACAGGCGCATAAACGAGGCCATGTTTTCGTATCGCACCGTCCAGGTGTTTTCCTGGGGCAGTGAGATGGCGCGTTCATAGCGCATGTGAGTTTGTCCGGCTTCGATGAGCGCGGCGCAGGGCTTTTCAAGATGAAGCGGCGGTCGCGTGCCAAAGCGTTCGCCGAGAGCGCAGAATAACTCCTCGGTGAGGCGCGCCGCCTCGGGTGTGGGCTGATATGTGCGCTGGAACTCGGGCGTCCAGCGGCGCGTGGAGACCGTAAAGAGGTCGCGGATGATGCCGCGCTCGTTGGCGGAGACCTCGATGCCAAAGTGCTGCTCAATGCGGTTGGCGACGTCGTCGTACACAACGGGAATCGCCGAGGTGTAACCACCGACCTCTTTGCCCTTAAGAATGCGCAGGACCATAATCTGCAGGTAGACGGCAAGCTGGTGGCGGGCGTTGTCGGTATAGAGCGTTCGGCTTTCGCGCTCGACGTATGCGATGAGGTCGTTGAAGAATTGCTCGTTGCCGCCAAAGAGCTGCGGCTCAATGCGGCGCTTCATGGCGGTCGACGCGAGCTCAAACAGATAATAGACGACGAAGAATCGGATGTACTCCTCGGGACCCTCGACCGTAATGCGGCGCCCGCGTACGATTTGGGCTCCAAACGGCGTCATGAGCTCGTTCCATGTGCGCAGGTCGTCTTGGGCCTGCTGTTTGTTGGTGAGGATGGCCCGCGCAAGCGATTCGGTGGTGTATTGGTGCCGGTAGTCGCAGGTGAGCAGCAACATGCCGCGATAGAAGCGGTCAAGACCGGCGTCCATGGAAAGCGAACGTTCCTTGATGATGTCCGATATCTGACCGCGCTGCGTGCTGTCGCCATCGATGCGGATGCCGTTGCCGCGCTTGGAGACAATTGCCGCTTGGATGCCCATTTCGTCGAGGAAGGCGTTAGCGGCCCGCATGTCGTTGCGGATGGTGCGCTCCGAGCAAGCAAGGGCATCGGAGATATCGACTGTCGGGGTGTAGCCCGCCTGGCCGAGCAGGATTTTAAGCAGCTTTGCTTGTCGCTGATTGATGCTCATGGGGCTCCCTAGGGTCGCGAGAAAGTTCGATTTGCCGTATATCTGGAAAAGAGCGTGGCACCTGTCATGATACGCATTTTTTATGATGAGTAGGGGAAGGGTTGGTTTTAAATCCTTGCCGCATATACGGAATGAAAAAAGCGGATGGTGATGTGCATGAATCGCGCGGTTTCGAACTCGGGGATGGAGCCTGCGGCGACTTCTCGTTTGGCGCGACTGGCGCCGCTGATCGTGCTGGCATGCGCTCAGGTGGGTACCTCGGCAGACAACGGTGCGTTTTCGGTTGCCATGGCCGAGATGATGCGCGTGTTTGGATGTCCGCTCTCGGACGTGCAGATGGCGAGCACGGTCTATTCGCTTATGGCGGGCACCTTTATGCTTGCGAGCGGTTTGCTCGGCATGGTTATCGGGTGGTGCCGCAACTTCCGTGCCGGATTGGTGCTTGCTGTGGTGGGAGAGCTGCTGTGCGCGTTTTCACCGAGCATTGAGCTGCTTATTTGGGGTGGCCGACTGATGGTCGGGCTGGGCGCAAGCCTCATTATCCCTTCGGTACTGGGCATGGTGTCCATGCTGTACGAAGGCGAGGAGCGCAAGCAGGCATATGGCGTGATTGCCGCATCGGCGGCGCTTGCGACGATTATTCCTATCGCGCTGGGCATTCTGGTCGATATCGCAGGTTTTCGCGTGACCTTCGGCGTGCTCGCCGCCTATTTTGTCGCACTGCTCGTTGCGAGCGCAAAGCTGCCGACGGGTGGCGGGCTGCACGCGGGCAAGTTTGACGCGCCGGGTGCGGTTATTGCCTCTCTGGGATTGTTCGCCGTTATGTGCGGTCTTTCGCGCATCTCGACCTGGGGCGTATTTGCTCCCTTACCGCAGGCTCCCTTCACGATCGCCGGTATTTCTCCCGCTTTGCCTATTGTCGGCGTCGGCCTGCTATTGCTGGTGATGCTGATTCCGGTCGAGCACTGGATGGAGCGCACCCACGGCATAGCGATTTTGCCGTCGAGCTTTGTGCGCAATCCCACCGTTCGCGCCGGCGTCATCGCCATTGCTCTGCCGTTTTTCTACATGGGCGCTCAGGGTCTGGTCGGCACTTCGTACTATCAGCTTGTAATTGGCCTTGGCGGCATGCAAACAGCGCTTTTGGGCATCATCTCGGGTGTGCCCATGCTGGTGCTCGCAATGTTTGTGCCGCGCAAGTTTCCGCAGCTTAAGCCTTGGTCTGTGGTGCGTACGGGCTATGTCTTTATGGCGGCGGCCTGTGTGAGCATGGCGTTTGGCGTGCGCGCGTCCGAGCTGACGCCCATTATGGTGGTCGGTACGCTCTTTGGTGGCGTGGGCGTTGGCCTGGTGAACTCACAGGCTAACAACATTGTCGCTTCCGCCGTGCCGCCGAGTGACGCCCAGCAATCGGGCGGCATCCAGGGTGCGGCGCGTAACCTGGGCCTCGCGTTGGGCTCTGCCGCCATGGGTTCGGTCCTGCTTATCGCCGTCAACACCGGTCTCGATGCGCGTATTGATGCGAGTAATGTGGTCGACACGCAGAGCAAGGCGGCGCTCGAAGAGGTTGTTTATACCTACGAGAGTGATGCCGCGTTTACGGCGCGCCTGGAATCGATGGGCGTTGCACCCGAGGCGCAGGGAGAGCTCTTGGCGGACAATGCCGAGGTTCGCGCAAAGTCGGCGGCCACGGCCTTCTACGTGGTGGCAGGACTTGCCGTCGTAGCGCTCGCAACGACCTTCCCCAAGCAAACCTCATAGACAAACGCCGCCGCCCAAACCGCCACGAAGGGGATAGTCCCCTTCGTGGCGGTTTTGCTGTTCCGGCCTTCAATTGTCTCGATCTGTAACATCTGGACGGCAAAACCGGCTCTACCTGTTACAGATCGAGACGAAACGCCGAGGTCGGACGGAAAATCTCGATCTGTAACAGCAAGCCCGCTTTTGGTGTCCTAATTGTTACAGATTGAGATAAATCGCCGGGACAGGCCGCCGCCCCGGCCAAAACCACCACGAAGGTGCCTGTCCCCATTGTGGTGGTTTGGACCGGCTGGATGTGTGTGCATCGGGTGGTATCTAAGTTGAGATACCACTTCTGGTATATCAGCTTGTGCTTGCGTGAGTACAATACTCGAACGTTATACGTCTCAGCGCCTCCCGTGCGTGGACGTCTTGCAGTCACGCGAACGAAGGGATTTATCCTATGTGCGGAATCGTCGGCTACACCGGCTCTGATATTGCAAAGAACATCCTGGTCACGGGCCTCAAGCGTATGGAGTATCGCGGCTATGACTCCTCGGGTGTCGCGCTCGAGGTGGGCGAGGGCGCCGCGGCACACCTCGATGTCATCCGCCGCGTGGGCAAGGTCGCGGGCTTGGAGAGCGAGCTTTCCAACATCGACAGCGACGCTACCTGCGGTATCGGCCACACCCGTTGGGCCACCCACGGCAAGCCCTCCGTCGTTAACGCTCACCCCCACACCAGCTGTGACGGTCGTATCGCCATCGTCCACAACGGCATCATCGAGAACTTCGCCGAGCTGCGCGAAGAGCTGGAGGGCCGCGGCCACCACTTTAAGAGCGAGACCGATACCGAGGTCTTCGCGCATCTGATCGAAGAGGCTTATGCCGAGACGCACGACCTGATGGCCTCCGTGCGCGAGGCGTGCACCCACGTGGTCGGTGCCTATGGTCTGGCCGCCGTGTGCGCTGACGAGCCCGGCGTGATCGCCGTGGCCCGCAAGGATTCCCCGATCGTGGTCGGCGCGGGCGAGACCGGCGCCTATGTTGCCTCCGATGTCATCGCGCTCATCGACGCCACCCGCGATGTCGTGGTGCTCGAGGACGGTCAGTTTGCCAAGCTTACGCCCGCAGGCGTCGAGTACACCGACGAGGCCGGCAACGTTATCGAGCCCAAGGTCACCCACATCGACTGGGACCTGGACATGGCAGAAAAGGGCGGTTATCCCGACTTTATGCTCAAGGAAATCCACGAGCAGCCGCGCGTCGTGCGCGACACGCTGGTTGGTCGTATGACGCCGGCCGGCGAGCTCGACATCGACGAGCTGGGCCTTTCGCTCGAGGAACTCAACGACATCGACCGCGTCTACGTGATCGCTTGCGGAACCAGCTATCACGCTGGCCTCATTGCCAAGAATCTCATTGAGGGCTGGGCTCGCATCCCCACCGAGGTGGAGGCGGCCAGCGAGTTCCGTTATCGCAACCCCATCATCACGCCGACGACACTTGTCGTTGCCGTGTCCCAGTCGGGCGAGACGGCCGATACCCTTGCCGCCATTCGCGACGCGCGCATCAAGGGTGCCAAGGTCTTCGGCATCACCAACGTGGTGGGCAGCCCCGTGGCACGTGAGAGCGACGGCGTCATCTACACCAAGGCCAACAAGGAGATCGCGGTCGCCTCGACCAAGAGCTTCATCGGCCAGGTCGTGAGCCTGACGCTGCTGGCTCTGCTGCTGGCGCAGGTCAAGTACCGCCTGACCACCAAGCAAGCGCGCATGCTGTTCCGCGAGCTTTCCGATACGGCCGAGCAGATCCAGTGGATTTTGGATACCCAAACCGAGGCCGTGCATGAGGCCGCCCTGCTGTGCAAGGATGCGCAGTCGGCGCTGTTCGTGGGCCGTGGCATGGGTGCCGCTATTTCCTACGAGGGTGCGCTCAAGCTCAAGGAAGTCAGCTACCTGCACGCCGAGGCATATGCCGCCGGTGAGATGAAGCATGGCCCCATTGCCCTGATCGACCCGGGCTTCCCTGTCATCGCTGTGGCCACCAAGAGTGCCACCTACGACAAGACCGTGTCGAACCTTATGGAGTGCAAGGCGCGCGGCGCCAAGGTCATCGTCGTTGCCGCCGAGGGCGACGAGGAGATCAACAAGATTGCCGACTGCATCATCCGCGTGCCGGCAGTCCGCGACGTGTTCAGCCCCATCACGGCGAGCGTTCCGCTGCAGCTGCTCGCCCGCGAGGTCGCCATCCTGCGCGGCTGCGACGTCGACCAGCCTCGTAACCTGGCGAAAAGCGTTACTGTCGAGTAATCGAGTTCCGTCGTTCTAACAACTAAGGCCCGGCTCCGTTGTGGCGGAGTCGGGCCTTGTTTCATTTGACCAGATAAAACCTGCCAAAATGAACCTGTCCCTTTTTGGCAGGTTAGCGGAGCTTGCTGGTCTCGAAGTACTCGGGGAACTGGTCCAGAACCTCGGTTTGGTTGCGGAACATCATGTGCAGGTGCTTGCTGACCAAAAAGCTCGCTTCGATGGGGTCGCGACCGGCGATAGCGCGGCGAATCTGCTTGTGCTCGTTCACGATGTCCTGATTGTCGAGAACCTGCGTGGCGGCGCGCAACCAGCGGAAGCGCTCCAGGTCGGCATTGGTCTCTTCGAGCCACGACCACACGGTGCTGCGACATGCGATGCTAAAAATCATGTGATGCATGAGGTTGTCGCTCAAAAAGAAGCCGATGCGATCCTCTTCGGCCATGGCCTTTTCCTGCAGCGCGATGGCGCGGTCGAGCTGCTCGATGCCGGCCGATGTGGCGCGCGCACAGCACTCCACGATCACCTGCTTTTCCAGATGTTCGCGGATGTAGCAGGCACTCTCGGCAAGGGTGAGGTTGATGGGTGAGACATAGGTGCCGCTTTGGGGCACGGTGCGCACCAGGCCTTCCTGCGCCAAGCGAACCAAAGCCTCGCGCACAGGGGTGCGCCCCATATCCAGGTCGTCGCAAAGCTGCTTGACGCCCAGCTTTTCGCCCGGCTTGTAGTCCAGGTAGACGATTTTGCGTCGAATGGTGTGGTAGGACTGGTCCTGTAGGCTCGTTTCCTGCTCGCCGACGTGCATCGATTCTTCCATAGCGCCTCGCAACTGTTCTATCAAACTCATATGTCAGTTGTTAATTATGCCGCGAATCAGCTTTCCGCGGTGGGTAATTCGGCTGTTGCCTGAGAACTATTGCGGCATCTTAGTCTGTGTTTGCGCAAGGCTGCGCTCAATGATGCCGTATCATAAGCCGTCGCAAACGTGAAATAGAAAGAAGGAATCCCATATGCAACTGGCAAATATCGTACGCGAGCGCTGGAAAGGCGTCTTGTTCTGCCTGATCATCGCCATTCCCGCGACGTTGCTCGGCAAACAGGTTGAGGTGGTCGGCGGTCCGGTATTCGCCATCCTCTTTGGCATGGTCCTGGCGCTCGTCTTTCCCAAGAATCGTCGCGAACAGCTCGCCGCCGGCGTCACCTATACGTCCAAAAAAGTCTTGCAGTACGCGGTTATCCTGCTTGGCTTTGGCATGAACCTCTCCCAGATTCTGTCCAAGGGCGCCCAGTCGCTGCCGATTATCGTGGCGACAATCTCGACCTCGCTTGTCATCGCCTTTGTGCTCTGCCGCGTTATGAACGTGCCGGGCAAGATCGCGACGCTTGTGGGTGTGGGTTCGTCGATTTGCGGCGGTTCTGCCATCGCTGCGACCGCACCCGTCATCGATGCCGACGATCGCGAGATTGCCCAGGCTATTTCGGTCATCTTCCTGTTTAACGTTATCGCGGCGCTCGTGTTTCCGACGCTCGGCGGCATGCTCGGGCTGACCAACGAGGGCTTTGGCCTGTTTGCCGGTACCGCCATCAACGACACCTCGTCCGTAACGGCTGCGGCGAGCGCCTGGGACAGCATGCACCCCGGCGCCAATGTGCTCGAGAGCGCCACAGTGGTCAAGCTCACCAGGACGCTGGCCATTATTCCCATCACGTTGGTTCTCGCATGCTGGCAGATGCATCTGGCGCGCAAGGCCGGCGGTGACGCCAAAAGCACGTTCTCGCTTAAACGCGCGTTTCCCATGTTCGTGCTGTTCTTTGTGCTGGCGAGCGTGATCACCACGGTGCTTCAGCTTCCCGCGTCCTTTACGGCGCCCATCAAGGAGCTGTCGAAATTCTTTATTGTGATGGCCATGGCGGCTATTGGCTTTAATACCGATATCGTCGAGCTGGTCAAAAAGGGCGGCAAGCCCATCGCATTGGGCTTTTGCTGCTGGATTGGCATTGCGTGCATGAGTTTGGGAATGCAACACGTACTGGGAATCTGGTAGAGAAGTAGCTTGTTTGCGTGCTGCGTGCTGCGTGCTGGTGAGCGCAAGCCTGCGGTGGAGC
>CATZEP010000032.1 GCA_958418185.1 uncultured Collinsella sp.
CAGGGTGTTGCAAATGCGGTCTTTAGAAACGAGCGTAATATGGCCAACGAGCAGGTCAAGGTGACCGAACAAAAGCTCGTGCAGCTCATGTGCGAGGCATAGCTTGACGCTTGATCGACCTTGTGCAATCGGGGCGGCGATAGGCCATGGGCTATTTGCCGCAAAGATGCGCCGCGTGTAATTTGCCCGAGGCGTGGGCCGATGGCGTATCATTATCTCTTGCTTGTTTGCACTGCTCAGGGAGGGGCCGCGCATGGCGCAGGAACACGATCTGTTTGATGACATTATCGAGATCAGCAAGGGTTTCGACTTTCTTAAAAACCCGCTTGGCGGTGTGACCGATGCACTCGATCCATCGGCGCCGCAGTGGAATCCTGCCGACTACAAGGAGCGCCCGCGCGGCAACACCATTCCGTGTCTGACCTGCAAAAACGAAAAGAGCGGCTGCACCGCGTGCATGGATGTGTGCCCGGTCAACGCTATCGAGGTCGAGGAAGACTCCATCGAGATCCTCGACTCCTGTCGCAAGTGCGGCCTGTGCGCCGCTGTCTGTCCGACCGAGGCGATCATCTCGCCGCGCCTGGCGCCCAAAAACCTGTATGACGATATTGTCTCGGCGGCTACGAGCCACGAGACCGCCTACGTCACCTGCACGCGCGCCCTCAAGCGCATGCCGCGCGAAAACGAGGTCGTCGTTGCCTGCGTGGGCGATATTACGGCTGAGACCTGGTTCTCGGTACTGGCGGACTATCCCAACGTGAGTGTGTACCTGCCGTTGGGCGTGTGCGATAAATGCCGCAACACCGGCGGTGAGGACATTCTGGGCGAGGCGATTGCGAAGGCCGAGGAGTGGTCCGGCACGGGTATGGGCCTGGAGGTCGACCCCAAGAGCCTCAAATGCCATAAGCGTCGCGAGTACGAGCGCAAGGAGTACATGGAAAAGATTGCCCGCACCACGGGCCTGACGGTGACCAAGCTCAATCCGGCGACGGCGGCGCTGGCCTCGGTGACGCAAAAGCTCAAGGCCCATCGCCATCAGATTACCCAGCTCGAGCGCACGCTCAACACCATGTGCGGCACCACGACGACCAAGCGTCGCCGTACGCTTACGCACGGGCGCCAACTGGTGCTCTCGACGTTGCAAAACCACCCCGAGCTTGCCCAGAACATGCAGGTGAGCACGCCGGAATGCGATTTTGACAAGTGCACGTCGTGCGGCGAGTGCGTCAACGTGTGCCCCACGTTTGCCTGCGATTTGGTGGGAAGCGGTCGCTTTGCGTTGGAGTCCACGTATTGTTTGGGCTGCGGCGCCTGTGTCAAGGTGTGTCCCGAGCATGCGCTCAAGCTTGTTGAGCACGACGCGTCCAATCTGGTCGTCGTCGACCCCGAAGCCGAGGAAAAGGCTGCTCAGAAGGCCCAGGCTCACGAAGAAGCTGAGAAGGTCAAGGCTGAGGCAAAGGCCAAGCTCGACAAGATGCTCGATCAGGTGGAGAAGCTCGCGGACTAGCTAAAAGAGCGTAAATGATGGCCGGTGGGACAGATACTGCCCCGCCGGCCAAAAAAGTTGCGGTGGAATAGTTCCTGTTTTGCCCTTAAGCTGGCCATTCTAGGAACTGTCCCACCGCAACTAATAAATGGTTAGTTCATGCTGCTTTGGTGGCCGGTTCGACCGGTACCGTTGCGCGTCACGGTTTCATGGAGCAAAAAGAACCCGGGGACCTGTTTGGTCTCGGTGTATTCCATAAGGATGCCGTCGGCGTTGTAGGTCTGCCCGCGTATAACGGCGAGTGCGTTAAAGTCGTCGAGATCGAGCACGCGCGCATCTTCGGGCGTGGGATGCTCAATTGTTACATCGCGTTTGCCCGTGGCAATCTTAATGCCAAGGTCTTCTTCGAGGTAACGATAGATCGAGTCGTTGACAATCTCGGGTGTCAACCCCGGTACCTGTGAGCTTAGGTAATAGGAGTCGTCGGAGCACACGGCCCGTCCGTCTGCATAACGGATGCGTTTGGCACGCGTGAGCTCACAGCCTTCAGGAAACCCGGTAATCTTGGAGATCGCCTTGTTACAGACGAGGAGCTCAAAGACAGTGGTAACCGTTTTGAGCTCAAAGCCTCGGCTGGCTGCGATTTCCTTAAAGGTCTCGAGTCCGCCGCCGCCACGATTCGTCTCGTCACTGATGTTGCGAATGACGCGCATGCCTTTGCCTTGCTGGGGGAGCACGTAGCCATCTGCCGCAAGCATCGAGATGGCGCGACGGACCGTCATGCGCGAACAGCCAAACAGCTGAGTGAGTTCAGTCTCCGAAGGCAGATAGCTTAGATAGGCGTATGTGCCGTCGTCAATCGACTGCTTCACGTTGTCATAAATGGTTTGGAAGATGGCTCGCGCCATGACGGTCTCCTAGAGCTGAGTGCGCGAGCGGTGGATGAGGACTGCTCGCGCAGGTGTCGATCGATTTACTTGCTGGGGTCGATTATATATTTACCCATGGCGCGCAGAGCTGGGTCTGACAGGATGGCGCCGAGTTCGTCGAGGGAAGCCACCTTGGCGACCATCGAGGATACGTCGATCCTGCCTGAGTCGATGAGCTCGAGCGCGCGACGCTGCGTATAAGGGTTGATGTAGGACGAGGTAAGCACAAGCTCCTTCTGGAAGACCTCGAAGGGCTTGACGGTGATTGTCTCATCGGGCTTGGTGAGGCCGAACATCATGACCGTAGCCTTGTGGCCGGCGATCTGGATGGCCTGCTCGATGGTGACGGGCTTGCCAACACACTCGATAACGACATCGACGTTGCCGACGCCCTCCTGCTTCAGGCAGGCCGGGACGTCCTCGTGGATGGAATCAATTGCCAGGTCGGCGCCGAGTTTGAGCGCAACCTCGCGCTTGCCTTCGACAGGCTCGAGCAAGACAACCTTGGTGGCGCCGGCGTTTTTTGCAAGCTGCATCATGAGCAGACCGATCATGCCGCCGCCGATAACGACAACTGTGCTGCCGGGCTTGATGTTGCACATATCGATGCCGTGCAGGCAGCAGGCGACGGGCTCGGTCATAGCACCCTGCTCAAAGCTGGTGTGATCGCCCAACTTGTAGACTTGCTGCATATCGACGGAGCAGTACTCGGCAAAGCCGCCGTTGACGGTGGTGCCGTAACCGGTCATATGCTCGCAGTAGTGGTTGATTCCGTCGCGGCAGGGTTCGCAGCAGCCGCAGGGATGGTTTGGGTCGATGCACACGCGATCGCCCGGTTTAAAGCCAGCGACGTCGCTGCCCACGGCCTCGACAACGCCCGCAAACTCATGGCCAAGGATCGTGGGCGGGGTAACGTCGGCTGCACCCTTGTCGCCTTCATAGATATGAACGTCGGTACCGCAGACGCCGCAAGCTTTGACGTTGATCAGAACGTCGCGCTTGCCCACGGCCGGCTTTGCCGATTCCTCGACTCTGAGGTCGTGCTTTCCATAGAAGACCGCGCTTTTCATGGTGACTCCTTAACGTGGCGGTGAATATTGTAATGAAGTATAGGCATGTCTACAGGTATAGACAAGCACATCTAGACAAGTTGAATAGAAATATTAATTGCAGCCATCAGCTATGTCAGATTTAGCAGGCAAAATACTGAACTTATACCGTTTACGGCCAATTATCGACCGCTGACCGAACATAGAAACCGTATTAACTTGTCTAGATAAGTGATATGATAAAAAAGAAGCGCAAGAAGTCGGGGAAGCGGGCCCACCCGTCCTATTGCACGAGGTACACGCAAACGGCGCGTCTGCGGTCTCGAGTGAAGCCAAAACCGCAGCCGCTCCGAATGAAGAGAGGGGGATTCCCCGTCATGATGCAAAAGATACAACGTTTCGGCGGTGCAATGTACACGCCTGCAATTCTTTTCGCATTTTCCGGAATCGTCGTCGGCCTGGGTACGTTGTTTACCACCGAGGCGATCTTTGGCGAGATGGCCACTGCGGGTCATCTTTGGTTTGATTGCTGGAATGTGCTGCTCCAGGGTGGTTGGACGCTCTTTAACCAGATGCCGTTGCTGTTTTGCGTAGCGTTGCCAATCTCGCTCGCGAACAAGCAGAATGCTCGCTGCTGCATGGAGGCTTTGGCCATCTACCTTACCTTCAACTACTTTGTAAGCACAATCTTGGGGCAGTGGGGCCCTGTCTTTGGGGTCGACTACTCTGTCGAGGCGGGCAGCGGTACTGGTCTTGCCACTATCGCAAGCATCAAAACGCTTGATATGGGCATCATGGGCGCGCTTATCATTTCGGGTATCGCCACGATGCTTCACAACAAGTACTTCGACACCGAACTTCCTGAGTGGCTGGGCGTGTTCTCGGGCTCCGTGTTCATCTATATGATCGGTTTCTTCGTTATGGTTCCGGTCGCTCTTATCGCCTGCCTGGTATGGCCGCATGTTCAGGCTGCTATCGCCGCCTTCCAGGGATTCATCCTTTCCGCCGGTACGTTTGGCGTGGGCGTCTTTGCTTTCTTCGAGCGCGTGCTGATTCCTACGGGCCTGCACCACTTTATCTATACGCCGTTCTATTATGACAACGCGGCGGTCAACGGCGGCATCTTTGCTGCTTGGGCCAACATCCTGCCCCAACTGGCTGCCGATCCGAGCATTGCTCTTAAGGATGCCGCACCCTGGGCTGCCTATACCTGCCCTGGTTGGACTAAAGTCTTCGGCTCGCTTGGCGTCGCCATTGCGTTTTATATGACCGCCAAACCCGAGCGCAAGCAGCGCGTCAAGGCTCTGCTGATCCCGGTCACCCTTACCGCTATGCTTTGTGGTATTACCGAGCCGCTTGACTTCACCTTCCTGTTCATCGCGCCCGGCCTGTTCGTCGTCCACTGCGTGCTCGGAGCGCTCGGCTGCATGGCTCAAAACCTCCTTGGCGTCGTGGGTATCTTCGACGGCGGCATCATCTCGATGCTCTCGTGGGACTGGCTGCCCCTTTGGGCCGCACACGGTCTGCAGTACGCCATCTCCATCCTTGTCGGTCTGTGCTTTACCGCTCTTTGGGTCGTGGTCTTCCGCTTCCTGATCGTCAAGTTCGACTTTAAGACCCCCGGTCGCGAGGATGACGATGTTGAGGTCGAGCTCAAGTCCAAGGCCGACTACAAGCAAAAGCAGGGCGGTGCTGCTGCTAGCAAATCGGTCGCCCAGAGTAAAGATGATGAGCGCTTGGTGCTTGCCGAGAACATCCTCGATCTACTCGGTGGCACGGACAACGTCATCGATGTAACTAACTGCGCCACCCGTCTGCGCGTTAACGTCAAGGATAAGGGCGCCGTTGCACCCGAGGCTTCCTTCAAGGCGATCGGTACGCATGGCTTGGTGGTCCAAGGCCAGTCAATCCAGGTCATCATCGGCCTTACCGTCCCGCAGGTTCGCGAGAAGTTCGAGAGTCTTCTGTAAACCATCGTCCATCGAAACAATCGGCCTTGCAGAGCCGGTATGCACCGCAAGGCCGATTCTAGAGATAAAAAACTCCACTTCTAGGTAACAATTCCAAACCGTGCAGGCCGCGTACGGGGATGGATTGAGCAAGCGGCCAGAATGAGGAGGACATCATGTCCAAGAAAAACTATGCCGTGACCATTGCCGGCGGTGGCTCCACCTTCACCCCGGGCATCGCTCTGATGCTGCTCGAGGAGCGCGACCGCTTCCCGGTCAACAAGGTGACCTTCTACGACAACAACGCCGAGCGCCAGGAGACCGTGGCCAAGGCCTGCGAGATCTACTTCCACGAGAACGCCCCCGAGGTTGAGTTCAACTACACCACCGACCCCGAGACCGCATTCACCGGGACCGACTTCGTCCTCGCTCACATCCGCGTTGGCCTGTACGCTATGCGTGAGCTCGACGAGAAGATTCCTCTCAAGTACGGCTGCGTTGGCCAAGAGACCTGCGGTGCCGGCGGTATCGCCTACGGCATGCGCTCCATCGGCGGCGTCATCGAGATCCTCGACTACATGGAGAAGTACAGCCCCAACGCTTGGATGCTCAACTACTCCAACCCCGCAGCTATCGTCGCCGAGGCCTGCCGCGTGCTGCGCCCCAACAGCCGCATCATCAACATCTGCGACATGCCGATCGACCTTATGGATAAGATGAGCCGTATGTGCGGCATCAAGGATCGTCGCGCGCGGCAGTATAGCTACTACGGCCTCAACCACTTTGGTTGGTGGAGCAAAATCTACGACAAGGACGGCAACGACCTCATGCCGCAGATTAAGGAGCACATGGCTAAGAACGGCTACCTGGACGGCATCGAGCACGAGGCCGGTAAGGAGCAGCATGTCGAGGAGAGCTGGATTCACACCTTCGGCAAGGCCAAGGATGTCTATGCTGTCGATCCCGAGACGATTCCCAATACCTACCTCAAGTACTACCTGTACCCGGACTATGTCGTCGAGACGTCTGACCCCAACTACACTCGCGCCAATGAGGTTATGGACGGCCGCGAGAAGAAGGTCTTTGGCGCTTGCCGCGACATCATCGCCAAGGGTACTGCTAAAGACGGCGGCTTTGAGCCAGATGTACATGCCAACTACATCGTCGACCTTGCCTGCGCACTGGCCGAGAATACGCTCGAGCGCTTCCTGCTGATCGTTCCCAACGATGGTGCTGTGCCCAACTTCGACCCGACGGCCATGGTCGAGGTGCCTTGCATCGTCGGTTCCAACGGCTTTGAGAAGATCTGCCAGGGCCCGATCCCGCAGTTCCAGAAGGGCCTCATGGAGCAGCAGGTTTCCGTCGAGAAACTCGTTGTCCAGGCTTGGGTCGAGGGTAGCTACCAGAAGCTCTGGCAGGCACTCACGCTCTCCAAGACCATTCCTTCGGCGAGCGTTGCTAAGCAGATCCTGGACGAGCTCATCGAGGCCAACAAGGATTTCTGGCCCGAGCTTAAGTAAGGACTACTGTCTCGAACCCTCACACATCTCTGCTTCATTTGCGCCGCCGCGGTGTCCGGATTCGCCCGGATGCTGCGGCGGCGCTATACTTATACGGTTTGAAGTACCTGTACTAAAAGGAGCTGTCGTGTCCCTTTCCATCGGTATCGTGGGCCTGCCCAACGTGGGCAAGTCGACGCTGTTCACCGCGCTTACCAAAAAGACTGGCCTTGCCGCCAACTATCCGTTTGCCACGATTGATCCCAACGTGGGTATCGTCGACGTGCCCGATAGCCGCCTGCAAAAGCTCGCCGACATCGTCAACCCGGGTCGCATTGTGCCGGCGACGGTCGAGTTCGTCGACATCGCAGGTCTGGTGAAGGGCGCTAACGAGGGTGAGGGCCTGGGCAACCAGTTCTTGGCAAACATCCGCGAGACCGACGCCATCTGCGAGGTCGTGCGCTACTTTAAGGACCCCAACGTCATGCGTGAGGTGGGCCGCACGGGCGAGTTCGTCGACCCCGCCGGCGATGCCGACACCATCATGACCGAGCTCATCCTGGCCGATATGGGCACGCTCGAGAAGCAGCTGCCCAAGCTCGAGAAGGAGGCCAAGCGCGACAAGGAGCTCATGCCCAAGTTCGAGGTTGCCAAGCGTCTGCTTGCCTGGCTCAACGAGGGCAAGCGCGCCGCATCCATGGAGATGACCGACGAGGAGCGTGCCGCTGCCAAGGGCCTGTTCCTGCTCACCATGAAGCCCATCCTGTATGTGGCCAACGTAGATGAGGACATGCTCAACGAGGACTTGGCGCCCATCGACGGCGTCAAGCCGCTGCCGATCTGCGCCAAGATTGAGGCCGAGCTTTCCGAGCTCGATCCCGAGGATGCGGCCGACTACCTGGAGAGCTTGGGCCTGGAGCAGCCCGGTCTGGACGTGCTCGCGCAGGCGGCCTATAAGCTGCTCGGTCTGCAGTCGTTCTTTACGGCCGGCGAGATGGAGGTCAAGGCCTGGACGGTTCGTCGGGGCGCAACCGCCCCGCAGGCTGCCGGCGTCATCCACACCGACTTTGAGCGCGGCTTTATTAAGGCCGAGGTCATTGGCTATGACGACTACATCGAGCTCGGCGGCGAGCAGGGCGCCAAGGCCGCCGGCAAGCTGCGCATCGAGGGCAAAGAGTATGTCATGGCTGATGGCGACGTCGTGCACTTCCGCTTTAACGTGTAAGGACGACGCGCATGTTTAAATATGGCAAAAAAGCCGGCTACATGGGCATCGCGCTGCTGGTACTTGCAGTGCTTCCGCTGGTGGTCGCAGCGTGTGTTATCCCCAACATTGGTCCCGAGGTGGCAACGAAGTTTAATGCCGCCGGCGAGGTGACGCGCTGGGGCAAGAGCTACGAGCTGCTGGCACTTCCGGTGCTCAACCTGCTGTTGAGCGTGGCGACGTACTTTACGGCGGGACGCCAGGCAAAGAACAATGAGGATTCCGCCGCCATGGCGCGCATCGTGTGCGAGCGCTACCTGCGCAACGGTTGCATCACGGGTGTGTTCCTCAACGTGATCAACGTCTACTTTATGTATTCGGCGATTACCGGAACGGGCTTTGGCTTTGGTTTCTAGCTTGTCCTTTTAGGCAACGAGCCTGCACGCATATTCAATGGCTGCTGCGAGGCCGCCGCTCGATCGTGGTTTAAAGACCACATCGGCGGCGGCCTCGTTTTCGTATCCGGCGCCGCGAAGGCAGAGCGCGATACCGGCTTCCAGGAGAAGGGGCAGGCCACGTTGACTGGTTGCGATTACGGCAGCCTGATTGAGCGAGCAGCTGTGCGCTTGGCATTGGATGGCAAGTTCACCTTGCGCCGGGCAAGGGACCAGAATGGCGGCGACGCGACTTGATAGCAATGCAAATGCTGTGCGCTCATCGGGCGAAAGGCATTCTGCTTCAACGACGACGAGCTTGGGCGGTGCGCTGTTTGTGCGAAGCGTGGCTCGGTACATGCGGACCGAAGAACCCGACATAGAAAACTCCTGTGTATTCGGCAAAACGTAAACTATAGTTTACGTTTATGTTCGGCTCCATTTCAAACTCGGCTGCATGGACGAACGTGCGAAACAGATTCTTGGCAGGCGGGTCGAAGAGACACGCAGAGACCTTGGTATCTCCAAGGTTGATTTTTGTGTGGCAACGGGAATCAGCCGACCCTACCTCGACCGAATCGAAGGTGGGACGGCAAATTTCACGCTCAGGGTTCTATTTAAGATCGCGCCCGCACTCGGCATGACGGTGTCAGAACTTCTCGAGGGTATCGAATAGGGGATACCCGTCGACAACCGAATTACGCCATCGGGATGCGGTCGTGGTTGACTTGGCTGTAGAACAGGCGCTGAATTTCTGACGCATCACGTGACTGGCCGAGCGCCCACATGGTTTTGGCCACGAGCGTCTCGGTGGTCATGTCATCGCCGCGCAGAATGCCCGGATGATCGGCGTAAGCACGGCCGACCTCATAAACGCCCAGATCGAGGCCCTCTTCGGGAACCTGCGTGGTCATAACAACGGTGCGACCCGAATCGACCCAGCGGAAAATTGCCTCCTGGAATGACTCACCGGACTCGCCAAACTCGGGAATACCGCCAATGCCAAAGGTCTCCAGAATCACGGCATCGTAGCTATCGGCAAGGGCGTCGAGGATGCCCGGGTTTACGCCGGGCGTAAGCTTGAGTACAAATACGCGCGGATCGATGCTGTCGTAGAAACGCACCGGGTTTTCGCCCTGATGCGTGCCGTGAAGCCCATTGCGCACGATGCGGTCATTGCGGATGTAGGCAATGGGCGGATAGTTGACGCTAATGAACGCGTTAAAGCTCATGGTGCGCTGCTTGCGGGCGCGCGTGCCGGCAATGGCAACGCCGCCAAACACGATCGAGACGTCGTGCGAGTGCTCGTCGAGCGCATAGAGCAGGCTCTGGTACAGATTGAGCTTGGCGTCGGTAAAGGGATTGCCCATGGGCTTTTGCGAGCCGGTGAGCACGATGGGCTTGGGGCTGTCCTGAATCAGATAGGAAAGCGCCGCCGCGGTGTAGCTCATGGTGTCGGTGCCGTGCAGAATCACGAAGCCGTCGTGGTCGGCATAACCCTCGACGATGATGTCGCGGATCCGCATCCAGTCGCTCGGGCGCATATTGGTGCTGTCGATGTTCATGGGTTGCACAATGTCGAGCTCGCAGAGGCCCGAGATCTCGGGGACGCTCTGGGCGAGCTCCTCACCGGTCAGGGCGGGGGAGAGGCCGTTGCCGTCCTCGGTCGATGCGATGGTGCCGCCCGTGGCGATGAGAAGGATGCGCTTCATGCTGGTATTCCTATCGTATTTGCCGCCGCAGAGGCGGAGTCGTTCGGCAGTATTGTGGCACAGGGCGTCCAATGTTCAAACGTATTACATCATCTGTAACGTTTGAAAACACTTCAATTGTCGTCAAATAGGGGCCCAGGTCGTGCGTTTGCCGTGCGCTGATGGCTGCGAGGGGCGAGAAACCCCATATAACGTGTACACTATGGAGGTTATTTTCGTTCATTCACGCGGGTGGGCACCGGCTCCCCGCCAACAAGAGGGGGAACCATGGATCAAAAGGCTTCCGCAAAGGTCCTCGTACTCGACTTTGGTGCGCAGTACGGTCAGCTCATTGCCCGTCGCGTCCGCGACCTCAACGTGTATTCCGAGATCGTCCCCTGCGACATCTCGGCCGACGAGATTCGCGAGATGAACGCCTCTGCGCTCATCCTTTCCGGCGGCCCGGCTTCCGTGTATGCCGAGGACGCTCCGTCCATCGATCCCGCCATCTTTGACCTGGGCCTTCCCGTCCTGGGCTTCTGCTACGGCCATCAGATCACGGCCGTGACGCTCGGCGGCAAGGTTGGCCACTCCGAGGTGGGCGAGTACGGCCGCGCCACTATCACGCGCACGGCCGGCGCCAAGCTCTTTAACTCCACGCCCATGGAGCAGACCGTGTGGATGAGCCATCGCGACGCCGTCTCCGAGGTGCCCGAGGGCTTTACCGTTACCGCCAGCACCGACGTGTGCCCGGTTGCCGCGATGGAGTGCGTTGAGCGCAAGATCTACACCACGCAGTTCCATCCCGAGGTCAAGCACTCCGAGTACGGTCAGCAGCTGCTGAGCAACTTCCTGTTTGAGATCTGCGGCCTGGAGCCCAACTGGAGCATGGACAACCTGGTCGAGACCATGACGGCTGAGTTCCGCGAGAAGGTCGGCAACGACCGCGTGATTCTGGCCCTGTCCGGCGGCGTCGACTCCTCCGTCGTGGCTGCGCTGGGCGCTCGCGCCGTGGGCAAGCAGATGACCTGCGTGTTCATCAACCACGGCCTGCTGCGCAAGGGTGAGCCCGAGCAGGTGGAGGAGGTCTTCACCAAGCAGTTTGACGTCGACTTTATCCACGTCCACGCCGAGGACCGTTATGCCGAGCTTCTGGCCGGCGTGACCGAGCCCGAGGAGAAGCGCCGCATCATCGGTACGCAGTTCTGGAAAGAGTTCTTCGCCGTGGCGCAGCAGCTCGAGACCGACGGCAAGCCGGTCAAGTACCTGGCCCAGGGCACCATCTACCCCGACATCATCGAGTCCGGCGCTCGCAAGACGGGCGGCAAGACGGCCACCATCAAGAGCCATCACAACCTAATCCCGTTCCCCGAGGGCGTGCACTTCGACCTCATCGAGCCGCTCGATCATTTCTTTAAGGACGAGGTCCGCGCACTTGGTCTGGCGCTCGGCCTGCCGGGTCATATCGTGTTCCGCCAGCCTTTCCCGGGCCCGGGTCTGGCCATCCGCATCATCGGCGCGGTCGACAAGGAGAAGCTCGAGATTCTCAAGAACGCCGACGCCATCGTGCGCGAGGAGCTCGACGCCTACAACCAGCGTCTGTTTGAGCAGACCGGCGAGCGCAACTCCGAGCACAGCTGCTGGCAGTACTTTGCGGTCCTGCCCGACATTAAGTCCGTCGGCGTTATGGGCGACGAGCGCACCTACCAGCGCCCGATCATCCTGCGTGCCGTCGAGTCCAGCGACGCTATGACAGCCGACTGGGCCAAGCTGCCCTACGACGTTCTGGCCCGCATCTCCGGCCGCATCGTCGCCGAGGTCCCTGGCGCCAACCGCGTGTGCTACGACATCACGTCCAAGCCGCCCGCGACCATCGAGTGGGAATAGTAAATAGCTCTTTGCGAGGGAGGTCGGATGCGGCCTGCCT
>CATZEP010000033.1 GCA_958418185.1 uncultured Collinsella sp.
CATGGATTGCACCGCTGTCTACCTCGGTCGATGTTGACGACCAGGGCAATGTCATCACAACGGGGGAGGGTGCCAACACCCTAAACGGCATCGATGCCGCCCTGGCGCTCGCCAAACATTACGGAGCCGTGCTGCTGACCGATGTCTCGGCCGATGTCGCGCCGGTTTCGGGGCAAGCGGTAAATTCCAAGGCGGTCAAGGCCGGCCTGGATTACGTCCGCGGATTCTCGAGCGAGTTCCTGGGCCAGGTCAAGGATATTTCCACGCCCTCGGTCGAGGCCATCTCGGCGAATCTCGATAACGGTATCGAGGTGTCGCTCGGAGATTCGGATGACATTGCCAAAAAGGAGCGTATCGTTACCAAGCTGCTTTCGCAGGTGGAGGGCGTGACGTATATCAACGTTCGATCTCCTGGCAACTATACGTTTAGGAACGCACCGACCTCGTAGCGTCTTCTGGCCTTTGTTGACGGGGCATACCGCGCCGTTTATCTGGTTTGTTTGGTTTTCACCGTCAATTATTTGACTGATACGTTCATAATGTGCAAACATAATACGGTTTACCTTTGCATTTACTTTCAACTTGAAGGTTAATGTGCGCAGGGGTCAACCCATGCTATGGCAATAACCTTTGTTCGGAGGACCGACATGCACGAGACAGAGATCAACAACTACCTTGCCGTCATTAAGGTGGTCGGCGTCGGCGGCGGCGGTACCAACGCGGTCAATCGAATGATCGAAGAGGGTATCCGCGGCGTCGAGTTTGTTGCCATCAACACCGATGCTCAGGCACTCGCGATCTCTGATGCCGATATCAAGGTGCACATCGGCACCGACCTGACCCGCGGCCTGGGCGCTGGCGCCAACCCCGAGGTCGGCCGTAAGGCCGCCGATGAGTCCCGCGACGACATCGCCGAGGCGCTCGCTGGCGCCGATATGGTGTTCATCACCTGCGGCGAGGGCGGCGGCACCGGTACCGGCGCTGCCCCCATCGTTGCCGATATCGCGATGAACGAGGTCGGCGCGCTGACCGTCGCCGTCGTGACCAAGCCCTTTACGTTTGAGGGCCGCAAGCGCAAGAAGAGCGCCGAAGAAGGCATTAAGACGCTTTCCGACTGCGTCGACACCATGATCGTTATCCCTAACGACAAGCTGCTCGACATCGCCGAGAAGAAGACCACCATGCTTGAGGCCTTCGCAATCGCCGATGGCGTCCTTTCCCAGGGCACCCAGGGCATCACCGACCTCATCACCGTCCCCGGTATCATCAACCTGGACTTCGCCGATGTTAAGACCATCATGAAGCAGGCCGGTACCGCCATGATGGGTATCGGTACCGCTTCTGGGGACACCCGTGCCGTCGACGCTGCCCAGCAGGCTATTTCCAGCCCGCTGCTCGAGAGCTCCATCGATGGCGCTACGCGCGTCCTGCTTTCCATTGCCGGTTCCAAGGACCTGGGCATTCAGGAGATCAGCGACGCCGCCGACGTTGTCGCCAACGCCGTCGACCCCGAGGCCAACATCATCTTCGGTACCGTTGTCGACGAGTCCCTGGGCGATCAGGTGCGTATTACCGTCATCGCTACGGGCTTCTCCGACTCCAACGTCAACCGTCAGGACGAGCTCTTCGCTGCACAGCAGTCCCAGAGCAAGGCCGCTGCTTCTACCGAGCCGCAGCGCACCGCTCCTGCCACGAGCCCGGCTCAGGCTGCCCCGACTCGCAACGTCGGTGGTACCGAGCTCCCCAACTTTGGCAACGACCAGTTTGAGCTTCCTGACTTCCTCAAGCGCGGCAGCTTCTAGTTCGTTTTTCTCAGCGACCTGTATGGGGTGCGTCCGATTGGGCGCACCCTTTTTGTTGTGTTTTGCCTTTGTAAACGAAAGCCTCCAATCTCCTTACGTTCCCCTTACGTTTAGCCCCTACCGCTGCGGGTATCCTTTTGATGAAGTATGGCAGCCGTGTGGCACGGACTGCTGCGGCGTCGCCGCGATACTTGTGTTATTAGGAGGCTTTAGTATGGCAGCACGTGCGGACAGCGTTTCGCGTGTCGACCATGATGGAGTTACGTTGGTAGAGGGCGCGACGCACGATGTTCGCTTTGCTTTTACCGAACGCGCCGGCGGTGTTTCCGAAGATGCGTACTCCTCACTCAATCTGGGCTCGCATGTTGGCGATGACCCCTTTGCCGTTCAAGAAAATCGTCGCCGCGCACTCGAGGCCTTGGGTGCCGCCGAGTGCGAGCACAACCTGCTTGTTCCCAATCAAGTACACGGTGACCATGTCGTGACGGTGACCTCGAACGGTGCTGATGATCTCGAGAACATTCGCGAGCAGATTGCCGAGGGCTGCGATGCCATCGTCTGCATGGCCCGTGAGGTACCCGTGATGCTCTGCTTTGCCGATTGCGTTCCCGTGGTGCTGGTGGCTCCCGGCGGCTTTGCCGTGGTGCACTCTGGCTGGAAGGGCACGATTGCGCGCATTTCCGCCAAGGCGTGCCAAGCGCTCTGCGAGGCGGCTGGCTGCAAGCCGGACGACATCTCTGCCTACATTGGGCCCCATATCCTGGGCGACGAGTACGAGGTGTCCCAAGAACTTATGGATCGCTTTGCCGCCGAGTTCGCGTGCATCGATGCCTCTGCTTCTCGTATGCTCGATCTTTCCGCCGCCATTCGCGAGGCGCTGATGGACGCCGGCGTCGAGGCGAGCAGCATTGTGGACACCAAGCTTTCCACCGTTCGTCAGAACGACCGCTTTTATTCCTACCGCAACGAGGGCGGCACCTGTGGGCGCCATGCTGCGATCGGCGTGATGCTATGAGAAAGATCGCATCGGTCCTGAGTGCTGCAGTGCTTACGCTCACGCTGTGTGCTTGCTCCTCGGGATCTTCCACATCTTCTATTACCGTGGCCGGCTCGACCACGTGCCTTCCCATTGCCGAGATCGCAGCCGAGGGCTTTAAGGAAGAGGCCGGCACCGATGTGCTCGTCTCCGGCCTTGGCTCCTCTGCGGGTATCGAGGCCGTCAGCAACGGCACGGCCGACATCGCCAGCTCGTCTCGTGGCCTCAATGCCGACGAACAAGACCTTGGCCTGACCCCGATCGTAATCGCGCACGACGGCATCGCAGTCATCGTGAACGACGACAACCCGGTCGACAATCTCTCGACCGAGCAGCTCCGCGATATTTACGCCGGCAAGATCACCAACTGGAAGGAAGTCGGCGGAGAGGACCTGAAGATTCAGGTTATCAACCGCGATGAGGCGTCCGGTACGCGCGAGGCCTTCCGTACCATCGTGATGGACGGCACGCCGTTCGATCGCCGCTCGGCCGTTCTTTCGGGTACGGGCCAAGTGCGCGACGTCGTGTCCCGCTCGCATGGCGCCATTGGCTACATCTCGCTGGGTTTTGTCGAGAGCCTCAACGCCACGACCTCGGTTAAGGCCGTTTCGGTCAACCATGTCGAGGCATCCGAGAAGACGGTCGCAAGTGGCGGCTATCCCATCTCGCGCGACCTTTACTTCTTTGTGAAGGGTGTGCCTTCGCAGCAGGCGCAGGATTACATCGACTATGTGACGTCCGAAAAGATGGACAAGCAGATTCGCGAGGCGGGCTTTATTCCCGTCACCAACGACGGAAAGGGGAGTGAGTAGCGTGGAAGCACAGGAAACCCCCCAGATTGAGCAGGAGGCTCAGACGCCCAAAAAGCGTGAGTTGGCGTTGGTGTCGCGTAGCACCTATCTCAAGGAGAAGGCGCTGCAGTGGATCTTCTTTGCCTGCGCGTTCTTGGCGGTCGTCACCGTTATCCTGATCTTTGTCTTTACCACGTACTCGGCGCTGCCCGTCTTTACCGACATCGGCCTGGCGGACTTCTTTAGCTTTACGTGGGCGCCATCCGAGGGCCACTACGGCATCATGTCGCTGCTGGCGGGCTCTGGTCTGGTGACGGTCGGTGCGCTCGCCATGGGCGTGCCCCTGGGTGTGGGCACGGCTGTATATCTGGTCGAGATCGCCAGCAAGCGCGTGCGCAGGCTCATCAGCCCCGCCGTCGACCTGCTGGCGGGCATCCCCTCCATCATCTACGGCTTCTTTGGCATGGTCATCATCCGCCCGTTTATCGCGCAGCTGACCGGCGGTCTTGGCTTTGGCGCGCTGACGGCGTGGTTTGTGCTTGCCATCATGATCGTTCCCACCATTACCACGCTCACGATCGATGCCCTCAATTCCATCCCCATGGGCATTCGCGAGGCGTCCTATGCCATGGGTGCCACCAAGTGGCAGACCATCTACAAGGTCGTGCTGCCTGCAGCCAAGCTGGGCATTGTCGATGCAATTGTCTTGGGTATGGGGCGTGCCATCGGTGAGACCATGGCCGTGCTGATGGTCGTGGGCAACGCCCCGGTCATTCCAGATAGCATCTCGAGCCCCATCTCGACGCTCACGAGCCAGATCGCACTCGACATGAGCTATTCCTCGGGCCTGCATCGCTCGGCTCTGTTTGGCATGGGCGTGGTCCTGTTTATCATCTCAGCTGCACTGGTGGGTATCGTTCGCCTGATTTCAAAGAAGAGGGGGTAGGCTATGTCCGATTCCGTTGACACGACGGTCGATACGACATCGTCGCGCGAGCTCATCAAGCGTGCCCTTTCCCATGGCAAGAAGGGCCGCATCAACAAGGACCTGTCCAACAAGATTATGCTCGGCGTGTTTCGCGCCGCGGCCTATATCACCACCCTGGTGTTGCTTGCCATCATCGCCTACGTGGTCATCAACGGTCTTCCGCATATCTCGCTCGACTTTATCTTCGGCTGGCCGCAGGGCGTAAACGCCGAGGGTGGCATCTGGCCCACGATCGTCTCGACCATCTACGTGACGGCGCTCGCCATGCTCATCTGCACGCCGGTTGCCGTCTTGGCTGCGGTCTATCTGGCCGAATACGCCAAGCAGGGCAAGGTCGTCGACATCATTCGCTATGCTGCCGATGCCCTGGCCTCGGTGCCTTCCATCGTTATGGGCCTCTTTGGTTACGCCTTGTTTGTTGAGGCCATGGGCCTGGGCCTTTCGATGGTTTCGGCCGCTCTGGCGCTGGCGCTTCTGATGCTGCCCATCGTCATGCGCACCACCGAGGAGGCAATTCGCGCCGTTCCGCGCTATATCCGTTGGGGCGCATATGGCCTGGGCGCCACCAAGTGGCAGGTCGTCTCCAAGATCGTGCTTCCTTCTGCCTTTGGCCGCATTGCCACCGGCATCGTCCTTGCCATCGGTCGCGCCATCGGCGAGACCGCGGTGGTGCTCTACACCATGGGTCAGGCCATCAATCTGCCGATCTCGCCGCTTGATTCCGGTCGTCCCATGACCGTTCACCTCTATTTGCTTGCCAACGACGGCATCAACATGAACGCAGCCTACGGCACTGCGCTTTTGCTGATGGCGATTATTCTGGCCTTCAACCTGTTTGCGCGTTATCTGTCGCGCAAGCGCCGCTAGTTAAGGAGTCCCATGTCCGTCTATCAGTCCGCTCCCACGCCGGAGCAAGCGGCCATCACAGCCAAGGATTTCAACTTTTGGTACGGTGACTTTCATGCGCTGACGGGGCTCGACCTCAACATCGCCAAAAACGCCATCACCTCGTTTATCGGTCCTTCGGGCTGTGGTAAATCGACGTTTTTGCGCTGCATCAACCGTATGAACGACCTTATCGAGGGTACTCGCGTCGAGGGCACCATGACACTCGACGGCAACGATATCTATGCCGAGGGCGTCGACCCGGTCGACCTTCGTCGCCGCGTGGGCATGATTTTTCAGCAGCCCAACCCGTTTCCCAAATCCATCTACGAGAATGTCGCTTTTGGCCCTCGTCTGCAGGGCGTGACTAGCAAAAGCGACCTCGACGACATCGTGGAAGAATCGCTCAAGCGCGCCAACCTCTGGAAAGAGGTATCCAATCAGCTCAACAAGGATGGTTTGGCGCTCTCGGGCGGTCAACAGCAGCGTCTGTGCATCGCGCGTGTGCTTGCGGTGCAGCCCGATGTCCTTCTGATGGACGAGCCCTGCTCCGCCATCGACCCCACGTCCGTATCTAAGGTCGAGGATCTGATGGCCGAGCTGGCGCCCGAGATGACGATCATCATCGTCACGCATTCTATGCAGCAGGCCGCTCGCATTAGCGACTACACCGCATTTTTCTTGCAGGAAGTTGCCGGTGAGCCCGCCACGCTCATCGAGTATGGTCAAACCGACGCGATCTTCACCAGCCCGGTGGATTCGCGGACGGAAGACTATATCACCGGCCGCTTTGGCTGATCGGTGCGACTAGTCCCAAGCCGATCGGACCTGGTCCGGTGCGTATTCACTGTGCGGGCGGCATGACCGCACCCAACTGATTGGAGTGAACCATGCGCAAACTGTTTTCCCGTCAGCTCATCGAGGCCCGTCACGAGATGTTGAGCATCTACGAGGCCGTCGATCTTGCCCTTCACGACGCCGTGAAGGCCTATGTGACCGACGACCGCAAGCTCGCCACTAAGACCAAGAAGCGCACGCTTTCGATTGATGCTCGCTGCGCCAACTTGGAGGCCGTGTGCTACAACCTGATCGCTACGCAGTCGCCGGTCGCCTCCGACTTCCGTTTGCTGCAGACGATTATCTACGTCGACTTTAACCTGCAGCGCATGACCGATAAGGTTCGCCAGATCTGCCGCGCCACGCGTCACATGGTCAAGGCCGACATCTCGCTGCCCCAGGAACTCGTCGGTACGGTTGAGGCCGAGGCCGAAGCTGTTTACCGGGTGCTGGGTTCGTCGCTTTCCGCGCTCGTCACCAACGACATGTCCATCATCTGCAACCTGGCCGTCGAGGACGAGCCGGTGCATGCGGCGTACGAGAAGTTCTTCCGTACTTTCAACCGTATGGACACGGGCGATTTTATGGATGACGACAGCAACTATGACGATCTGCGCCGCGCCATTATGGTTTCGCGCTACCTCGATCGTATCGCCTCGATTTCCATCGATGCTGCCTGCCGTCTGACCTTCCTTTTGACCGGCCAGCGCATGACTGCCGGCGATATCGCCCGTACGGACGAGGATGAGCTTGAGAGCATGCGCGTGCCTTCGGGCGAGGGTGTCATCATGAGGCCCGCCGTGGATGCGGGCTATGTTGCCAAGGTGCCTGCTAACGAGGTGAGCGAGGGCCTTCGCTATCTGCTTGAGCACCTTGAGGACGAGGACGACGCCGAGGATGACGAGGAGTAGGGCGGCCCCGTTCGTCGAAAGATTGTAAATACCTAAGTGAGCGCGGCCTTGCGGATGCGGGGCCGCGCTCTTGCGTTAGCATGGGACTACTTGTTTGGCTGTCAGCGGAGGCGATTGGCAATGGATAACTATTTGGACTTGATGCGCGCTCGCCGCGAGCAGATTCTGGAGCGTTTTTATGCGGCGCTCGATCGCGCGGGCCGTCCCCACGATGCCGCGCGCCTGATTGCCGTCACCAAGACTGTTGGCGTCGATGAGACCGTTGCCGCTATCCAGGCGGGGTATCGCCATTTTGCCGAGAACCGTCCGCAGGAGCTCGTTCGCAAGCTTGCGGGTCTCGCAGAGCATCCGGAGCTACCCGAGGTGCGCTTCGATATGATCGGCAACCTGCAGACCAACAAGATCAATGCGGTTCTGGGCTCGGCCGAGCTGATTCATTCGGTGGGATCGCTGCATTTGGCTCAGGCTATCTCGAG
This sequence comes from uncultured Collinsella sp., assembly GCA_958418185.1. Classification (GTDB taxonomy): domain Bacteria; phylum Actinomycetota; class Coriobacteriia; order Coriobacteriales; family Coriobacteriaceae; genus Collinsella. The sequence goes on from CATZEP010000033.1 coordinate 7,727, forward strand.
CCGTGCGGTCCGCAAGATTGAGGCGGGCGAGCTTTCCGGCCCCCAGCGCGTGCTGATCGAGGTCAATGTGAGCGGCGAGGAGTCCAAGGGCGGCTTTTCGCCCGACGAGGTCCGAGACGCCGCAGGTGAGCTTGCGGAGCTTGAGGGAATTTGTGTGCAGGGCCTTATGACTATGGCACCCCGGGGGAATAAGGATGTGGCGCGCCGCACTTTTGCCGGACTTCGCGAGCTAAGGGATGAGCTTGAGGCGACGCACTCCGATCTGAGCCTGCCCGAACTTTCCTGCGGCATGAGCGAGGACTTTGAGCCTGCCCTTGAGGAAGGCTCTACGCTCGTTCGCCTGGGCAGGGTAGTATTTAGCCCGGAGTTTGCAGTAAAATAAGGCTCTGAAGTGCGCACTGATTATCGGAGCGCCTGCACTAAACCGCGAGAGGACACAACCATGGGCTTCCTTGACGAGATTAAAAATAAGATGCACCTGGGCGGCCAGCAGGGTTACGACCAGGGTTATGGTCAGGACGACGACTACGGCTACGATGATGGCTATGACGACGGCTACCAGAACAACGGTTACAGCGGTGCCTCGGGCGAGGGCTTCTATACCCAGGACGAGCCGAGTAACGGCCTGCTGGGCCAAACGCGCCGCGGTGAGGCCGAGTCGGTCGCCGTGTATACGCGCTCCGGCCAGCTGGTCGGCGATGACTCGCGTCATGCAACGACGTACAATCCGCCGTCGCGTTCTCAGGATAGTGCCGCAGGCGGCTATCGCCCCGGCGCTTACGACACGCCGTCGAGTTATGCCGAGAGCGCCCGCGCTCGTGCCGCGGCACCTGCGCCCGCTTCTGCGCCGAGCGACGCCTCGGCCTATGCAAACAACATCATTAACGCCACGCCGCAGCTGCCTGCCTATGTCCTGCGCCCTGAGAGCTATGACGATGTCGAGACCGTTGTCCGCCGCGTGCGCACCAAGCAGCCCGTTGCGCTGATTTTTGTTGGCGTTCGCACCGAGGTCGCCAAGCGTGTCCTGGACTTTAGCTATGGCTTTGCCTGCGGCCTGGGCGCTACAGTCAAAGAGGTGGGCGATCGCGTGTTTATGGTGCTGCCCGCCGGCTGCGAGGTCAAGGATTCGGACCTCAAGAAGCTGCGCGCCGACGGCTACCTTAAGTAAACCCAAGACGAGGAGATTCTCATCAACATCTACACCATTGTCCAGCTGGTCAACACGCTGTTCAACTTCTACTCCACACTTATTGTGGTCTATTGCTTTATGACGTGGATTCCCATGAAGCAGGGCGGCCTGCTGCAGGATATCGCCGCGGTGCTCGATAGCGTCTGCGGTCCGTGGCTCAACCTGTTTCGTCGGTTTATTCCGCCGATGGGCGGCGTTGATTTTTCGCCGGTCGTTGCGATTATTGCGTTGCAGTTGGTGCAGAGGCTGATTCTGCAGCTTCTTATAGGTATACTCGTATAGTACTGGCTCAGTAACTTACGTCGGGCGCCCGGCGCCAAGGCGATGATAAAGGAGAACTTGTTATGGCTATTACCCCTGCTGACATCCAGGCTCAGACTTTCTCTGAGGCCAAGCGCGGCTATGATCCCGCCGAGGTCGACGTCTTTTTGGAGACGCTGTCCTCCGAGGTTGACGCTATGCTTGCCAAGATTGTCGATCTTAAGGGTCGTCTGACTGCCACCGAGCAGCAGCTTGCCGACACGCAGGCCCAGCTTGCCCAGGCTCAGGACGCTGCCGCTCAGGCCGTTCCCGCCGCTCCTGTGGCCGCTCCCGCACCCGACTTCTCCGCTCAGGAGCGCCAGATCTCCGCTGCGCTGATTGCTGCCCAGCAGACCGCCGAGGGCATCGTCAACGATGCCAACGAGAACGCTGAGCGCATCCGCAACGAAGCCGACGCCAAGGCCCGCGAGGTCATCCGTCAGGCCCTGACCGAGAAGCAGGCCGAGCTCGAGGAGATCGACCGTCTGAAGGCTTCCCGTGAGGAGTTCAAAGCCGAGTACCTCAAGCTCATCCAGCACTTCATGGACGATGCGCAGAATTCCTTCCCGTCCGACCTTATGGCCTCCACGCCGGTCGGTTCTGCGGCTTCTCCTGCAGTGACCGTTCCCGCCGCCGAGCCGCTGCCTGTCGCTGATCCGGTTGTCCCCGTGGCTGACCCCTTCGCCCCGATCGACAACTTTGCCGCCGACGACCTGGACTAGCGCCAGAGCTACAATCTCGTGTCCTTAAGAGGAGCTCGCACCTGCGGGCTCCTTTTTTAGTAGATTTTTGGGATATGCCTTAATTTCTACCTTTTATCAATTTTATATACGGTGCTCCGCAGAGAGCCTGTCACAAGCTCGATATGCTTGAGAGACAATCCGATGCGTCATTTCACATTGTGGGTGAAAGCCCCCGCAATCATTGACTAAGTTCGATATGTTCGAAATCCATATCACGTACATGGGTAATAACGGTATATGGAGGCTCGCAAGTAGTCAAAGTAACCGAACCGGGGCAGAAAGGTGCGCAAACAAACCGCGACGAACAGCTTCTTCCGCATTTCCTTAGGCAAGCGAAAAGAGGGATGGCATGATGGCCAAGAGCTACGTAAAGATTGTAATTGTTGTTCTTGCAGTTGGTCTTGCAATGGCGCTATGTGCATCGTTTGCGACGTATAGGTCCGAGCAGTCGTTTATTGATGGCGCTGAAAATGGGTTTGGCATAGACGGGATGTATGCCAGCGGTGATGCAATCAGGCCGTCTATGGCGATTCTTGCGGGCGAAGATATGGAATGGCAAATCTGTAATGCCGATGGCTCTTGTATGAGTGGTCGTTTGGCTGCAACAAGCGATCCGAATTCGTTTGATCTTCTCGACGATGACGGAGCGGATTGCGGTTCTGTTCACCTGTCATATGCATCGCGAGATGGGATGGACGGCATTCTCTATGTCTCTCACAAGATTGGTGATTTCAAGATGCGCAGGACTAACCGCGTGCCGGCTTTTATTGAGGAATGATGGTTGCCGTGTTAGTCGCCTACAGCTCGGCCATGTATTCGTGAAAGCTGTTCCATCTGTATTCCAATAGGGAAGCGCGTGCGCCCTGGGCGCGAAAACGCCGAGCTCTGCGTGTGATAGGGCAGAACTCGGCGAAGGGCGCGTGGTAAAAAGGAGATTTTAGGGCATGTGCCAAAAACTACTTGAGGAGGAAGTCGGAGAGGGGAATGGTGCGGGCCTCGCGATGCTCGGGATCGGCGATGTGGTCGGCAGGATAGCCGCAGACGAGCATGTGATAGGGATAGACGCCCTCGGGTAGGTTGAACCGCTCTCGGGCTAGCTCGGGCTTAAAATGGCATACCCAACACGTTCCCAGGCCTTGCTCCTCGGCCTCCATCATCATTTGATCGCAAACAATCGAGGTGGCGATAGCGCTGGAGTTCATCTGGTCATAGGGGCGAACCCAAGCGTCGTCGGTAACGCTGCAAATGAGGAAGATGAGCGGAGCGCCAAAGATGGACCCATCACGAGCAAACCGAGGCTGACAAGCAGCCGCCTTCTCCAAAAGCTCGGGTGTATCCAACACCATCACACGGGTTGGATGATTATTACAAGCAGAAGGAGCAATACGCCCAGCCTCAACAATGGCATCCACCACAGCCTGCTCCACAGCCCGAGCCTCAAATTCACGACAAGAATACCGACCCCGAGCCAGATCCAAATACCCCATACGAGCCCTCCAAAGTCAACGAATCAATCCAAAGCAAAACAAAGGGTACCCAAAGCCCTATCCAGCCAAACACCCAACGAATGCCAAAGTGCTCAATTGGGTACTAAAGGCCCCTTCGGCCAAACCCCCATTGCGCTATAACTATCAGCCAAAGTTCCAATGGTGGTGCATAAGGGAGCGGGCCCGACCACTAATAACCTTTTGAACGACTCTGCTTGCAGCCGGAGTGAAAAAGGTTATTAGTGGTCGGGCCCGCGACCGGTGGGACACGTACCCCCCCCAATTAACTGTTCTTCATGACAATCGAATCCACGACATCAGCCACATTCTCGCAGCAGTCGGCGCAGTACTCCAGGAAAGCATAGACGTCACG
>CATZEP010000034.1 GCA_958418185.1 uncultured Collinsella sp.
GGCTTTTTGGGCGATCGTGAGGTTCCGTGTCGCTGCTCGGCATCGATGGTCGAGCGCTACCGGTCCAAGTTGCGCGGTCCTTTGGCTGATCGTATCGACATGATGATCGACGTGACCCGCCCCGATCCGCAGGTGATTATCGAGGGCGCCGAGGGCATGTCGTCGACCGAGCTGCGCGACTACGTTGTCCGCGGTAGGGCTTTTCGTGCCTGGCGCGAGACCCATATGGACGATGCGGATGCCGAGGCCGAGGATGCCGAGTCCCGCTCTATCGATGGTGTCGTATCGACCTTTGCGCTCGATCGGGCGGCGGAAACGTGCGTGCTTGGATTGTCGAAGCGTACGCATCTCACGGGGCGCGGCATCGTGCGTCTGGTGCGCATCGCGCGCACGATTGCCGATGTCGCCGAAAGTGAGCGGGTGACGCAAGATCATGTGCTCGAGGCCGCCATGTATCAGGGACGGAGGGATCAGTGATGGGTGAGGCCCGCTATGAACTGCATCCCGGGGATGCGTTGTATCCAGATACCGTTTTGGAGCTCTCTGATGTACCCCAGACGTTCTATGTGCATGGCGACCCCGCCGCACTGTCGTCTCCCGCGCTCTCCATTATCGGCGCTCGCAAGGCCTCGCCGTACGGCCTTGCCGTGGCAGAGCTGGCCGCGAAAGTTGCGGTCGAGGCGGGGGTGACGGTGGTCTCCGGCGGTGCGGTCGGTTGCGACCAAGCGTCGGGTTGGGCCGCGGTCAATGCTGGTGGTAAACATGTCATGGTGTTGGGGACAGGCGCCGATGTAGTCTACCCGCGCTCGAGCGCGGGGCTCATCGCGCGCACGCTCGATACGGGCGGCGCGGTCGTGTCCATCTCGCCTTGGGGTATGGGGCCACGTAAGTTTGCCTTCCCGCGGCGTAACCGGGTGATTGCCGCGCTTTCGCAGGCGCTCTTCGTGTCGGAGGCTGGCATGCCTTCGGGCACGTTCTCGACGGCGGAGGCCGCCATGGACCTGGGGCGCGAGCTTCTTGCCGTGCCGGGTTCGATTTTGTCACCCGAGTCGCGCGGTACCAACTACCTCATTGCCAACGGGGCCTGCTGCATTATTGACGAGGAGTCAATCGAGATGGCCATCTCGCGAATCTACGGCACCCTGCGCTATTCGCGTCCTGATGCACCCGGTATCGCAGATCTGGACCCCACGCAGCAGGCCGTGATGCATGCGCTCATCGCCTCGCCGCTCAAGGTCGACGACATCGCGGCACTCGTCTCGCTCGATGCCGTCGGCGTGCTCAAACTTCTGGGTTCGCTCGAACTCGAGGGCCTCATCGAGCGCATGATGGATGGAAGGTATGCGCCCTCCAAGTTTGCCCTTCACGCCCAGACGCCCTTCGGTCACAATGGAAAACGTGTCAATTAGAAAGGTGTTTGCAGATGCTGTTTGATCAGGTGACGGTTATCGGTGGCGGTCTGGCGGGATCGGAATGCGCGATTCAGCTGGCAGATCGCGGGTTCGCCGTAAAGCTGTGCGAGATGCGCCCGCAGGTGAGCTCTCCTGCCCACCATACCGATCACTTGGCGGAGCTCGTCTGCTCCAATTCGTTTAAGTCGACCCGTCCCGATTCTGCCGCCGGTCTGCTGAAGGCCGAGCTCGGGCGTATGGGCTCGGTGCTGCTCGACTGCGCTCATCGTGCCGCTGTTCCCGCCGGTGGCGCCCTGGCGGTCGACCGTGTCAAGTTTTCCGAGCTTGTCGAGGCCGAGGTTGCCGCTCGCCCCAATATTGAGGTTGTCCACGGTGAGGTCACCCAGATCCCCGAGGGTCATGTGGTTATCGCCGCGGGCCCCTTGTGCTCGCCGGCATTGAGCGAGGAGGTCATGAAGCTCGTCGGCGGTGACGCCCTGGCGTTCTTTGACGCGGCCGCCCCGATCGTCGATGCCTCGACGCTCGATATGGACGTGCTGTTCTCGCAGTCGCGCTACGAGGAGCAGGGGAGTGGCGACTATCTCAATGCCCCGCTCAATAAGGAAGAGTACGAGGACTTTATCGAGGCGCTCACCACGGCCGATCGCGTGGTGCTCAAGGATTTTGAGGGCGGGGACCTGTTTCAGGCCTGCCAGCCTGCCGAGGAGGTTGCGCGCACGGGCAAGGATGCCATCCGTTTTGGTGCCATGAAGCCCGTCGGGCTCACCGACCCGCGCACCGGTCGCCGTCCCTGGGCGGCGATCCAGCTGCGCGCCGAGAACAAGGAGAAGACGGCCTATAACCTGGTTGGCTTCCAGACCAACCTGACCTTCGGCGAACAGAAGCGCGTCTTTCGTATGGTTCCCGGACTGGAGAACGCCGAGTTCTTCCGCTACGGCGTCATGCACCGCAACACCTTTGTCGATGCGCCGCACGTGCTCGATGGCACCTTTGCCGTGCCCGGCACGAGCGTGCGCCTTGCCGGCCAGATTACCGGCACCGAGGGGTACATGGAAGCCGTGGCGACGGGTCTGCTCGCCGCGCTCAACACCTATGCCGAGGCTGTCGAGGCTGCTCCCGTCGAGCTGCCGCGCGTGGGCGCCCTGGGCGCGCTCGTGGGGTATGCGACCGACCCGGCTACGGTGGGCTACCAGCCCATGCACGTCAACTTTGGCCTCGTGCCGCCGCTCGAGGACGGTAAGCGTCGCAGCAAGCGCGATCGTTACCAGGCCTACGCGGATCGCGCCCTTAAGGCCCTGGATGCTTATCTGGAATCGCGCTCCGATCTGTTTGGAGGCGAGAGGTCATAGCTTTTGACCTGTACGATGCCGTCGACTCGTTCATTGCCTACATTGCACGCGTCGAAGGGCTCGCTCCCAATACGGTAACCGCCTACGCCTCACGGCTCGAGCGCTTCGCCGCGTGGTGCGACCGTGAGGGCATCGACGCTCGCGTCGCCGACGTACGGACCGTTCGTTCCTATTTGGCCGAGCTGTCGCGTGGCCAAGTGGCGGCTCGGACCCTTGCGGCTCATCTGTCTGCCATTCGCTCGCTCTATCGGTGGATGGCTGCCGAGGGAATCGTTGAGGGCGATGCGGTCTCGGCGATATCCTCGCCCAAACTGCCGCGCGATCTTCCTGGTGTGCTGACGACCCGGCAAGTCGAGGCGTTGCTCAAGGCCCCCGACACCTCGACGCCTGCGGGGCTGCGTGATGCGGCGATGCTCGAGCTGCTCTATGCCTCCGGCGCGCGAATCTCGGAGCTCGCGGCGCTCAACGTGGAGTCCATTGCTTGGTCAGAGCGAACGCTGCGACTTTGGGGCAAGGGGGGCAAGGAGCGTATCGTGCCCCTCTATCGGCGTGCTCTCGAGGCGACTCGCCGCTATATTGAGGAGGGGAGGCCACATCTCCTTGTGCAGGCAAAGCGTGTCGATAGTGCGAACGGCGTGCATCCGCTGTTTATCTCGGCGCGCGGAAACCGCATGAGTGCCGCCATGCTGAGGAGGCGTTTCCACATGCTTGCGGCACTTGCCGGCATTCCTGCCGACATCGCCCCGCATGCGATGCGCCACACCTTTGCGACCGACCTGCTCGAGGGCGGCGCGGATCTGCGCTCGGTTCAGGAGCTGCTGGGGCATGCGAGCTTGTCCACGACGCAGATCTATACGCACCTCACGCCCGACCGACTCAAGCGTGCCGTGAGTCAGGCACACCCCCGCGGCGAGTAGGAGAAGGGCCTCCCGCGCCGCACCGAGGTGTGTGGTTTTGATTGCGGGTTGGCAGGAAGAGGCAATCCTGCTATCATTCATCGGGTTGCTTCACGGCAACAGGTTTTTATCACGCACGCGCGGCTACTTCATACCGTGGTGCCCGGGCTTTGGTAGCACATGTCCGGGTTGGTTTTGGAGGATGACCCCGCGCGGAGGCAAACCACAGGAGGTTTAATATGGCTACCAAGATTAATATCCGCACCCTGCTCGAGGCCGGCTGCCACTTCGGTCACCAGACCCGTCGCTGGAACCCCAAGATGAAGCCGTTCATCTTCGGTGAGCGCAACGGCATCTACATCCTCGACCTCAAGCAGACCATCCTTGACGCCGATCAGGCCTACACCTTCGTCAAGAACGTCGCCAAGGGCGGCAACGTGCTGTTCGTCGGCACCAAGAAGCAGGCTCAGGAGGCCGTTAAGAACGCCGCTGAGCGCGCCAACATGCCTTACATCAACCAGCGTTGGCTCGGCGGCATGCTGACCAACTTCGTCACCATCCGCTCCCGCATCAACCGCATGGAGGAGCTCGAGGCCATGGTCGAGGACGGTCGCATGGCAGTGCTGCCCAAGAAGGAGCAGGCAGTGCTCGGCAAGGAGCTCGCTAAGCTCCAGACCAACCTCGGTGGCGCCCGCGACATGAAGGGTCTGCCCCAGGCTCTCTTCGTCATCGACACCAAGCGCGAGGAGAACGCCATTAAGGAGGCCCAGCGCCTGAACATCCCCGTCGTCGCCCTGATCGACACCAACTCCGATCCCGACGAGGTCGAGTACGGCATCCCCTGCAACGATGACGCCATCTCCGCTGTCACCATTATGTGCGAGCTCATGGCCGACGCCTGCCTCGCTGGCTCCGGTAAGGAGCAGGTCTCCGAGGCCGAGATGGCCGCCGAGCCCAAGGCCGAGTAAATCAGTCCTATTTAAGTCTTTTTCATCTCTTTGAAAGGAACCACAATGGCCCAGATTACTGCCGCTACGGTCAAGCAGCTCCGCGAGATGACCGACTCCCCGATGATGGAGTGCAAGAAGGCTCTCGTCGAGGCTGACGGCGACATGGACGTCGCTGTTGACGTTCTGCGCAAGAACGGCCTCGCCAAGGCTGCCAAGAAGGCTGGCCGTGAGACCAACGAGGGCGCTGTCGCCGCGTTCGTCTCCGAGGACGGCAAGTCCGGCGCTCTGCTCGAGCTTTCCTGCGAGACCGACTTCGTCGGCTCCAACGCCAAGTTCACCGGCTTTGCTTCCAAGGTCGCCGAGGTTGTCGCTACCACCGAGCCGGCCGATGTCGATGCTCTGCTCGAGAAGCCGATGGGCGAGGAGACCGTCTCCTCCGAGCTCACCGAGATGATTCACATCATGGGCGAGAACATGAAGATCGCTCGTTTCTCCGCCCGCAAGGTCGAGAATGGCGCTCTCGCTTCTTACATCCACATGGGTGGTAAGATCGGCGTCCTCGTCGAGTTCGCTTTCGAGAAGGCCGAGACCGCTCAGGCCGACTCCTTCAAGACCTTCGCTCACGATGTTGCCCTTCAGGTTGCCGCCGTCGCCCCGATCTGCGCTGCCCGCGATCAGGTTCCGGCCGAGACCGTCGAGCACGAGAAGGAGATCTACATGGCTCAGGCTGCCGAGTCCGGTAAGCCCGAGGCCATTCAGGAGAAGATGGCTGTTGGCCGTCTGGAGAAGTTCTACAAGCAGTCCGTGCTCACCGAGCAGGAGTTCATCAAGGACAGCTCCCTCACCATCAAGAAGTACGCTGAGCAGGTCTCCAAGGAGCTCGGCGATACCATTACCGTCGTTGCCTTTGACCGTCTGGTCCGTGGCGAGTAAATAAGCTCTTGTAGCTGGTAATGAGCAGGCTGTGGGTTTTACTCACAGCCTGCTTTTTCATGGCTCTTATCAGAGCCTTTGATATCATATTGAGAGTCTAATTAAAGGAGGATCGCTTTGTCCGACATCCGATATAAACGCGTGCTTCTTAAGCTTTCCGGCGAAGCACTGATGGGCGACGGCCAATATGGCATCGACCCCAAGATTACCGATCATCTTGCCAAGCAGGTCAAGGAGCTGCTCGCCGTTGGTCACGAGGGCGGCGTCGTGGTCGGCGGCGGCAACATTTTCCGCGGCATGGCCGGCGCTGCCGGTGGCATGGAGCGTGCCCAGGCCGACTACATGGGCATGCTTGCAACCGTAATGAATGCGCTCGCCCTGCAGGATGCCTTCGAGCATAACGATGTTCCCTGCCGCGTGATGAGCGCTATCCAGATGAACGAGATCTGCGAGCCCTATATTCGCCGTCGCGCCATCAACCACCTTTCCAAGGGCAATGTCGTTATTTTTGCCGCCGGTTCGGGCAATCCGTACTTTACGACTGACACCGCCGCGGCTCTTCGTGCCTGCGAGATCGGTGCCGAGATTCTGATTAAGGCCACCAAGGTTGACGGCATCTACGACAAGGATCCCGTCAAGTGTGCCGATGCCGTCCGTTTTGACAAGATTACCTATCACGAGGTTCTCGTCCGCGGTCTGCAGGTTATGGATTCCACGGCTACGGCACTGTGCCAGGATAACCGTATGCCGATTTTGGTCCTCAACATCGATGGCGAGGACACCGTCAAGCGCGCGCTTTCGGGTGAGCCCGTCGGCACGCTCGTCTATCAGGAGGATTAAGCATGGCAGAGAACATCACCGCCCACATGGACAAGTCGCTCGAGTCCCTCAAGCACAACTTCTCCAAGGTTCGCACGGGCCGCGCTAGCGCCAACATTCTGTCCGACATCACCGTCGATTACTACGGTGTTCCCACGCCGGTTACCCAGGTTGCCGCCGTTAAGACCCCCGAGGCTCACATGCTGCTTATCGAGCCCTGGGACAAGGCGCTCGTCAACGCAATCGTGAAGGCTATCAGCGCTTCCGATCTGGGCATTACTCCCAACTCTGACGGTACCGTCGTGCGCCTGCCGTTCCCGGCTCCCACCGAGGAACGTCGTCGCGAGCTCGTCAAGGAGTGCCGCGAGTATGCCGAGCAGGCCAAGGTCCCCATTCGCAACATCCGTCGCGACTTTAACAACAAGCTCGAGCGCGACGAAGAGCTCACCGAGGACGATGTCCGTCGCGAGCAGGCCAAGGTCCAGAAGTATACCGATGAGTATGTTGCCAAGGTTGAGGAGCTTCTGAAGGAAAAAGAAGCCGAGGTCATGGAGATCTAAGGTGCAATACGACGAGAAAAAACTGGTCGAGTACTTTGCCGACGCCCCTGCGGGCGTCGGTTTTTCCGACCTTGACCTCAATAAGATTCCGCATCATATTTCGTGCATCATGGACGGTAACGGTCGCTGGGCCACGGCGCGCGGTCTTGCCCGCACCGAGGGACACAAGGCCGGTATCGTCTCCCTGCGCGAGATCATTACCGCATGCGTGCGTTTGGGCGTCGACGTCCTTTCGGCCTATGCGTTTTCCACCGAAAACTGGAATCGTCCGCAGCATGAGGTCAACGTTTTAATGCATCTGTTTGCTAAGACGTTTATCGATGAGCTGCCGCTGCTTAAGCGCGAAAACGTGCGCGTTGTCTTTTTGGGCGATATTTCCGCACTGCCCAAGAAGACCCGCGATGTCTTTGAGCGAGGTCTTGCCGAGTGTGCCGACCATACCGGCATGACGCTGGCACTTGCCGTCAACTACGGAGCCCGTGCCGAGATCACCCGTGCTGTCCGTCAGATCGCGCTCGATGCCGCTGCCGGAAAGATCGATCCGGCCGCTATCGACGATGATATGGTTGCTTCGCACCTGTATACCGCTGGGCTACCCGATCCGGAGCTTGTGATTCGAACCTCCGGCGAGCTTCGCCTTTCGAACTATCTGCTGTGGCAGGTTGCCTATTCCGAGTTTTATGTCACCGATACCTATTGGCCCGACTTTGATCGTTGGGGTCTTGTCAACGCCATTTTGGCCTATCAGGGCCGCGACCGTAGGTTTGGTGGACTGAGCAAGACCGAGGAGGCTTAATCGTGTCCGATCGTCCCAAGGCGTCTGCTCCCAAGGCGCCTGCCGCCAAGAGCGGGGCGGCTGCGACTTCGTGGCTTGCCGGCTTTATTACCCGTGCCGCCGCAGGTATCGTCTACGCCGTCGTATTTATTCTCTGCCTGGTTTTGGGTATCGTTCCCACCGCCATCTTCGTCTCCGTCATGAGCGGCCTGTGCTGCTTTGAGTTTTTCCGCATGACGAAGCTCGATGGCAAGGTGGCCAATGAGCGCCTGGGCATCGCTGCCGCCGTGCTCTTTCCGCTCTCGGCGCTGGGCGACTCGCTGCTGTTGAATGCCCTGCTTTTTGCTCTGATGCTTGCGGTGGGTATTTGGTATGTCTGGTCGGCGCGTACCCGCATATCCGATGTAGCTGTGACGCTCATGGGTCCCATCTACACCGGTTTTATGCTGTCGGCCATCGTGCTGCTGCGCGATGCCGTGCCCGGTTTTGCCGGCGCCCTGCTTTCGGTGGGTGTTTGCGCGTCTCTCTGGGTCTCCGATTCGTTTGCCTACATCGTGGGCAGTCGTATCGGCAAGCACAAGATGGTCCCCAAGATCTCTCCCAAAAAGAGCTGGGAGGGCTTTGTCGGCGGCATCTTGGGTTCGGTTCTTATCTGGCTTATTTTGTGGGCGACGCATTTCTATAAGCTGAGCTTGCCCTATGCGCTGCTTTGCGGCGTGGTTGTGTCCATCCTGGGCGTTATCGGTGACCTCATCGAGTCACGCATCAAGCGTGGCGTGGGCGTCAAGGATTCTGGCAACCTTATTCCGGGCCATGGCGGCATGCTCGATCGTAGCGACTCGCTTATCTTTGGCTGCATTACTGCGCAGCTGCTTTTGATGATCGGAGGCGTGCTGTAATGGCCTTTCAGGCGACGTACGGCCCCGATGGGCGTCTTCGCGTTGCCATCCTGGGTTGTACGGGCTCTATCGGTACGCAGGCACTTGATGTATGCCGTCAGCATGCCGATCGACTGCAGGTGACGGCACTGTCCGTTAACTCCAGCACCTCGGAGCTCGTTGCGTTCGCCCGTGAGTTTTCGGTTCCGGCCGTTGCCGTGGCCGATACCACCCACGGTACGGACGCTGTGCTGCAGGAGCTGCCCGAGGGCACCGAGCTCGGTGTTGGTGCGCAGGCGGTTTGTGAGCTCGCGCGTCGCGATGACGTCGACTGTGTGCTTGTTGCCATTGTGGGCGCTGCCGGGCTCGAAGCGAGCCATGCAGCCCTGACCTCGAACAAGCGTCTTGCACTTGCTAACAAGGAGTCCCTCGTTGTCGGCGGTGATCTGCTGATGCCGTTGGCGCAGCCCGGTCAGCTTATTCCGGTCGACTCCGAGCACTCCGCCATCTACCAGTGCTATCTGGGGGAGAATCCGCGCGAGGCTCACTGCATTTGGCTCACTTGCTCGGGTGGTCCGTTCTTTGGCCGTACGCGCGACGAGCTCAATTGCGTGACACGCTCCGATGCGCTGGCACACCCCACGTGGGCCATGGGTGCTAAGATCACCATCGACTCTGCGACCCTCATGAATAAGGGCTTGGAGCGTATCGAGGCGATGCACCTGTTCGGGTGCGATCTCGACTTTATCAACGTGGTCGTTCAGCGCCAGTCAAAGATCCACTCGATGGTCGAGTATGCGGACGGCTCTGTGATGGCACATCTTGGTGCGTCCGACATGCGCATTCCCATCCAGTTCGCGTTCTCGTATCCCGAGCGGTGGGATACCCCAGCGCCTCGAATCGATTTCCGCGAGCTCGGGCAGCTCACGTTTGATGCTGCCGATATGGACACATTCCGCTGCCTGGCGCTGGCCGAGCGTGCCGGCAGAACGGGCGGCACCATGCCGTGCGTGCTGAATGCCGCCAACGAAGTTGCCGTCGATGCCTTCCTGCACGATGCCTGTACCTTTACCGATATCGACCGTATCGTCGAGTCGTGCATGGATGCACACGATACGCAGGCGGTCGCATCCTTTGAGCAGCTTCGCGATATCGATACGTGGGCTCGTGCCAAGGCCGCCGAGGTGCTCGCTGCAACCCGCTCTTAATCGTAAGGATTGCTTTTCGTTTTATGGATACTGTTCTGAGCGTTCTCTCCTCAGTCTTTTGGGGCCTTTTGATGCTATCCGTCCTCGTGTTTCTGCATGAGGGCGGCCACTTTTTGGCGGCCCGTGTGTGCGGCGTGCGCGTCACCGAGTTTTTCTTGGGCCTACCGTGCCGCTTTGACATTCATCGTACGTCGCGTCGCATCGGTACCAAGTTTGGCGTGACACCGCTGCTGCTGGGTGGCTATGCCGCTATCTGCGGTATGGACCCGACCGATGTCTCGTGCGCCGACCGTGTACTTGCGGCGATCTATCGTTATGGTCGCGTTTCGGTTGCAGACCTTTCCGTCGAGCTGGAGCTGCCCGAGGAGGATGTTCTCGAGGCTTGTGCCTTGCTTTTGGGCTGGGGTTCCATTGCGCCTTGGTACGAGGAAGGGGAGAAGCCTTCACCCAGCTATTATCCGGTTAGGTATCAGACGCTGCCGCGCGATGCTGCAGGATATACCACCTTTGACGGCCGCAAGTTCGATCGAGAGCATGCGACTGCCGAGGGCGATGTGTGGGAGCTGCCGGTCACTGCTTCGGAGTTCCTCGAGCAGGAGCGTTCGCATACCTATCTGGGCCAGGGTTTTCTCAAGCGTGCCTTTATGCTGCTCGCGGGCATTCTCGTCAATATCCTGACGGGCTTTTTGCTGCTTATGAGCATCTACTCTATCGCCGGCGTATCGGTGCCGGTCGATAGCAATGTGATCGGTCAGGTCGAAGAAGGCTCGATAGCCGCCAAGGCGGGCATCGAGGCCGGCGACACGATTCTTAGTGTCGATGGCGTGTCCTGCTCCAGCTGGATGGATGTGTATGATGCCATCGGCAAGGCTGCCGGTCAGGACGATATCGCCATTGAGTACCAGCGCGACGGTAAGAAACTTTCGACCTCGGTCGCGCTCAAGGAGGACGAGCGTTTGGGTGTTTATGCTTCTACGCAGGTGGTCCATTTGGACCCTATCACCTCGGCGCGCCTGTCGTTCTCCTATGTTCAGCAGACTGCTGAGGGCGTTATGCGTCTGCTGCAGCCGCAGCATACGATGGAGATACTCGATCAGTCCAGCTCGATTGTTGGCATCAGCGTCATGTCTTCTCAGGCGGCGGCAGCCGGCCCCGCGACCTTCTTGACATTTGCCGCGCTCATCTCGTTCTCGCTGGGCTTTATGAACCTGCTGCCCATTCCGCCGCTCGACGGGGGAAAGTTGGTTATCGAGATCATCCAAAAGGTCGCCGGTCGCGAGCTGCCGCTGAAGGTGCAGACGATCGTCAGCTATGTCGGCATCGTGCTCTTTGCGCTGCTGTTTGTCTATATGCTTCGTTCCGACGTCCTTCGATTTATTTTGTAGGGGAGTGTTTGGATTGTCTTTATCCCATCCTTTGCCGCGCGAGCTGACGCGCCCCGTGCATGTGGGCGGCGTTCAGATCGGTGGCGGCGCACCGGTGGTGGTCCAATCCATGACCTGCACCGATACCGCCGACGCGCAGGCAACGCTTGCACAAGTTCGTGCACTCGCCCAGGCGGGTTGTGATGTTGTGCGCGTGAGCGTGCCCACCGAGGCTGCGCTCGAGGGCTTTCGCACGATTTGTGCGGAGTCTCCGGTGCCGATCGTTGCCGATATCCACTTTAACCATAAACTCGCCATTGGCGCCGTGGAGGCCGGTGCCGCTAAGCTCCGCATCAATCCCGGCAACATTGGCGATTGGGCTAAGGTCGATGCCGTGATCGATGCCGCAGGCGCCGCTGGGTGCGCGATTCGCATTGGCGTGAACGCCGGCTCGCTTGAGCAGGATATCGCCGAGCGCGATGACCTTACGCAGCCCGAAAAGCTTGTGATGTCGAGCGAGCGTTTCGTCAAACATTTTGAGGATCGCGGCTTTACCAATATCGTGCTTTCCGCCAAGGCTCATAGCGTGTCCAC